>NZ_JBITFB010000010.1:0-281683 GCF_044455625.1 Kitasatospora sp. NPDC051164 | reverse complement strand
CGACTGGCTGCACACCTACAATCACCACCGCGGACACACCGCGCTCGCAGGCAAGCCACCCGCCAGCCGCGTCCCCAACCTCACTGGTCAGTACACCTAGTCGCTGAGCAGGATCCCCGCGCAGATGACGGCCAGCAGTGCGGGCACCGGTCGGTCCCCTGCGGTGCCGCGGCAGCGAGCCGGGGCGGCCGTCGGGAACTGAGAACGCCTTCTCACCGGATTGGCAGTGGTGAGGCCATTCGCAACGAGGCGGTGCCGAGCGCCATCGCGTGGTCGAGTTCGGATCGCTCAGTTGGCCTTGTGCAGGGCGGCCATCAGGGCCAGCTGGTCGCGGTCGCGGACCGTGCTCAGCTGGTCGTAGGTCCGGTCGCCGTAGGCCTCGCGCACCTGGGCGTCCAGGGTGGCGATGGTGGCCTCGTCGAAGGACGGCTTGCCAAGCAGCTGCCACAGCATCTCCATGCCGGGGCCGAGGTGCTTCAGGAAGTGCTCCAAGCCGCCGGGGCCGCCGCCGAGGTCGAAGGTGAGGAACGGGCCACCGGCCGCCCAGCGCGGGCCGATCGAGCTGGTGACGATGGTGTCCAGGTCCTTGAGGCTGACGACCCCGGTGATGACCAGGTGGACGGCCTCGCGGAACAGCGCGGACTGCAGGCGGTTGGCGACGAAGCCCGGAATCTCCCGGCGCAGGATCAGCGGCTGTTTGCCGACCTGGCGGTAGAACGCGGCGGCGTCCTCCAGGGTGCCGGCCTCGGTCTGTTCGCCGGGCACGATCTCGACCAGCGGGATCAGGTGCGGCGGGTTGAACGGGTGGCCGACCGCGACTCGGCCGGGGGCGGCCATCCGCGCGGTGAAGTCGGTGGCGCGGATGCCCGAGGTGGAGGAGAGCAGAAGGGTGCCGGGGCGGGTGGCCGCCCCCAGCCGGGCGAACAGCTCCTGCTTGAGGCTCAGGTCGTCCGGGCCGCTCTCCTGGACCACGTCGGCGTCGGCGACGGCCTTCTCCAACTCCGGCTCGAAGACGAGTCGCGCGGTGAGGTCCCCGGTCGGCAGGCCGAGCGCGGCCAGCGTCGGGGTGAATGCGAGGAGTTGGGCGGTGACGTACTCCTCCAGGTCTTGGCGCGGGTCGCTGACCGTCACGTGCAGGCCGTGGGCGAGGAAGAGGGCGGTCCAGGAGGCGCCGATGGTGCCGGCGCCGACGACGGCGACGCGGGAGTAGGTTTCCGAGGTGCTCATGAGACTGCCTTTCGCGGCGGGGAGGGAGAGTGCGGGCATGGTGGGGCAGGTCAGGCGAGGGTTGTCGTGGACCAGGGTCGCCGGGGACGGCGTGAGGTCGGCCAGGATGTAGCCGGCCGGGACGACCTCCGGCACCGGCAGGTCGGCCGGCGGCGCGATCGCACCTCCCGAGGCGGGACGATCTCCTCGGTGTAGGAGGCGCTGTGCCGGTGCCGCCGACATGGTCCCTCTTTCGCTTCGGAAGCTGTCGGCCCGCTTCACGGGTGATCGCGGTGCCCGGTTCAGTCGCGTTCGGACCGGGTTTCGCCGCTGTGGAGGGAGGCACCGCCCCGAGCAGCCTTGGAGAGGCGGTCGAGGGCGGGTGGCTTCCGTGAGCGAGGTGTGAGGCGGATCACGCGCGTTGATCGGGGGCGGGGTTGAGGAGTTCACCGGTCCGGTCCGTCAAGGGGGTCGGACGGCTGACGGAGGAACGGCAGCCGGTGGAACCATCTGGGGAATCGACATGATCCGAGCACGCACCGCGATACTCTCGGCTGCCCTGGCCACGGGGCTGGCGGCATTGACGGGTTGCTCTCCGAGCGGCACGGAGGCGGAGCCCAAGCCCTCCGAGAGCACGACGGCGTCCTCGCCCGTCAGTTATGTGCCCGGCACGGCGCAGGAGAACAACGCGCCTGCCGACACCGGGGACTTCGCCGCCGGTGCGACGAACACGCAGGCCGCGATGAAGTGGGTGCAGCTCAGCGTGGGTGCGGCTGGTCCGCTCAATCCGGTCGTTCGCAACGCCGCCGGGTTCACCTTGTACCGGTTCGACAAGGACACGGCGAAGCCGTCGAAGTCCAACTGCGATGACGCCTGTGCCACGACGTGGCCGCCGGTCCTGGTCCAGCCCGGCTCGCGGATCTTCCTGGACGGCGTGGCGCAGGCCGACGTGGGTGTCGTCAAGCGCGACGACGGAACGCTCCAGGCGACCATCGGCGGCCGGCCGGTCTACCGGTTCAGCAAGGACACCGCCCCCGGGCAGGCCAACGGCCAGGGCGTGGGCGGCACTTGGTTCGCTGTGACACCGGAGGGCGGCAAGGCCGGCCAGTCCCAGCAGGGTGCGGACGCCGATACCGGCCTGGACTACAAGAACGGCACCGCGAAGGAGAACAACGCGCCGCCGAACACCGGCGACCAGTACTCGGGGCCGCGCAACAGCCCGGAGGCGATGAAGTGGGTACAGCTGACGGCGGGTTCGGCCGGCGGCCTGACCCCGATCGTGCACGACGGCGCCGGGTTCACGCTGTACCGGTTCGACAAGGACACGGCGAAGCCGTCGAAGTCCAACTGCGATGACGCCTGTGCCACGACGTGGCCGCCGGTCCTGGTCCAGCCCGGCTCGCGGATCTTCGTCGCCGGTGTGCCGACCTCGGAGATCGGCATCGTGACCCGGGCAGACGGCGCGCGTCAGGTCACCGTCGGCGGCTGGCCGGTGTACCGCTTCAGCAAGGACACCGCCCCGGGGCAGACGAACGGGGAGGGGGTCGGCGGCACCTGGTTCGCGGTGTCGCCGCACGGCGGGAAGGTGCTGCGCCCGGCCGCCGGGAGTGGTGCACCCACCGCGCCGACGGCCTCGGCCGCCGCCACCGCGCCGAGCGCACCCGCTTCGCCGAGCGCGTCCGTCGCCGCGCCGAGCGCAACCGGGACCCCGGTGGCCCTCGGCAACGGGGTGGTCACGATCGACACCGGCGTCAAGTTCAGCGAGCCGAACGGTTCGGAAGCCGTCAGCGGTCCCGGCTGCAAGAACGTCCAGAAGGGGAGCCAGGCCGCCTCGCTGGACCTCAGCGGCGGGCCGGTCAAGATCTGGACGGGCCCCGACTGCACCGGCACCTCGGCGGTGGTGACCGCCGGCATCCCGGATCTCAGTGTGATCGGTTTCGACATGAAGATCGCCTCCATTCGCTTCGGGGACTGAGTGGTCCCGAGCACCCGGGCCCCGGCGGGCCGATCGAGCGGGACTCCGGCAACGGGCCTTGTGGCCCGGCCGGGGTCCCGCTCGGCTTTCCGGGTGCCGATCGCCGGGCGGCACTGGTCCCCGGCAGGCAGAGGGCCGGCGAGCTCTGATCTCCGCCGCGAGCACACCGAAGCCCGTCGGTTCTCCCCGAGAATCGACGGGCGTTCCGCATGGGCACGGGCCGAGCGGCAGAAGGCGAACGCGGACGACCGCCCGGCGTGGTGCCGGGCGGTCGTCGCAGGGGAGTCGTGGGCCGGTCAGGAGACGCGGATGACGATCTTCCCCTTGGCGCGCTTCGAGGCGCTGTGGCGCAGGGCGTCGGCGGTCTCGTCGAGGCCGTACGCACGGTCGATGAAGGGCCGGACCGTGCCGGCGTCGACGAGGCGCGCGAGCGTCTCCAACTGCTCGCCGCTGGGGCGCATGAAGAACGGCTCGACCCGGATGCCGTGGCGCTCGGCCGCCTCATGGGCCGCAGGGACCCACACGGTAGAGACCAGGACGCCGCCGGGCTTCAGCACGCCGTAGGAACGCTCCTGCACCTCGCCGCCCAGGGTGTCCAGCACCACGTCGAAGTCGCCGTCGACGTCCTCGAACTTCTCGGTCCGGTAGTCCACGACCTGGTGGGCGCCGTGCTCACAGGCCTGTGCCACGCCGTCGGCGGACACCGTGGTGGTGATGTGCGCTCCCAGGTGCCGGGCCAGCTGGATGGCGATGGAGCCCACACCGCCCGAGCCGGCGTGGATCAGGACCTTCTGGCCCTCGCTCAGGCTCGCGTGTTCCACCAGGCCCTGCCAGGCGGTCAGGGCGACCAGCGGGAGCGACGCGGCGGCGTCGAAGCCGATGGTCTCGGGCTTCAGCGCGACGAGGCCCTGATCGACCGCGACGTAGTCGGCGAACGCCCCGGAGGTGGCCGGGTCGACCCGGGTGTAGACCTCGTCGCCGACCTTGAACCGGGTCACCGCCTCGCCCTTCCCGACGACGACCCCGGCCGCGTCATTGCCCAGCGTCAGGGGCAGCGCGACCGGGTGCACCGTCTGCAGAGCCCCGGACGCCACGATGTGGTCGATCGGATTCACGCTCGCGCTGCGGACGCGGATGAGCACGTCGTTGGCGCCGATGGCCGGGTCCGGCCGGACGCCCACCCGCACGACGTCCTCAATGGCTCCGAACGCCTCGATGTACGCTGCGCGCACGGTTCTCTCCTTCTGTTGGTGCGGACTCCGACGCAGCGTCTTACGCGCGGCTCGGATACGGGGTTCAACGTGCGGTGCTGCGGAGTTCCGGGAACTGGTCGTCGTGCCACTCGTGTTCGGACCCCGCTGCCCGCTGTGTACTGCACCGCCCGGAACGGAGGCGGCCGTCCGGGCCGATTGCACCGTTTCCGGAGGGGTTACGGTCGGCACGATCGGACGGATGAATCATGACCAAGCCGGACCTCAGCCCGCGGGCCCAGCGCGCGGTCCGGGTGGTCCGCCGGGACGGCTGACCACGAAGTCCGGTGGGTACGGGTCCAGGATGTGGACGGGTCGTCCTCCAGCGGAGAATGAGGTCCGGAAACCGGATCGCACCTGACGACCGATGGCGCGCCGGACCGACCACCGTACCGCTGAGGAGTTCCGCTTGGATGCCGTCTTCACCGCCTCGGGGCGCCGACCGGGCAGCGCAGCCGACGTTGCCGCCCTGTTCGGTCGGGAGTACGAGACGGCCGGCCTGCGGGACCGGCTGGCCCGGGCCCGGAACGGTGCCGGCGGAGGAGTGCTCGTAACCGGCGAGGCCGGCGCGGGCGTGACCAGCCTGGTGGAGCACTGCCTGGCCGAGCCGGTCCGGGCCGGCGTGCAGGTCTGGCGCGGCGAGGCGGACGAGCTCGGTCGGCGGCTGCCGCTGCTGCCCTTCCTGGAGTGCCGCACGTCGAGCGGCCAGGCGCTCTACCGCTCCAGCCCGGACCTGGCCGAGCTGGCCCGCAGTGCAGGCGGCGCGGTGTCGGTGGCCGCGACCAGCGGGCTGCTGCTGGAAGCGGTCGAGGAGCAGTGCGCCCAAGGGCCGCTGGTCCTGGTGATCGACCACGCCCAGTGGCTGGACGACGCCTCGGTCGCGCTCTGGCGCCGGCTGGCCCGGGCGGCCGTGGACCTGCCGCTGCTGCTGCTGGCGTGCGTGCGGTACGGGCAGTGGTCCCGGCCGGTGGAGTCCCTGGTGGTGGCCGGCCGGCTGGACGGCGACGTGATCGAACTCGGCCCGCTCGCGCCGGACGCCACCCTGGCACTGGCCCGTCACCGGCTGGGTGCCGCGGCGGGCGAGAGCCTCGTACGGCTGCTGTCGCAGGTCGGCGGCAATCCCCGCTATCTGCTGGAACTCCTCGACGTGCTGGACCGGCAGGGCCTGCTGCGCCGCACCGGAACCGCGGCCGAGGCCGTCGAGGGCGCGGCCGAGCCGGCCTTCACCGAGCTGGCCGAACTCCGGCTCGCGGAGCTGTCGCCGGGCGCCGCGCAGGCCGTCCGGGAGGCGGCGTTGCTCGGGCAGCGCACCCAGTTCTCGGACCTGGCAACCGTCACCGGGCAGCCTGCCACTGCCCTGCTGGCCGGCGTACGGGAGGCCGTCTCGGCCGGGCTGCTGGCGGAGACCGAGGCCGGGCTGAGCTTCTGTCACCCGGTGCTCTGGCGCGGCATCCGGGAGAGCGTCCCGGCGGTGCTGCGTTGGTCGATGCACGCCGACGCGGCGCACCGGCTGGCGGAGTCCGGCGCCGACGCCGTCCAGGTCGCCGAACACCTGGAGCAGGCCGGGCCGGTGCTGAGCCGGTGGGCCGCCGGCTGGGTCCGGAAGCAGGCGTCCGTGCTGGTCGAGCAGGCGCCGCAGCTCGCCGTACCGGTGCTGCGCGCGGCGGCCGGTGGGGAGAAGCTCGACGGCCGGGACAAGGCGCTGCAGGCCGCGCTGGCCCGGGCCATGCTGCGCGCCCGGCGCTACACCCAGGCGCTGGAGCTGGCCCGGAACATCCTCGCCTCGACCGACGACCCGTTGCTGACCTCCGAGCTGGCCTGGGACCTCGCCCGCAGCCTCCACCTGGTCGGCGGCCACACCGAGGCCGGCCGCCTGTGCGAGGAACAGCTCGCCAGGGACGGCGTTCCGCTCGCGCTGCGCGCCCGACTCGGGGCCTGCCTGGTCTACGCGCTGGTGGTGCTCGGCGAACCCGTCCAGGCCAGGCTCGCCACGGCCGAGGCCGCCGCCGAGGCCGCGGCGCGGCAGTCCGGCGACCAGTGGGCGCTGGCCGGGCTGGCACTGTGCCGGGCCGTCGCGGCCCGGGCGGGCGGCGCGACCGAGCGTGCCCTGGCGCTGCTGGACGAGGCCGGTGGCCTGCTGGGCGGCATCGGGGACGGCCGGCCCGAGCTGCACGCGGTGGTGCTCTCCGAACTGGCCGACCTGCTGGGCGAGCTGGACCGGCGGACCGACTCGGACTCCGCCCAGGCACGCGCCAAGGCCTCGGCCACGCGCTCGCGCACCCATGACGGGCGGTGGACGGCGGTGGCAGGCTTCGCCCTCCACCTGCGCAACGGCGACTGGTCCCTCGGCGGGGACGAGCTCGCCGAGCTGTGCCGCCCGGACGAGCCGCAGCCGATGCTCAGTGCGCACTGCGCCTTTGCCGTACAGCAGGCCGTCTGCGCCGAGCCGGAGCCCGCGTCCGAGCAGCTGCGCCGGGCCCAGCAGATCGCCGGCGGCCGGGCCGTGGGCCGGGCCGCGACGCTGCTCCGGGTGGCCGAGGCGATGGCGGCCGAGCGCGCGGGCGAACCCGACCGGGCACTGCGGGCGCTGGAGGGTGAGCTGGCCGCGGGGCGCGTCGAGGGTGCGGCGTACCGGCTGATCTGGTGCCCCCGGGCGGTACGGCACGCACTCGACTGCGGTCATCGCGAACTCGCCGAGCGGTTCGTCGAGTTCGCCCGGCAGGCGGCGGCCGAGCAGCCGGTGCCGCACCGGGACCGGGTGCTGGCCTGGTGCGAGGCACTGCTCGCGGCGGACGCGACCGGGCTGGGCGCCGTCGCGAGGTACTTCCGGTCGGTAGAACGGCGAACCCAACTGGCCTGGGTGCTGGAGGATCTGGCGGCGACCAAGGCGGCCGCCGGACGGATGGCCGAGGCGCGGCCGGTCCTGGCCGAGGCACTGGAGCTGTACCGGGGGATGGGCGCCCTGGCCGAGGCCCGGCGGACGGAGCAGCGGCTGCGCGCGGCGGGCGTCGACGCGGTCGTCCGGCGCCGTACCGGTCGCCGGCGGGCCGCGAGCGGCTGGGAGGCGCTGACGCCCGCCGAGCTGACGGTGGCCCGGCTGGTCGGCCAGGGGTTGTCCAACCCGGAGTCCGCGGCCCGGCTGGGCATCTCGGTGCGGACGGTGCAGACCCACGTGTCCAGCATCCTGGCGAAGCTCGGCGCCACCTCCCGGGTCGCCATAGCCCAGGAACTCGCCCGCCGGTCCGAGGACCCGGGCGTCGGCTGACTACCGGGCGTCGGCCGGGACGTGCAACGGGATCTCCACCCGCGAGCGCAGCTGGAGCTTGGCGAGGATCCGTGAGACGTGGGTCTGGACGGTCCGGCGCGGTAGGTTGAGCTCCGCCGCGATCTGCGGGTTCGACCTGGCCTGCGCGGCAAGCCGGGCGATCCGCTGCTCGGTGGCGGTCAGGGACTCCCAGCCGCGGTCGGGCTGCTGCGCCGGGGCGTCCGCGCCGCCCGGGATGCCGAGCCGGTGGCAGGCGGCGACCGCCTGGGCCGTGGCGGCCTCGGCCGCCTGGTGGTCGCCGGCGGCCGTGAACGCGCGCGCCGCGTCGTGCAGGGTCTGGGCGTGTTCCAACGGCCGCTCGGTGCGCTGGTAGTACGCCGCCACGTCGAGCAGGGCGGCCGCGTCGTCGGCGAGCATGGCCGCGCAGTGTGCGGCGGCCTGCTGCCAGTGCGTGACCGGACGGGGCTCCGCCTGGGCCCGGCACAGCTGGGCGGCGTCGGCGGCGGTGGCCCGGTCTCCGGCGGCCAGCGCGAACCGCACCAGGTGGGGCAGCAGATGGAAGCGCAGCCGCTGGTGGTGCATCAGCTCGGGGTGGTGGAACTCCAGCAGAGCGGCCACCGCCCGGCCGGGCTCCCCGGCCCGGTCCGCCGCCACCGCCCGCGCCAGCCTGGTCCACTGCCCGAAGTCGAGCAGGTAGCCCTCCTCCTGCGGCATGTCCGCGCACTTGTCGAGGTGCCGGCGCAGCGCCGCCGCGTCGCCGCGGTGGGCCGCGACCACGGCCAGCATCCCGTGCAGCGTGTAGAGCTGCCAGTTCTCGGCCGGGCTCTGCTCGGTCAGGTGCTCGGTGTCCGCCTGGAGTTCGTCCCAGCGGCCTTGGTGGTACCGGAGTTCGGCCAGGACCATGGTGGTGACGAACGGCGCGACGCCGCCGTTGGCGCCGATCAGGCGGCGCATCGAGTCGACGGTGTCGGCGAGATCGGCGGTGCGGTCGAGCCCGTGGAGCACACCGAGCCGGCCGCCCAGCGCGATGGTCAGCATGAACCACTGCGACGGGTCGCGGCGCAGCGCGTCGACGGCTTCGTCGTACCGGCGCAGCGCCAGGTGCGGGTCGGCCGATGCCGCGAACTGCGCGCTGTACCAGCCGCCGAGACCGACGGCGAACCAGGCCTCACAGGACCGGCCCAGCGAGATCGCCAGCTCGGCGTGGCGCTCCGCCGCCTCCTGGTGGCCCACGTTGTCCTCGGTCGTGCTGCGGACGGCGTGGAGCGCCGCGCGCCACTTCGGCGGGAGGTCGCTGCGGGCGAAGAGCCGGTCGGTGAGGTCGTTCGCCTCGGCGAACCGCGCCCCCCGCTGAAGGCAGACCGCGAGCTGGTAGCCGGCCTGGCCGATCATCTCCGGGTCGGTACCGGACTCCAGCAGCCGCCGGCAGTGCGCCTCCACCTCGTCGTGCCGCTGGAGGCGTTGAAGTGCCGTGAGGACGGCCAGCTGCACGGTGCCGCCCGGTGCCGCCGGATCGACCAGCGGCGACAGCAGCTCGACGGCGACCGCGGGGGTGCGGTTGACCAGCGCCTCGGTGTGCTCGTGCAGCCAGCGGTAGGCCCAACTACCTTGCGGGGCGAAGGAGTCAGATCCGGCGGTGGCCTTGGTCAGCTGCTGCAGCACGCGGTCGAGCGGGGCGTCGGCCGCCTCCAGCCGCTCGGCCGCCCGGGTGTGCAGGGGAGCCCGCAGCGGGAGCGGGATCTCCTCGTACAGCTGCTCCTGGAGCAGCGGGTTGCGGAACGCGGTCACCGCGCCGTGCTGGGCGAGCAGGCCGACGGCCTGCGTCTCGGCGAACAGCGGGGCCAGCTCGCGGGCCGAGCCGTCCAGCACGGCCAGCGCCTGCTCGGTGCCGAACTCCGGGCCGAGCACGCTGAGGGTCTGCAGGAACTCGCGCTGCTCCGGGCTGAGATGGCTGATCCGGTTGCGGACCGCGCCGGCCAGGGTGGCGCCGACCAGCTCCTCGGCGAGGTCGAGGGCCCAGCCGTCCACAGCCGGCTGGAGTAGGCCCTCCCGCCTGACGTGGGCGAGGAACTCGACGGCGCACAACGGGCTGCCGCCCGTACTGAGCAGCAGCCGGGAGAGCTTCGGGCCGGGGACGGCGCCCAGCCGGTGGGCGGCGAGTGCGGCCAGCGCGGACGGGTCGAGCGGGCCCAGACGCAGCGTCGGGCTCTGACGCCTGGCGTGGCTGCGGCGCAGCACGTCCACGGCGGAGGAGTCGCTCCGGGCTCGCACCGCGCCGATCAGCAGCAGGGGCAGCTCGTCGGCACAGCGCGCGAGCCGCTGCCACCAGACGGCGGTGGTGTCGTCGGCCCACTGGAGGTCGTCGACCGTGAGCACCACCGGCCCGGCGGTGCAGGCGGTCTCCACCAGGTCGAGCAGCCGCTCGATCAGCGCGGGGATGGCGTCCTGGTTCGCTCCCGAGCCCAGGCGCAGCAACTGGCGGATCTCGGCACGGGCGACGTCCTCGCCGCGGCGGTGTACGCCCAGCGCGTCGAGCACCGGCAGCAGCGGAAAGTCGCTGGCGGCCTCGTCGCAGCAGCCGCGCAGCACCGTGCAGCCGGCCGCCAGCGCCTGCGCTTCCAGCGCCCCCACGAGCGAGGTCTTGCCGCTCCCGGGCTCGCCCTCGACCAGCACGGCCGCGCCGTAGCCCCGGCGGGCCTCGGACAGCAGGTCCGCCAGGCGGGCCAACTCCGCGTCACGGCCGAACAGCAGCTCGTCAGTTGCCGTCATCGTCTTCTGCCCGCCGCCCGTCATCTGCCCGTTTCGCCCCCGCTGACCAGGAAAGGAGCCGATCAGCCGATCGCTCCCGATTCCGGTCAGGAGGCTACCCGATGGCGGGTCCGGACCCTCGGGCTGTGATGTGGATCACGCTGAACCTGCGGTTCGCTCCGTACGTGGAGTGGGGGAGCCGAGACGGGAGATCGCGGGTTGACGAAGCGTGTGCAGGAGCGGCTGGCATGTGAGCTGTACGCGCGGCACGCCGCCGCCGTGTATCCGCATGCCCTCACCCTCGCGGGCGGTGACCGGACGCAGGCTCACGCGCTGCTCCGCACCGCGCTGCTGAACGCCGTCCGCCGGCCGGCCGGTCGGGTCGGTGCCGACCTGGCAGGTTGGCTGGCCGACGAGATGCGTCGGCTGTCCGTCAGGCGTCCGCGCTTCGGCCTGTGGCGTCGGCGGCGTGGCGTCGCGGCCTCACCGGCGCCCGGCCGGCCGCCGGCCCGGCCCGGCAGCGAGCTGCCCATCGCCGACACGCTGGCCGGACTGCCGCCCGAGCACCGGGCGGCGCTGGTCGAGACGTTCCTGAAGGGCCGGAAAGTTCGGCAGGCGGCCGAGGTCCTCGGTCTTCCGCCCGAGGCGGTGAAGTCCCGTCTCTACTACGGGCTGCACCGCCTGGCCCTCGCCATCGAAGAACAGGAATCGGCCTGGTGAACCGTAGCCCCGACTGCGCCGGCCTCGGCGCCTATGTGCTCGGCGGACTGGACGGCCCGGAGTCCGACCGGTTCGAGGAGCACCTGCTCGACTGCGACCAGTGCCTGAGCGAGATCGGCTCCTTCCAGTCGGTCCGCGAGCTGCTGCTCCCGCTCATGGGGGATCCGCCGGAGGTGGATGACGTCCGGTCCACCGCCGGGCCGGACGACGAACTGCTGGACCAGCTGCTTCGGGACGTGGCCCGGGACCGGCACCGCCGCACCTGGCGGACGGCGGCGGCGCTGACCGCTGCCGCCGCGCTGCTGGTGGCCGCGCCCTTCGTCTCGCTGCGCCTGGGCTCAGTACAGGCGGTGGCGAGCGGGCCCGCCGGCCCCACGCCGAGCCCGGCCGCCATGCTGATGATGACCGGTGAGCAGCACGGCGCCACCGACCCGGCGACCGGCGTGACCGGGGTGATCGGCCTGGAGGACAAGGCCTGGGGCACGCATGTCGCGCTCCAGCTCGGTGGTGTCGACGGGCCGCTGGTCTGCTCGCTGGTGGCGGTCTCCAGGAGCGGGCAACGGGAGTCGGTGACCAGTTGGTCCGTACCGGCGGCCGGGTACGGCGTGCCCGGGCACCCGGATCCGCTGCTGGTGCACGGCGGCACCTCGCTGTCCCGGCAGCAGCTCGACCACTTCGAGGTGCGCACCGCGGACGGGCGGGAGCTGGTTTCGGTACCCGTCTGATCATCTCCGACCTCGCGAAAGGGGACGGCCCGGTCATGCTGACCGGGCCGTTTCCGCGTTTTCGGCCCGCCGTTCGGAGCAGTGCGGCCGGCCGCCCGTCCGGGCTGTCACGAACACCCGCCAACTGGCGCGAACTCGCAGGTCGGCGGCGTGACGGTGGATCGGTGGCGGGGGTCGGAGACGATCACCGCTCGACCGTTCGTCGTACCTTCCGGCGCCGGCGGTGCGGCGTCGGCACGACGAATGGCCCGGTTGCCGGCGAGAAGCGCCGGATCCGCGCAGGTCCGGCGCCAGTTGGCGGATGTCCCCGGCCCGGCCGGCCGAGAGGCTCGGATCACCTCGCCAGAGCAGCGACGCCTTCACCCGACCAGAGGACCCTCATGACCGAGCACGCCCAGGACTTCGCCACCCAGACCCCGGCCGCCCCCGCCGACCGGCCGCGGATGGCCGACGCAGAGTTCCGGAGCCTGCTCACCACACACCACCGGGCCGTGCACGGCTACCTCGCCAAGCGCACCCTTGGCGACGCACAGCTCGCGGAGGATCTCACCCAGGAGACCTTCGTGCGTGCCTGGCGCCACCCGGAGATCCTCTCCGCCCAGCAGGGCACGCCGCTGCGCTGGCTCTACCGCGTCGCCCGCAACCTGCTGATCGACCATCTGCGGGCGCGCGGCAGCCGGCCCACCGAGGTGGGCTCGCCCGACCTCACGGTCTTCGCCGAGGAGTCCGCGCTCGGTAACGAGATCGACCGGCTGCTCAACACCTGGTCGGTGCGCCAGGCACTGTCCTCGCTGACCGAGGCGCACCGGGCGGTGCTCACCGAGATCTACTTCAATTACCGCTCGCTCTCCGAGACCGCCGAACTGCTCGGGGTGCCCGAAGGAACCGTCAAGTCCCGCTGCTTCTATGCCATCCGCGCGCTGCGCCTGGCGCTGCGCGAGCACGGCCTGGTGCCCTGACGCCTGACCGCGGTCGCGACTCGGAACAGGAATTTTCGGACCGGATTGAATCCCGGAGCCATCCCGGCCATAAGCAGGCCGCGCTGCACACGGTCCGGACGGTGCTGTGGGTGCTCGACCTGGTGGGCGGACCGACCCCAGTACCGCTGGAACTCCCCGAGCACCTCGGCGTGGACACCGGACGGCGCGCGGACCAGGCCGCCGACCAGTGGCACCGGATGCCCGGGGAACTGCCGCGCGCCGCCTGACGACACGGGTGGGCTCTGCCGCCCCCTCCGTGCGTTTGGACTCGTGCCCGGGCGCGTGACGACAGCCGGACCGACGGGAGCCTCACC
The DNA here is from genome assembly GCF_044455625.1 of Kitasatospora sp. NPDC051164. Taxonomy (NCBI): domain Bacteria; kingdom Bacillati; phylum Actinomycetota; class Actinomycetes; order Kitasatosporales; family Streptomycetaceae; genus Kitasatospora; species Kitasatospora sp. NPDC051164. The sequence continues at coordinate 268,500 of NZ_JBITFB010000010.1, read as the reverse complement.
GTGACAGCAGACATGAAGGCCGCGGCAGCTGCCGCTGTGACCCTGCTGCTCGGCGGTACCCCGCTGCTGCGCCGTACCCGCCGGCCCGACCCCGTGGCTGGTCGGGCGGCCTGGCTGGACTCCTTCGCCATGCTGCGCGTACTGGCGGTGGACGACGAGCCGCCGGCCCTGGAGGAACTGCTGTACCTGCTCCGCTCCGACCCTGGGGTGGAGCGGGCCGAGGGTGCCGCCGACGCGACCGGGGCGCTGCGGCGGATCGGCCGGGCGCTGGAGGCCGGGCCGGACGGCGAGGACCGGCTCGACGTAGTGTTCCTGGACATCGACATGCCCGGGCTCAGCGGTCTGGACACGGCCGCCTGCTGGCCGGGTTCGCCAGACCGCCGACCGTGGTCTTCGTCACCGCGCACGAGGGCTTCGCCGTCCAGGCCGACGCTTGGTCCGCTGGGCCGCCGTCGCACCACTGGAGGTCGACGGCCGGGTGGTCGGCACACTTGCGGTGTACGGCCCGGAGGACTCGCCGGTGCTGGTGCGGGCCACCGGCGACGTCGCGCGCTGGGTGGCCGTGCAGCTGGAGTTGGCCGAGCTCGACCGCTCACGCCGGGACCTGATCGAGGCGGAGATCCGCACCCTGCGGGCACAGATCTCCCCGCACTTCATCTTCAACTCGCCGGCCGCCATCGCCTCCTTCGTCCGCACCGACCCCGACCGGGCCCGTGAACTGTTGTCGGAGTTTGCCGAGTTCACCCGGTACTCGTTCCGCCGGCACGGTGACTTCACGAGCCTCGCCGACGAACTGCGCTCCATCGACCAGTACCTCAACCTGATCCGGGCCCGGTTCGGCGACAGGCTGGAGGTCGCCGTGCGGATCCCCAAGTGCCCACCGGGTGTGCGGATTTCGCCACCGCCCGGCCCACGCGCCTGAACTCGTCCGGGCGTTCTCCGCCCGGTTCGAGGGGCGGCGCCGAACGGCGCCACCCCTTCCGGCCGTCCGCGGGCGTCAGCTCGCGGCGGTCAGCGCCGGGACCGGCGCAGGCTCGGGGGCGTCCGCCGCTGTCTCGGCCTCGGCACGGTAGTCCTCCGGGCTGGTCTCGTCCTTGCCCTGCGGGGCACCGAGGGCCCGCAGCAGCACGGTGAGGGCGAGCGCGACGAGCAGGTTGAGGGCGAAGGCGGTCAGTCCGATGTACCCGGTCTCGCCGATGAACGGGATCACCGCGGTGCTGCCGCCGAAGTGCCTGGTGGCCGGGGTGGCGATCCCGTACGCCTGCCAGGTGCCGTACGCCATGCCCACGGCCCAGCCGGCCAGTAGCGCCCAGCGGTGGAACCAGCGGGTGAACAGGCCCGCGGTGACGGTCGGCAGGGTCTGCAGGATCCACAGGCCGCCCAGCAGCTGCAGGTTGATCGCGAACTGCTTGTCCATGCCGACGACGAACGCCAGGGCGCCGAACTTGACCATCAGGGATGCGAGTTTGGCGACCTTGGTCTGCTGCTCCAAGGTGGCGTCCGGCTTCAGGAACTCCTTGTAGACGTTGCGGGTGAAGAGGTTGGCCGCGCCGATGGACATGATCGCCGCTGGGACGAGCGCACCGATGCCGATGGCCGCGAAGGCCACGCCGGCGAACCAGCCGGGGAAAAACTTGTCGAACAACTGGGGAATGGCCAGTTGGGCGTTGTAGCCCTTCACGCCCTGGCCGACGCCGGCGGTGACGGCCATGAAGCCGAGAAGCGCCAGCAGGCCGAGCATCAGCGTGTAGGCCGGCAGGATGGCCATGTTGCGCCGCACCACCCGCCGGGACTTCGCAGCGAGCACGCCGGTGAGGGTGTGCGGGTACATGAAGAGGCCCAGGGCCGATCCGAGCGCCAGCGTGGCGTAGGCCCACTGGGCCTTGGGGCCCGGCACCAGCGAACCGGTCGGCTGGTGGGTGACAGGGTTCACCGCCTGGAACTTGGCGGCGGCCGTGTCGAAGATGTGCCCGTAGCCGCCCAGCCGCATCGGGAGGTAGACCACCGCGACGATGATGACGATATAGACCAGGGTGTCCTTGACGAAGGCGATCACTGCCGGCGCCCGCAGGCCGGAGGAGTAGGTGTATGCGGCCAGTACCGCGAAGGCGATCAGTAGCGGCAGATCCCGGACCAGTGGGTTGGCGGCCTGGCCGCCGCCGATTCCCAGCACGTTCAACACCGTTTCCAGCCCTACCAGTTGCAGCGCGACATAGGGCATGGTGGCGAGAATGCCGGTGAGCGCCACGGCCAGGCTCAGCGCCCGGGAGCCGTAGCGGCCGCGCACGAAGTCGGCCGGGGTGACGTAGCCGTGCACCCGGGCCACCGACCACAGCCTGGGCAGCAGTAGGAACACCAGCGGGTAGACCACGACCGCGTACGGCACCGACCAGAAGCCTGCCGACCCGGTGCCGTACACGGCCGCCGGCACCGCGATGAAGGTGTAGGCGGTGTACACGTCGCCGCCGAGCAGGAACCAGGTCACCCAGGTGCCGAACGAACGGCCGCCGAGGCCCCATTCGTGCAGGTCGAGAGCGTTGTCCGCCCGTCGCCAGTGCGCGGCCAGGAACCCGAGCACGGTCACCAGGGCGAGCAGCAGGAGGAACACCGTGAGCGCGGGGGCGTTCACCCCATCGGCGAGGCGCGTCATTGGGCGTCACCGCCGCGTGCGGCTGCGCGGTGCTTCTCATCCCGGGAGAGCAGCAGATGAGCCGCAGCGGTGAAGACCGCCGCCAGCGGCACCCACATCAGCTGGTACCAGTAGAAGAACGGCACCCCGCCGAGCGCCGGGGCCGGCTTGCTGTACGAGGGGACCCACAGCAACGCGACTACGGGTACGGCCAGCGCGAGGCCTGCCAGGAGGCGCTCCGGCGTGAGTGGAGGCACCGGTTGCGTGCCCGACTCCCTTTCCATCCAAGGGACTTCTGAAGACATGCGGGCAGCCTCCGGGCAGTTCTGATCGGAATCGGTCCGGCCGCCGAGCGGTTCGGCAGCCGGATGGTCGGTCCGGCCGGAGTCCTCACAGTGTGATCCGGCCGGACCGACCGCGTTTACGGCTGACCGCTCGCTGAGGTTCAACCCGGCGTCAGCGACTTTCGGGCCGTCCGCAGCAGACCGTGCAGCGCGGTCCGCCAGTCGGCGCGACCGGCAGTCCGCGCCCGCCGGGAAAGTACGACTCGGACGTGAACCAACCCGTCGCCGGGGCCGTAAGGGGGCACAGGATCAGGAAGCGGCGACCTTGGAAGCGGGGCGGCGATGACGTTGGTGTCGATTCGAGGTGTCAATAAGCACTTCAGTGCCCTGCATGTGCTGCAGGACATCGACCTGGACATCGTCCGCGGTGAGGTTGTGGTGCTGATCGGCCCCTCGGGCTCCGGCAAGTCGACGCGCGCTGTGGCTGGAGCGAACCGCGGATCCCCCGCACCCTCGGCATCGACCCGAGCGCACTGCGCGCGGTGCTGAGGACCGCCCGAAGGCCCTGTGCGATCGCGCTGTGGGCGGCTGCCTGGGGCGGAGGAGCCCGGGCATGTTCGTCTGCCTTGCAGGAAGTCCACGCCGTAGCAGAACAGGAAAGGCCAGCCGTGCGTACCCTCATCCACCCCGGTGGCCAGAACCCCATCGATGCGGGGCTTTTCGGTCCGTCCTCGGTCACCTGGCACCTCCACGCGGACCCTGCGATGTGGATCGGCGGTATCAGCGCGCTGCATCTCCAGGCCTTGCATCCGATCGCGGCGCTGGGCATAGCGCAGAACTCCTCCTTTGAGGAAGACCCGTTCGGTCGACTCGTGGGCACCGGTTCCTTCATCGTCGCGACCACGTGGGGCACCCGGGACCAGGCGGAGCGGGCTGGCGCCCGGGTCCGGGCCGTGCACGAGCGGCTGCGCATCCGCGATCCGAAGAGCGGCAAGAGCCACCGGCTGGACGCCCCCGACCTCTTGCTCTGGGTGCACTGCGCGCTGGTCAGGTCCAACCTGCACGCCGTCCTGCGGGGCGGCCTGAACTTGACGGACCAACAGGCGGACCGCTACGTCCGCGAGCAGCGCCGGACCGCGGCCCTGGTGGGACTTCCGGCCGCTGACGCTCCCGGCTCGGTCGCGGACCTGGAGGACTACCTGTCAGCCGTCCGGCCCGCGCTGGCCGCCTCCGCCGAGGCAAGGGCGATCCACCGCTTCGTCTCGCGCCCACCCCTGCACGGGACGCACCGCGTACTGCGACCGGCGTGGAGCGCCGCTTCCCACCTGGGGTACTCCCTGCTGCCGGACTGGGCCCACCGTCACTACGGCCGTTCGGGCTTGCCGGCGCCGGTGGCGACCGCGGTCCTACGGGCCGCCCGCCGCGCGGCCCTGCTGATCCCCCGCCGCAGGCGACTTGACTTCCCCGCGCCCTACCTCAGCCAGGCCCTCGAGAGGTTGGGAAAGGAGAGCATGCCCTCCAGCCGGTGGCTGCGCGAACAGACGGGCAGCCGCTGAACCTGGCCGACCCGGCAGCTCGAACGCAGGCTCGGGGCGGCGCTGCTGGATCGGACCAGCGGCAGCGTCACGCTGACCGAGGCCGGTTCGGTGCTGTTGGTCGAGGGCCGGGCGGCCCTCGACGCGGTCGACGCCGCCGAGCGTCGGACCCGCCGCGCCGCCCTTTCCGTGACCGGCGGTACCGGCGTGGTCCTGGTCACGAAAGCCAGCGCGTCCAGCGAACTGCTGGCGAAGCTTCTCGACGCGTACGCCGCCGAACCCGGCGCGGTTCCCGTCGAGGTCATTCTGTGCGGCCCGGCCGAGCAGGCACGACTCCTGCGCGAGGGTCGGGCCGATGTGGCGCTGCTGCACCGGCCGTTCGACTCGACGGCCGGGTTTCACACCGAGGAGCTCAGCACGGAGGGCCAGGTCGTAGTCCTGCCGGCTGGGCATCCGCTCACCGTCCGGGCCTATGTGTGGATGGCTCACGGAGTGCCGTGAGGCTTGCTTCGCCGCTGGCGTATTTGCTGTCGAGAAGCAGTCTGACTTGTGAAATGCCGCACGCCGGGCTGCCTCCTGATTCTGTTGGACTACGCGTTCCTGCCGACTAGTTGTTCAGATCGAATACTGCAGTGACTGGTGCGTGGTCGGACCAGCGCTCGGCGTGGGTGGCAGCACGCTCGACGTATGCCTCGACGGCCTTGTCGGCAAGATTCCTGGTGGACACGATGAGGTCGATTCGCCAGCGGATGGACGCCTTTTCCAAAAGAGTCCACTCGTTCGAGAACAGCCTGTTCGAGGGTGCCCGCTGGCCTGGGCGGTAGGGGACCTCCTGTGAGCATCATGACGGCTTCGGTGCCGGTTCGGGCGGTGGTGGGTTCGCGTGTGTCGGACACGCACGGGGACGAGGGCAAGGTCTCGCACCTGGTCCAGGCGGAGTCGGCGACACGTCATGCGGTCTCCAAGGAGTGGGAGATCGTCGGGTCCTTCGAGGACCTGGATGTCTCGGCCCAGATCACGCCGTGGAAGCGTCCCGACCTTGGGCCGTGGCTCACCCAGCGCCAGGGCGAGTGGGACGCGATGGTGTGGGCCAAGGTTGACCGGGCGTTCCGCTCAGCCACCAGCCACGATGGACCGGGTGATCTCGACGTCCGGGGCGAGCATGCGCGCCCGCTCCTCGGCCCGAGCCAGCACCCCTTGTAGCATCGGCTCCAGGCCGTAGTCGGCCGGATGCCAGGGTGGCGCACCGGCCGTCAGCCGCCCCGGCGAATGGGCGAACGCGTGCACCACGCGCAGTGCCGCCCCGCGCAGGCGGGCTTCGCGGGCCGCGACGTCCACCGCGTCCAGGCTGGAGGCGGAACCATCCCCCCCACGATCACCGGATCACTCACAACGCTCTCCCGTCCCGAGCCGTCGGCTCATGTACGGCCCAGGGTTTCGTATCCTCAGCTGTGTAGCCCATTGCGGTCAGGGGCTTTCGGCTCGCCGATCATGGCTCCGCGCCGGGCTCGGGCTCGGTGGCGCGTACGACGACGACCGGGCAGCGGGCGTGCTGGACACAGTGCTGGCCCACCGACCCGAGGAGGGCTTCGGTGAAGCCGCCGTGTCCGCGGTTGCCCACGACGAGCAGGTCGGTGTCGGCGGCGGCCTTGAGCAGCGCCGCAGCCGGATGGTCCTGAACGACGTGCTGGCGGATCTCGACCTGCGGGGCGGTGCCCACGGTCTCGGTGACGGCGTCGGCCAGGATCTGCCGCGCGGTGCCGGTGAAGTCGAAGGACCCGAGGACGGGAGCGGGCCAGCCGTAGCCGACCGGGTACTGCCAGGCGATCAGCACGTCGATACTGCCGCCTGTCATCGCGGCCTGCCGGACCGCCCAGCGCAGCGCTGCCTTCGACGCCGGTGAACCGTCCACACCCACCACGATTCGAGTCGACGAACCGACTTCCTCGCTCACCACATGCCTCCTACCGTTATACCGATTTCACTGCCAGCATCAGTGGGTCGTGCAGGCTGCGCGATCCGGGACGCGACGCGGCGGAGTGGAGTGGCTGCCGCCCGGCGTCGACGGGTGTCAATGCTTCACCGGGGATGGCTGCCTTCCGGCGTACTTCCATCGGCCCCACGATCGCTCAGCGGACCAGGACGCGTTCGCCGGAGCGGGGGACGACGGCCGTCCATCCGAGTTCGCGGTCGATCCGGTCGCGCAGGGCCTGCGCGCCGTCCGGCTCGCCGTGGACCAGGTAGGTGGCGCTCGGAGGCGGTGCGTGGCGCAGCCATTCGATGATCTCGGCGGCGTCGGCGTGGGCCGAGAAGGCGGGCACGTTGACGACCTCGGCGCGTACCGGGACGTAGGTGCCGTACATCTTGAGCACCCGGGCGCCGTCGACGAGGTCGCGGGCGCGGGTGCCGGCGGCGGCGAAGCCGACGACGATGACGGTGTTGCGGGGGTCGGGCAGCAGTCGGTGCAGGTGGTGGACGACGCGGCCGCCGGTGGCCATGCCGGAGGCGGAGACCAGGACGGACGGCACGCTGGAGTGCTCCAGGGCCAGCGATTCCTGGAGGGAGTGAATCAGCTGGAACGGTTCGGGGTCGAGGGCCGAAGAGCCTTCGTCGAGGATTTCGGGACGCAGCTGGCCTGAGCGCCGGGCGAACGCCTCGCGGTAGATCTGCAGGGCGGCCAGGGCCATCGGGCTGTCCACGTAGACGGGCGCGCCGGCGGGCAGCCGTCCGCTCCGGCGCAGCTCGGCGAGTTGGTGCAGGACGACCTCGGTACGGTCGACGGCGAAGGAGGGGATGACGACCGTGCCGCCGCGGGCGAGGGTGCGGTTGATCGCGGCGGCGAACCATTCGCGGGCCGCGGTCTCCTCGTGGTAGCGGTTGCCGTAGGTGGACTCCATCAGCAGGACGTCCGCGCCGGTGAACGGCTCGGGCGGCCGCAGCAGCGGGTGGACGGGCCGGCCGAGGTCGCCGCTGGCCGCGAGGGTGTGACCGTCCTCCATGGTCAGATGGGCCCAGGCGGAGCCGAGGATGTGGCCGCCGTGGTGCAGTCGCAGCACCATGCCGCCGGTGATCTCGACGTCGGAGTCCAGTCGGACGGGGTCGAACATGCGCAGGGTCTTCTCGACGTCGTCCTCGTCGTAGAGCGGTTCGGCGGGGCGGTGCTTGGACCAGCCGTGCTGGTTGGCGTGGTCGGCGTCCTCACGGAGCAGGTGGGCGCTGTCGCGCAGGATCAGCTCGGCGAGGCGCGCGGTGTCGGGGGTGGTCAGTACAGGTCCGCGGAAGCCGTCCCGTACGAGTTTGGGCAGGTAGCCGCAGTGGTCCAGGTGCGCGTGGGTGAGGACCACCGCGTCGATGTCGGCCGGATCGAGGGGGAGTGGCCGGCGGTTGAGTCGGCGCAGTTCGGCGAGCCCTTGGAACATGCCGCAGTCGACCATGACCCGGGCGCGGTCGGTCTCGATCAGGAACTTGCTGCCGGTGACGGTGCCGACACCGCCGAGGAAGGTCAGCAGGCCTGGGCGGGGCTGCGGATGAGGGGCGGTGGCGTCCGCCGTCATGGCGACCTCCGAGGGGAGTGGTCACTTCCCATGATGGCTGGTGGCTGCTCGGTCGGCGCGGGGTGTGTCGGCCCTGGCGGCCGGTCCGAACGGCCCCGTGCGGTCCCGCTCCCGCGGGCGGACAGTGTGAGTAGGGAGTCCAGCCGGTGGAGGAGTGAGGACCATGCAGCACCGCAGTGTCCACGACGTGATGACCCGGGAGGTCGTCACTGCCGGGCCCGACACGCCCTTCAAGGAGATCGCGGCGCTGTTCCACCGCAACGACGTCACCGCAATCCCAGTCGTCGACGAACAGGAGCGTCCGATCGGCATCGTCTCCGAGGCCGATCTGATCCGCAAGGAGGCCGTCCTGCCCGACCCGGAGGGCCGACACCCCGGCCGGTGGCTCAGGCCCGAGGAACGGGCCCGGGCCGAGGCCGAGACTGCCGGCGGGCTGATGACCAGCCCGGCAGTCACAGCCCACGCCTCCTGGTCCGTCGCGGAGGCCGCCCGAGCCATGGACAAGTACAACGTCAAGCGCCTGCCCGTGGTCGACGAGGTCGGTCGACTGGTCGGCATCGTCAGCCGCCGCGACCTGCTGCAGGTCTTCCTGCGCCACGACGCTGCCATCCGCGAGGAGATCGTCCACGACGTGCTCGGCCGGACGCTGTGGCTGGCACCGGGTGACGTCCAGGTCGTCGTCCGCGACGGTGTGGTCACTCTGACCGGACGGCTGCCGCGCCGCAGTCTCGTCCCGATCGCCGAGTAACTGTGCCGCGCCGTGGACGGCGTGGTCGCCGTGCACCCGACCCTCGACTGGAGCGAGGACGACACCGATATCCGCGTCGAACAGCCCCGTGCCTACGGTGCCGACCGCTGAGGTCGACCCGAACCAGCAAGGCCCGGGGCGCGCCGTTCGAGGCGCTGACCCGGCTCGGGCTGATGACGCTCGGCTCAAGGGCACGGGACCGGCGCCAGGTTCAACCTGGCCGCCTCCGTCGCCTTGATCCGCGTCGGAAGCTCGGACGGCCCGGTTCCGCGGGAGCGGGTTCGGCGAGCGCAGTCCGGTGACCGAAGGCTCTCGATTCACCCTCCTTGGAGGACACCATGACCAGTCAGTGGAACACCGTCGGCGAGGTGATGACCCACGCGGTGGTCGCGGTAGGCCGCGACGCGACCTTCCGGGAGATCCTGGAGACCCTTCAGCAGTGGAAGGTCAGCGCCGTCCCGGTGCTGGCCGGCGACGGCCGGGTGGTCGGCGTGGTGTCCGAGGCGGACCTGCTGGCCGCTGAAGAGCGTGAGCAGGGCAATACCGACGGGCTGACCGCCGCCGACATGATGTCGGCGCCCGTCGTGTCCGTCCACGCCGACAGTCCGACCGCCGAAGCCGCCCGGGCCATGGCGCGCGGCCACTTCAAGCGCCTCCCAGTGGTCGACGCCGAGGACTGTCTGATCGGCATCGTCAGCCGCAGCGACCTGCTGAAGATCCACCTGCGCGCCGACGAGGACCTCGCCGACCAAGTGAGGTTCGAACTCCTCGCCGTGCTGAAGCCCGAACAGGCTTCGGCCGTCGACGTCCGCGCGGAGGAGGGACGGATCACGCTGAGCGGGACGCTGCCCGACGCTTCGGCCCTGCCGGTGATGGAACGGCTGGTGCGCGCCGTCCCCGGCGTGGTGGACGCCGAGGTCAGGCTCGCCGCGCCCAACTGAAACGGCTTAACTGCCGCCCCCGCGGATGGGTCCGGCCCGACCAGTCGTTGCCGTGAACCGTTTGTCGATGTGCCTCGATCGATCGGTGCACCTCGCCGGTGAGCGACTGTAGTCGTTCGGAGATGGCTGCCATTGGCGGCTGGGGATCGATGACGCGGGCGGCAGCCGGGAGTTCGGGGAGATCGGCGGCCTCGAACACGGCGCGAGCTTCGCTGAGTGACCGGGCGGGGCCAGCACCGTGGCCGTTCGCCATCACGGTCGCCGGCAGTGGCCGGGTACCGACGCGGGTTCGTCGGTTGGTTAGACAGGGGCCGCGAATCCAGGCGTGCGGTGGACCTGCTTGGCCTTGGACGCGGTCGATTGGCAGGTGAAGAGCTTCATCACGGGCCGGCCGAGATCGGCGACGAGCTTGTAGGTCGCTCCAGGTACGGGGCATCCGCCGCGACCCTGATGAGCGGCGGCCTCGGTGTGGTCGGTCGATCCCGAGCGAAGATCTTCGAGGCTGAGTGGCCGATTACCCGCTTCGCCGACGTTGCCGACTACGGAGGGGGGAGAAGGTCAGTGAGGTCGTCGAGTTTCTGTGCAGCTGCGAGCGGCAGGCGGCTGCCGGAGTGAAAGGGGGGACAGCGTGTGGTGAACCGTGGTCGGGCCTCCGGGTGTCGGCAAGACGTTGCTGGCCCAGGGCGGTCGATCGGGGAGGCCGAGGCCCCGTTCCCGTCGGTGACCGGCTCGGCGTTCGTCGAGATGTCCGTCGGGGTTGAGGGCCCTGAGAGCCGAGACCGAGGCCACGGCTGCTCCGGGTCAGGAAGCTGACATCCTCGTGAGCGAGAACCAGAGCCAGGCCTGGTCAGGGGTGTTCGGCCGTGCGGGTCGGGGCGGGAGGGGTAGTCGCGCGGCCCGGTGGTTGGCTGACGTCCGGTGCCGGTGGCCGGGTGAGGTCGATCAGGGTGTCGTCGGTGGTGTAGGCGAGGCTCTGGCGGACGTCGACCACGCCGTCGACTGCGCGGCACAGTCCTTCGACGATCGGGATGAGGCTCTTGCGCTCGACTGTCCCGGACAGCGTGACCACGCCGTCACGGACGGTCAGGTTGACGTCCCGGAGGGCGGCGGCGGGCTGAGGCAGCGTCTTCTCCAGCACGTCGTGGACGATCTCGGCGCCGATCTCCCCGTCGGCGCGCAGGAACGGTTGCAGCAGGTCGCATCGGCTCACGATGCCGACGAGAATGTCCTCCGCCCCGGTCACCGGTAGCCGCTTGAGTTTCCTGCGATCCATGACCTTGGCCGCCTCGGCGATGTTCCAGTCGGATCGTGCGGTCACCACCGGGGTGGTCATCAGTCCCTGTGCCGTCATGGCCTGCGCCCGTGCGTGCTCGCGGCGACGAAGTCGGCGAAGGACAGTCCGATGGTCCTCGTTGTCCCAGAGGACGGCCTCCTTGCGGATCAGGTCGGCCTCCGAGACGATCCCGAGCACGTGCCTGCGCTCGTCCACGATCGGGACGGCGGTGATGTCGTTGCGGTGGAACAGTTCAAGGATCTCCTTGAAGGTGCTCTCAGGCTGTGCGACGACGACGTCGTGCGTCATCACGTCGTGAACGGTGCGCCGGCTCATGGACCAGCTCCTTCCCGAACACCCCTCGCCTCGGTGGCGGGCGTGTGCCGCCCAGTTACTACCGTGCACCCTGGTGGGGGCGCTCTCAAGGTCAGCCGACATATGAGGCCGCTGGTGGCGGGGTGGGTGGGTCGGACGGCGAGGTCGTGGCGTGGGGCGGGATCGCCGGTTCAGTCTGTTGGCCCCTTCCCCGTCCTCGCGGGTGTGGGGCCTCCACCGCCCGCGAGGAACGGGACGTTCGGGCTGCCGGCGTGTTCAACTGATCGACTCTACAAGCCCACTCGCCCGGGTGGGGGGCGTCGGCAGTCCGCCGTGTGGAGCACGGCCTGCTGCCGCCGCTTGTAGCACGTGCACGGATGGCTGCCGGATGTGGCTGGCCTCGCGTGCGCAAGCCGTAGCAGTGCCTGTCGTTCGCTGCCGACCGCGGCCGGTCGCCTGGACGGCGCGGGGGCGCGTCGGTGGCTGCCAGGTGGCGGGCCGGCGGCGGAACGTGTCCCGGCGGCGGGCGGGTCGTCAGCCTGCCAGCCGGTTGATCCGCACTGCGGGGCGGAGCGACTCGGCCACCTCTCGGTCGCACGGTTCGGTGCCGGGGGTGAGCATCGATGCGGAAGCCGCGGCAACCCCGAGTGCGCAGGCGCCGACCGGGTCGTCGCCCTCGGCCAGCCGGGTGACGATTGCGGCGATCATGCCGTCCCCGGCCCCGGCGTCGCTGAGGGGCTCGCCCGGCAGTGGCGGTGCATGCAGCTCCATGTGCCCCTGACCGACGAGGTAGGAGGCCTCGCTGCGGTTGCATCTGCGCAGGAAGACGGCCTCGTGCAACGACTCGCGCAGGGCCGGTCCCGAGGTGTCCAGCAGCAGTCTGGAGCCGGCTCCTCTGACCCGGCGGGCGACGGCCGTGTAGAAGTCGTCGCGCAGGCCGCCGGGCAGGCTGCCACTGGCCACGACGTACCGGTGAGCGCCAGCTGCCCGCTCCAACAGGTCCAGGCAGTGCCGTGCCTCGTCGTCGTCGAGTCGCGGGCCGCGCGGCACGATGTGGTAGCTGCGGCGTGACGCGGTCTCGAACAGCACGAACGCCTCGCGGGTTTCACCCGTGATCCCGAGGGCGAGGTGGTCGATGCCCTCCTCGTCCAGCAGCCGGTTCAGGCGCCGGCCGATCTCCTGGCCGGCCGTGTGGACGGCGGTCGCCCGTCCCCCGAACCGCGCCACGCCGCGGGCGACGTTGATCCCTCCGCCGCCGGCGGCCACATACCTGACCTCGGCGCGGGTCTTGCCGACGGCCACCAGGTGGTCGATGTCGCAGCAGATGTCGACCGTGGGGTTCATCGTGAGAGTGAGAACCGGTAACGGACTTTCTTCGCCGCTTCTCGCTGCGGGCCGGCCCGGCACTTCCGCGGCGTTCATCGCAGTGGCCCGGAGGTCGTTGTCGCCGCAGCAAGGGCCTGGCGTCGGGTCTGCCCGGTATCGGCGCACGAGTTGTCGTGCTCGGCGTCGCTCGGCGCATCTTGGCAGAATGGCGCGTTGCCCCCGCTGCTGGGCGTCGCCGGGCCGGTCGGGAATTGGAGGCGGTGATCGAGGCGACCGGTGCTGGAGCCTGAACTGCGATCCTGCCGACGTCGTCCTGGAGGGGAGCGGCGATTCGTGCCGCCTCGGCAGCCCTCGCAGCGGTCGGCAGGTTGTGGGTGTCCCCCCACAGGGAGTGGTGGAACCCGGCGTAGTCCGTGAACCGGCGCAGGAACGGGGGCCACCGGTGCGGACGCCCGTGCAGCAGATCGCCAGTCATCCCCGCTCTCCTCACTGAGGCCGGACATGGTGGGTATGCCACGATGTGCGCTCCCGTTGTCGGCGGCGCCTGCAGTACTGCCATGGTGAGGGGCCCGGACAAGTCCGTCGAGCGGAGTCTTCTGGAGGCCTCCGGTTGAAGCGACCGCGGGCGTTGCCCGACAGGGCAGCGGCGGCAACGAGCTTATGGAGCTGGGCGGATGTCAGTCGTGGGGGATGATCACAACAGGGCAGGCGGCGTGATGGATGGCGGCGTGGGTCACGGGGCCGATCCTGGGCGTGAGCGGGTTGCGATGGCCACCGCGCCCCACGACGAGGAGCCGCGCCCCCGAAGCGCTGTCCACCAACGCCCTGCCGGGACTCTCGTGGCTGAGCTGCTCGACCACGCGGACGTAGGGGTACTTCTCATGCCACGGGCGCAACGCCGCGCCGAGTGCCTGATGGGCCGCTAGTTCCTCGGACTCCTTCGGCGGCCGTTCCCGGAGCACGACGGACCGTCGCCTGTTGGTGGCGAGGAAGGCGACCAGGGTGGCCGAGCGCCTGGCGGCGGCATCGAAGGCGAACGCGAGGGTGCCGTCATAGCCGGGGCGAAGGCTCACCCCGACAACCACCGCGCCGGGCTGCCCAGCAGCGGAGCGTACGTCGTCAGGCTGATCCTCGGTGCGGACCAGGACGACCGGCCGCTCGCACCCGGCGACCGCCTGCAGGGTGAGCGAACCGAGCAGATACCCCTGGGCGCTGCCCAGCGACTGGGAGCCCAGTACCAGGAGCTCGGCCTTCGCGGCGGTCTCCAGCAGCGCGACGGAACTGTCCGCGGCCAGGAGCTCAGAGGTGACCGGCACGTACGGGTACCGCTCCTGCAGGTCCGTTTCCGCGTCCTGGAGGACCCGCCGTGCCGTGACGGTCTCCAGGGGCATGTCGGGCGACTCTGCCGGTGTTCCGGGCGCGGTGATCCACACGTGCAGCAGGCGGAGCGTGAACCCGTGCCGTTTCGCCTCGCGGGCTGCCCAGTTGGCTGCGGACAGGCTCTCGGGGGTCCCGTCGAGTCCGACGACGATCTCTGGTCGCATGGGGTCGACCTATGAGTCCTCGGCGGTTCCGCGCACCTGGTGGGCGGACGGGGTGGAGGGCCAGTCCCAGGTGATCGCCTGGATCGCCTCCGCGGGGACGGTGTAGACGGTCGCCGTCGGCGTGCTGCTGTCCTTGACGATATGGACCCAGGGCCCGTCCAGTTGTAGGTGAAGCGGGTTCTACGCGTCGTCGATCACTTCGCTGGTTGCGGTGATCACTCCCTGGTCGGTGAACTTGACCGTGGCCTCGTGGAAGCCTTCCGGGTTCATGGCGCACTCTCCTCGCTGGCGGTTTATCTCCAGCCTGTGACGGGGCCGAGGTTCGCGCATCCGAGCCGCGGGCCTGCTGCGCCGACCTGCGCTGCCCGCTTCCTGCCCGGCTACGGGGGCAGCCGCATGCTCCACGCGGCCGCGCTCACCCGCACGGCCGACGACACCGCCGCGCGTTCGCCCGCATCCAGGCAGGGTCGGGACCGGGTATCTGTGCTCGATGCGGACGGCGGTCCGCAGACTCGGGTGGCGGGCACGCAGAAGCGCCGCTTCGCCTTCCAGCACGTGGTGTTCGGCCCGTACGACGCCTGCCTGGTCGGTCTGCGCGCGTGGTGCAAGGCCCAGGGTGAGCGTCTGTGGGCGGTAGTCGGCGTGGACGATCTCCAATGGCCTTCCACGCAGTGCCGCTTCTTCCGCCGCGAAGTGCAGCGCGGTCCGCGAGTCGTCAGGCAGGGCGAAGCCGACCGCGACGGGGCCGCCCGGGGCGGAGGGAAGTGCCCGCACCACGATGACCGGACATCGGGCGTGGGTGGCCGTCTGGAGGGCGACGGACCCCAGCGGCAGCCGGGGGAACCCGCCACGGCCACGGTGGCCCAGCACGATCAGAGAACAGTCCCCGGAGCGCTCGACCAGCTCCGCGGCCGGCCGTCCGAGCACCGATTCCTCACGGACAGTCAACTGCGGGAACTCCGAACGGATCAGCCTCGCGTACGGCGCCAGCACACTCGCCGCCATCTGCTCCGCCTGCTCAGGCTTGGTCCGGCCCGGGGCAAGCAGGGCCGGGTCGACGGAATGGAACAGGCACAGGGCCGCGCAGCGGAGTTCAGCCTCGCGGGCGGCGTACCGAACGATCCCCGTGGCGGCGGGTTCGGAGTCCACCCCCGCCACGACCGGCGGAGCGCTGCCCGTCGCAGGGTCCATCGGCGCTCCCGTACGCGGTACCGCATCCGGCCCGCCCGAGCCGCACCTGTGGCTGCGCCGGACCGTCTGCCTCCTGGCCAGGGTCCCGCCGACGCCCCCGGCTGTCCAGCGCGAGCGGTCGTCGTGCGCTGGTCGGCCGCTTCTTCCACCCACCCGGCCCCGCAGGCCCTGGTGGGTGGACCGACCGGCCCTGCCCTGGGGCTTCTCGGCCCGAGGATGAGCGGGAAGCAGGAACCAGGCGTGCGGAGCCGGAGACGAGTCGTCGGTGTGAATGTGCCGGTTGTGTCGTTCCTGTCCGCCGTCCTCAGTGGCACTGGCCGTGGCCCTGCGCGCCCACGAGGGCCGTGCGCAGGCGTTCGCACCCTCCCCGTCCACCGGTGGAGGCGGCTGGCGGAATACAGGACGTCAAGCCTCAGAGTTTGTAACCGATCTGGCGTAGCAGGCTGTGGCGGTTCGCGGCGTCCTTGTCGGTCTCGACCCCGACCGGGGGTACGCCGTCGATCACGCCGATCACGCCGCGGCCCCGGTCGGTGACGGCCAGCAGGACGTCGACCGGGTTGGCGGTCGCGCAGAAGACCCCGCACAGTTCGGGCACGAGCTTGACGGCGTTGAGAACGTTGACCGGGTAGCCGCCACGCAGAAGGATGACGAAGGAGTGGCCGGCCCCGATCGCCTGTGCGTTGCGTACCGCGAGCGGTACCAACTCGTCGTCGTTTCCGGACCGGCGGACCAGGCAGGCACCGGATGCCTCGCAGAAGGCGATCCCGAAGCGCAGGTGCGGGCCGACCCCGGCCATTGCCTCGTGCAGGTCCTCCACGGTCTTGATGAAGTGCGACTGGCCGATGATCACATTCACGTCATCGGGCTTCTCGATGCTCACCACGTCGAAGGACAATCCGGCAGCGGCCATCGAACCTCCTGCTCTCGCTCATCGTCGGACGATGCACGTCACCCCGATCATGTCCGCATTTCCCGCGTGCAGTCGGGAGGGCGCGCGGAGGGAGCGCCGCCAAGGGCGACGAGGCAGGCTGTTCGGTGCAGGACTTCTTCGGCTGTTGAACCGAGCCGCAACCTGGTCGGTACCGCTCGGATTCTTGGCCCGGGCGCTGCTGGGGACTATTGAGGCTGTGGATCGTGGAGGAATCAGCTCTGTTCCGGAAGGGGGCTGGCGATCACGCCGATGGTGTGTGAGGTTGCGGGCGTACGACCGCGACCGGGCAGATGCCGTAGTGGAGCAGGCCATGGCTGACCGAGCCGAGGGCCAGGCCGTGGAAGCCGCCCTTGCCGCGTGAGCCGACTACGGCGAGGTCCGCCCGGTCGGAGGCGCGGACGAGTTCGGTCACTGGTTTCCCCCGGACCAGGGTCGTCTCGACCTCGACACCGGGATAGCGATGCCGGAGGGGTGCGAGCTGGTCGTCGAGCTGCTGGCGCTGCTCGGCTTCGACCTCGTCCGGAGCGGGCTGGGCGTCGGACGGTTCCGGTGAGGTCGGCATGCTCCAGGCCCGCAGGGCGTGAACGCGGTCGCCGCGCAGGGATGCCTCCTCGAAGGCGAACTCCAGGGCGGCGGTCGAGTGTTCCGAACCGTCCGTGCCGGCGAGGACGCGTCCGTGACCGGTGGTGATCTCGCCGACCACGACTACCGGGCAGGCCGCGTGCCCAGCGACCTGCAAACTGACGGAGCCCATCAGCAGATTGCCGAGCCCTCCCTCGCCACGGGCGCCGAGCACCATGCAGCGCGCCCGCTCGGTCGCCGCACGAAGAACCTCGGCCGGGGAGCCCGAGACTTGGTCGGACTCCACTTCTAGGCCCGGATGGCTCTCCTTGGCGATCGCCACCGCCTCGGTCAGGATCTCCGCGCCCCGGCGGCTGAGGCCCTGAGAACGCCCCGGGGGAAAGAACGGGAAATCGAACTCCCAGGCCGGAAGTACGTGGGCGATCAGCAACGGGCACTCGCGCCGCGCCGCGTCACTCGCGGCCCACACCAGCGCACGCAGACTCCGCCCGGAGCCGTCCACTCCCACGATCACGGGATCAAGCATCACTCCTCCTGCCCCCTGGCACGCTCCCGGCAGGACGCCGCTCCTGGGCTTCAGACCCATGGCACCAAGTTGCCCGGCCGCCTCGGTCAAGCGCCCGAAGCGACGCGAACGTACGTCCAGCGTGGAAGACCGTTTCCGTCGCCCCCCTCCAGGCTCCGCCTCGCGGGCGCAGCCTGCCACAGGAGACCGGATGCCGGCCTCGCCGCCGCTTGGCTTTCACACGTCGCGCTGCGGCGAGATGCAGAACCGCAGCTCGGCTCCCGCTGGGCTAACGCCAGTGGCCGCGGACCACACCACTGCCCATGCTCGAACGGAAGGCTCGCGTGCCCACAGTGGCCACCGCGTGACGCCACCTGAGCAGCCCACGACCGAAGGACCTCGCCATGGAAATGCCCATCATCACCGGATGCGCGGTCGATGGCTGCGCCTACAACCAGGGCCTCGCCTGCCACGCCCTGGCCATCACCGTCGGCGACGCCCGTCACGCGAACTGCGACACCTACCTGCAGGCCCCGACCAAGGGCGGCGACCCTTCCGCCAACGGCAGGGTCGGTGCGTGCAAGATGTCGGACTGCCGTCACAACGTCGGCCTTGAGTGCCGCGCCACCGGCATCACGGTCGGGTTCCACCAGAGTGACATCGACTGCCTGACGTACGCGCCCGCGTGACGGAGAGCACGGAGAGCGAGCTGCGCGAGCACTCCCCGGACGTTCCCTTCACCACCGAACTGCTGCCCGCCACCACTTCCGCCGCCCTGCTGTCCGCCGCAGGCGACGAGCAACTGCTGGTACTCGGCTCGCAGGACATCAGCACCGCGGGGGTTACCTGATCCGCTCGCTCGCCCCGTACACCGTCGCCCGCTCCGAGCACCCGGTGGTGCTCGTCGGCGCCCACGACGACCCCGACGGCACCCTGACCCCGGCCGCGCAGTCCGGGCCGGTCGCCGTCGCCGTGAGCCAGCGCTCCGGCTACGACGGTGTCCTGGAGCTCGCCTTCGACGCCGCCGACCGACGCCACACCTCGCTGGTGGCCGTCCACGCCACCTTCCCAGCTGAGCCAGGCGTCTCAGCCGAGACTGTCAGAGAAGGCGCACTCCTCGACCCGGATGAGGTGTTCGCCCATCCGCAGGTCTGCGGGAAAGTCCTCGAACAGTTCCGAGAACGACGGCCACCAGTGCGCACGCCGCTGAAGCAGATCGCCGGCCATTTCGCATCCTCCTCGCTTGGCTGATCCCTTTCCTCCATGCTGCTGCGCCGTCCGCGGGGCCGCGATCGGAGCCAGCCGTCCGGCATCAACTCCTGTCTCCAGTTGGCGTCTTCACGTACTGTGACCGTGCACTGCGGCTGCGGCCCCGATCGGAGACAGGCGGCCGACACGCGACTCCGCGCAGCACCGCGGCACCAAGCTTCGAAGCCACGCCGGGCCGTGGCCCTCCGGCGGTTCAGTCCAGTGCCACACTCCCGGAGTGCGGCAGGGGGCAGCGGGCCCGGTCAGCTGGCCCGGTCGGCCCTGCCTGCGGTGTTCCCAGTGGCGGATCATGGGAGCGGAGGCGAGAGATGATCGCACGCAGGAGTATTCCCGCCCGGCATCCGACCGGGCGGGCCAAACCCGGGCCGCCGCCGGACCCGCCGGACCCGCCGAAGCCGGCGAAGCCCGGACCGGAATCGCCGCCGGGCTGGCGGCGGTGGCTCCTGCCGGTCGCCGTGGCCGTGACGATGATGTTCGTCCTGCTGTCCCGGACCCCGTCCGGCACGGGGACGCGGTACACCTACACGGACTTCACCGGCAGGGTGGACACCGGCCAGGTCAAGACCGTCGATATCACCGACAAGGGCGCCGTCAGCGGCACCCTCAAGGACGGCACGAAGTTCACCACGCAGATCCCGACCGCGCTGGACAGCAGCGGTCTCACCCGGCAACTGCAGTCCCAGAACGTCGAGATCACGGCGAAGACCACTGGCGGCAGCTCAGGGTTGACCACCTTGCTCGTCTTCCTGCCGCTGATCGTGATCGCGGGCCTGTTCCTCTGGTCGGGGCGGATGGCGACGCGAGCGATGAGCGGCGGCCTGAGTGCGGTCGGACGGTCCCGGGCGAAGATCATCGAGGCGGAGCGGCCGAACACCCGCTTCGCCGACGTCGCCGGGTACGAGGGTGTGAAGCAGGAGGTCAGCGAGGTCGTGGACTTCCTGCGCAGCCCTGAGCGATATGCCGCCGCGGGCGCGAAGGGTCCGCGGGGTGTGATCATGGTCGGCCCTCCGGGTACCGGCAAGACGCTGCTGGCTCGGGCGGTCGCCGGGGAGGCCGAGGTGCCGTTCCTGTCGGTGACCGGGTCCGCGTTCGTGGAGATGTTCGTCGGCGTGGGCGCCTCGCGGGTGCGCGACCTGTTCGAGGAGGCGCGCAAGCGGGCCCCGTCGATCATCTTCATCGACGAGATCGACGCCGTCGGCGCCCGGCGCGGCGGCGGAGCGCGGCTCGGCGGCAACGACGAGCGCGAGCAGACCCTGAACCAACTGCTCGCCGAGATGGACGGCTTCGACCAGTCCACCGGCATCGTCGTGCTCGCCGCGACCAATCGCCCCGACTCCCTCGACCCGGCACTCCTGCGGCCCGGCCGGTTCGACCGGCAGGTCACCGTGCCGCTGCCGAACCAGGGCGAGCGCTCGGCGATCCTCGCCGTCCACGCGCGCGGCAAGACCCTGGCCGAGGACGTCGAGCTGGACCGCGTGGCCGGGGCACCCCAGGCTTCTCGGGGGCGGATCTGGCGAATCTGGTGAACGAGGCCGCCATCAACGCGGTGCGGGCCGAGCGCACCGTCATCACCGCGCACGACCTCGACACCGCACGCGACCGGGTCCTGCTGGGGCGCAGGGAGTCCTCCAACGCGCTGCTCCCGGAGGAACGCCGCGCGGTCGCCGTGCACGAGTCCGGCCATGCCTTGATGGCCGCGCTGTGCGAGCACGCCGACCCGGTGGCCAAGGTCACCATCCTGCCCGCCGGTGTGAGCCTCGGTGTGACCGAACAGCTCCCGGAGGCCGAGCGGCACCTCTACAGCCAGGGCTACCTGCAGGACCTACTGGCCGTCCAGCTCGGCGGCCGGGCCGCGGAACTGATCGTCTTCGGCGAGGGCTCCAGCGGCGCCGCCAACGACCTTGCCAACGCCACCGTCGTCGCCACCCGGATGGTCCGCGAGTTCGGCCTCTCAGGCGCTCTCGGGCCTGTCGGCTACGCGTCCGGCGGCACCGCCCAGTACCTCGGCGAGAACCTGGAGGACCGGCTGCGCCGTCCCTACTCCGAGCAGACCCAACGCCTGGTCGACGAAGAGGTGGCGCGACTGCTGCGGCAGGCCGAGAAGCGGGCGGTGGACCTCCTGCGCGACCACCGTCGCCACCTCGACGACCTCGCCGCGCTGCTGATGGCGCAGGAGACGGTGGACGGGAAGGTCGTGCTCGCCATCATCGGCGCGACGCCCTCGGCCGCACCGATCCGCAAGCCGCCGGGACGTTCCCCAGCTCCCGAACGGAACGCGCTGCCACCTGCCGGTCGCGACGAGGTCGGCATCGGGCGGACGCTCGACGGGCACGGCGCGCAGGAGTGAGTCGTCGCAGGCCGCCCCTGTCCGCGCTTGCGTCGGCGCCGGACCGTGCCGGCGTGTCCCCGGCTCGTGGTCGTGCTGCCGCACGCTGCCGTGCCTTGTGAAGGGTGGGAGTCTGGTGAAGTGGGCGCTCTGCCGGAGGTACCGCGTGTCAGATGCTCGGATCACCGACCTGTACGAGGTGACGATGGCGCACTCGTACCTGGCGGAGGGTATGGCCGCTCCCGCGACGTTCAGCCTGTTCGTGAGGAAGCTGCCGCCCGGCCGCGGGTTTCTCGTTGCGGCGGGCTTGGAGCCGGTCCTGGACCACCTGGCCCGGGCGCGGGTCGATCAGGAGGACGTCAAGGTCTTCGCCTCGGTGCTCGGCCGCCCCTACCGGGACCTGGAGCCGTTGCTGGGGCTCGGTTTCAGCGGGGAGGTGCGGGCGGTGCCGGAGGGGCGGATCGTCCTGGCCGGAGAGCCGCTGCTGGAGGTGACCGCCCCGCTGCCCGAGGCACAGCTGGTGGAGTCGTTCCTGCTCAACCAGGTCTGCCACCAGACTTCGGTGGCGTCCAAGGCCGCGCGTTGCGTGTTGGCGGCCGCCGGGCGGCCGGTGGTGGACTTCTCGCTGCGGCGCACCCACGGCGTGGCAGCGGGCGAACAGGCCGCCCGCCTGGGCGCCATCGTGGGTTTCACGGGCACCAGCAACGTCGCAGCCGCCCACGCGCACGGCCTGCGCGCTGTCGGCACGATGGCGCACTCGTACATCGAGGCGTTCGACGACGAAGCCGCCGCCTTCCGGGCCTTCGCCCGCTCCCACTCCGGACCGGTGACCTTCCTGGTGGACACCTACGACACCGAGGTCGGCGTGGCCGTCGCGGCCCGGGTACTGCGGGAGCTGGGACTGCACGACGGCTGCGCGGTCCGGCTCGACAGTGGCGACCTCGGCGCGCTCGCCGTCACGGCCCGGAAGATCCTCGACGCCGCCGGGCTGCCACGGGTGCGGATCACCGTCAGCGGCGGCCTCGACGAGTACGGCATCGACGCACTGGTCCGCTCCGGGGCGCCGATCGACCTGTTCGCCGTCGGCACGCTCGTCGGAGTGTCGGCGGACGCACCGTACCTGGATGCGGCGTACAAGCTGGTCAGCTACGACGGGCGGCCGATGATGAAGCTGTCCACCGCCAAGGTCACCGCCCCCGGTGCCAAGCAGGTCTTCCGCGGGCAGGGCTTCACCGATACCATCGCGCTGCGCGACGAGCCCGCGCCGCCCGGGACCCGGCCGCTACTGGAGCAGGTCATGGCCGGCGGCCGGCGCACCGGCCCACCACCCTCGCTCGCGCTGTCCCGCGCCGCGTTCGAGGCCGACCTCGCCGAGCTCCCCGCCGCGGCCCGCCGCCTCACCGACCCCCAGCCCCCGCAGGCCGCCGCCTCCGACCGGCTGCGCCGGCTCACCGCCGACGTCCGGCACCGGCTCGAGGACCGGCTGCGGAGCGTCGAGGGGTTCGGCCGGGGCCTGCAGAGGGGCTGACCCGCTTCGCCAGCCCCCAGTGCCTGCCTGATCCTGGGAGGAGCTTCGGGTCGGCGTGCGGCTGGCGCGGATCCGGTCGATGCTGCCAAGGGGGAGGTTTTCGGACGCATCGGCCCTTTCACGTCGCACGACCGCGCGACACTCTCCGGCCGAAACGGAAGGGCGTGCCATGACCGACAAGCAGAGCCGCGAGAAGATCGTCGTCGGGGTGGACGGTTCCGAGCAGTCCCGAAGAGCGTTGCGCTGGGCGGTGCGGCAGGCGGAGCTGACCGGCGCGGCCGTGCGGGCTGTCATCGCCTGGGAGCCGCCGTTCTCCGGATGGGGCGGCAACGTTCCCGTCGCGGAAGAAAGAGGGCTCGGGGACATCGCACGCAAGGTCCTGCTCGAGAGCATCGAGAAGGCCGTGGGGTCCGAGCCAACCGTGGAGATCACCACTCGTGTGGAGGAGGGCACCGCGGCCCAAGCGCTGCTGAAGGCCGCCGCCGAGGACGACGTGGCGCTTCTGGTAGTGGGCAGCCGCGGGCTCGGCGGCTTCACCGGGGCCTTGCTGGGCTCCGTCGGCCAGCACTGTGCCCAGCACGCCCCGTGTCCGGTCGCGATCGTGCGCGGCCGCTGACAAGGGTCGGCCGCAGCGGGCCGGCACGGGTCACAGCTCGGTGTCCCCCGCCGCCTCGTAGGTCTTCGTCCAGGAAGCACCGCAGCGGCAGTGGTACTGCTCCACGAGTTCGCCGTCGCCGTTCACAGCGAGACCGCCGGACAGCCGCACATGGACGTGATCACTCATGGACAACCAGCCTTTACTTCGTGCATCAACGGAGTTTCCCCATCATTCATGAGCCGCGGGAGCCCCGGAAGAGCAGAGAGACGGACTCCACACGTGAGGACCCGCCCTCCGCCCGTCCGGTCGCCCTCCGGGGCACGTCGCCTTGGCGTCGCCGAGTATTTCTGGCAACGCCAGCAGGAGAGGTAGTGACAGAAGATGCCGAAGAGCACTGCTGGGGACTCGGCTGACCGCAAGCTGGCCACCCTGGGGACATCGGGCGGCGCGTGGCCGAGCGCCGACAGCGGCTCGGCCTCAGCCGCCAGGACGTGGCCGACCGGGCGGGGATGGCGGTCGGATTCGTGGAGTACGTGGAGTCGTCGGCCGGCCCGCCGGACATCGTTCCGCTCACGCGGCTGGCCGGCGCGCTCGGCACGTCCGCCTGGGAGCTGCTGGGCGGAGGAGTGGACATCCCGCCCGGCCGGGCAGCCGCAGCGGCGCACCCGGTGCTGGAGGAGCTTCCGGCCTGGGAATGCTGGGCCAGGCTCGCGCCGGGCGGCATTGGCAGGGTGGCACTGGCGACTGAGGAAGGCCCGGTGGTCCTGCCGGTCAACTTCCGGGTCCTCGACGGCACGGTGGTCTACCGCACCGCCGCGGGGAGTACGCCGGCCGCCGCCGTCGGTGACTGGGTCGCCTTCGAGGTCGATCACATCGACGAGGCCCAGCGCAGTGGTTGGAGCGTCCTGGTGAAGGGCACTGCGGCGCTGCTGGACGACCCGGATGCCGTCGAGCATCTGACCCGGCGCGGCAGTCCCGACCCGTGGGCGGGCGGAGCACGCGACGTGTGGGTACGGGTCAAGCCTTCCTCCATCACCGGGCGCCGGATCCGCATTTCCGACACGCCAACCTCGGCGTCGGGCACGTGACGGTTCACGGGGAGGCACCCCACCGCGACAGGGCGCCTCGCGGACGCGGGCCACGTGTCGGTGTTCATTCCAGGCCTGGACGCACACGTCCACCACTACCCACACCATGAAGCGAAGGAGGAGACGGACGCTAGCTCCAAGACGTTCCATCTGTTCGCGAACTGAAACCGATCTCGATCGTGTAGGCAGGCAGGGCACAGTCGCAGCCGAAGGTCTCGAGCGCGTCAGCACCCCTGGCGGCACGGCGTACTCGCCGGGGCGGACAACCTGAACCTGATCGTCTCGCGCTCGCTCGGCGGCCTGCGGGATCGTGGATATCGTTACTGCTCCGGCCGGAGTCGCGGCGGGGATCCGGTCGGTGCTGACAGGTGGCGTGCGAGAGGCGACGCTCATGTCGGAGCACTTCGAGGTCGAGCCGCTGGGTGATCACGAGTATCTGCTGCGGGCCCGAGCCGGCGAGGAGGTGGTCGAGTCACGCTTCCGGGCCAGCGAGGCGGTCGTCGAGCAGTTCCACACCGCGCCGGTGGATGAGCAGCGGTTGGTGGAGGAGACGGCGGAGTTCCTGGCCGAGCGGCAGCCAGTGGTCGATCTGCCGCCGATGGTGGATCTCGACGATGTGGCGGCCTGCTACGACGACTACCTGGAGCAGCTCGGGCAGCGCATGGCCGCCCGTGCCGCACCCTAGCCCTTGCACTGCCGGTGACGGGCGGATTACAGGGCCGCGGGCTGCAGGGGTTGTGCGATGCTTTCCGGCGAGTGACGGTGGGGGTGTTGCCGAATGCGTGCCTCCGTCCAGAAGTGGCGATGCGCTGTGCGGTTCTCTGCGCAGCCGTACACCGGAGGGTCGGCTCTCGTGTCGGCTGGCGGCCCCGGACCGGAGCGGCGGGTGGACCGTTGGTTTCCGGCATTCGAGCCCAGTCTTTCCTGCTTGGGGCACGGCATGCAGTCCGGTGCCCAGACGCGCGTCTTGGACGGGTGAGGAGCGGATGTTCGATGGCCGGGAACGCGAGCCGACGGGGCGAGGGCGCGGAGGGCCCTTCCGAGCGGGGCGTGCCGGAGATCGAGGTGGAGGTCCGCGGTGAGATGCCGCCGGACTCGGCGGAGTACGCGCGCACGATGGTGCGGGCCGTGGCGCGGCATGCGCATGAGCCGGTGCGGTCGGTGCGGGTGAGGCTGACGCAGGGGCGGGATCCGGAGGTGCGGCGGTCGGCGGTCGCGCGGGCGAGCCTGGATGTGAGCGGGCGGCCCGCGCATGCGCGGGTGGCGGCCGAGACGATGCATGAAGCGATCGACCTGTTGAGGGGTCGGCTCGACTACCGGCTGGCCCGACTGGAGCATTGGGCGCGTTGGAGCGGCGGGTTGCCGGTGGGTCCGTCCGATTGGAGCCGTCGCGGCGGTGCTGCTTCCCGGCACTGACTTGCGCGCCACGCGGCACCTGCTCAGGGACGTGCAGCCGGGGGACGGAGGTCCGTTCGACCCTGGCGCAGAGGCGGAACGTGGGTAGCGTTGGAGATGGCCTGCAGGGCGAGCGAGGGAGTTCGGCCGGAGCGGCCTTGGACGGTGATCGTGCTGTCCGGAGCTGATCTCGACGGCCGGGCTGAGAGGCCGGAGGGTGGTCGACGAGACCCCGACGGCGACCTCCATCACCTGATCCGGGCAATGCCGGCGTAGGGAGCCCACCTTGCAGGTTCCGCCATGGGGAAGGGAAGGTCCGCGCCGGCCGCAGATCATCTGTTGGGCCGACGCGGACTACGGATGACGGGTGCCCGCCGGATTGCCGGGTTCACCCGGTGTAGCGGAGCAGGGCTCCCAGACCGTCCGGGAGTGGTAGTTCATCGCTGGGGACGACGATGAGTTCGGCGCCGGTGCCGACGATCGCGCGGATGAGGGCGGCATCGGCTGGCTCCTGCCAGCAGGAGCCGATTCCCAGGGAGGCCAACTCCTCACGGCTGAGGCCGACTTGTTTCGGTGCGACGCCGACCCACGGGCGCTGCTCGAGGTCGAACGGGTCGTTGACCAGGACGGCTTCGGCCTGTCCGTGGCGCAGGGCGGTGACGGTGGCCGTGAGCCCCTCGACCGCGCCGCTGCGGCGGGCGCGGCAGGCCAGGAACCGGTCGACGCCGGACTGGTCGTGGGCGGAGAGGCGGCCGCGGAAGAGGTAGTCGAGTTCGTCCTCCAGCAGGGCGCGTTCGGGCTGGGCGTCCCAGCCGTCGCTGTCGAGGCCGACGGTCCGACCACGAAGGCGCTTGGGCAGTTCGCGCACGAGGGTGTTGCGGGCCCAGTGGTCGCCGGACAGGATGACGGCCTCGGCCCCGGTGCGCTCGGCGAGTTCGGTGAGCTGCTCGGCGACCTCGGCGGCGGTCTGCCGCCATTCGTGGGCCGGAGCCCGTCGGCGGGTGCGGTCGTCGGGTGCCACGCGGGCGGTGGGCCAGCGGCCGGCCTGCAGGTCGACTTCCAGCTCGGCCTCGTCGGGGCGCACGCCTGCCGGTGGGGCGGTGCGGTGCACCGCCAAGGCCACGTACAGGATGTCGGGGGCGTGCTGGAGCGCGAGCGGCATCGCGTCGGGCAGCATGGTGAACCGGGCGGTGTCGTGGGACGGCGGCCGGGGCAGTTCCGTCGCGAGGGCGAGCCGTCCGTGGGCGGCGAAGACGGCCTGGCCGTGCCGGCCGGGCAGGTCGCGGTCGGAGCCGACCGCACGGACAACGGCACCGGTGGTGGTCATATCGGCGCCCTGGGCTGCCAGTTCGGCCTCCAGGTGGCGTCGGCGACGGTCGATGGCGCGGTCGAGGTCGTCGAGGTCGCGCGAGGTGTCGACGTAGGCGCACGCGTAGGGACCCTGGCGTGCGTACAGCGGGCCGAGGAAGGTCAGCTTCATCGCGGGTCGCTCCGATGGGCGTTCAGAGTCCTTGGGCGAGCAGGAGTTCGTGGGCCAGGCGGGCGGCACGGGCGGGCCGTTCGGGGTCGGGTTCCTGGTCGGGGATCTCCTCCAGGCCCTGGATGAGGGCGCGGATGGCCTGGCCGAGGGCTTGGACCTGGGCTTCCAGGAGTTCGACGCGCTCGACGGCGCTTTCGAGGTCGCGTCCGGTCGGGTGGAGGGCTACGTCCGGCGGGTCGCCAGTCGTGTCGGGTGTCATCGTCGGCTCCCTTCGAGGAGGTGGCGGCTGGGCTATTCGGCGGGGGTGATCAGGCCGTAGTGGCCGTCGTAGCGGTGGTAGAGGACGTTTCCGCGGCCGGTGACGTCGTCGGTGTAGAACACGAACGGTTGTCCGAGTTCGTCCATGCGCCCTTTCGCGGTGGCGGAGTTCATCCGGGGGGCGGGGGCGGGGCTGACAGTCAGCTGGATGGCGGTGGTGCCGAGTTGCCCGGGGTGGGGGTGTACCTGGGCGAGGCGGTAGCCGGTGGGGGCGGCGCGGTAGAGGACGCTGTCCTCGCCGGTGTTGAGCTCGGTGAACAGGTGGAAGCCGTAGTCCATGGTGTCCATCTCGAAGGCGGCCTCGTCGACGCTCTCGCGGGCCAGGGAGAAGGACTTGTGCCGGATGATCTCGCGGTCCTCGGGCGGGCGGGGGAAGTGGTCGGGCCGGTGGGTGGGCTCGTCGCCGTGCCGCCACTCGTGCTCGCCGGGCTTCGGCTGGCCGGCGCGCTGGTTCTCCCAATGCCTTCGCAGCCGGTTCAGTTGCAGGGCGAGGCGGTCGCGCAGCAGGTCGATCGCCTCGGGCATGGATTCGGCGGCGACGTGGGCCCGGGTGGGGCGGCCGTTGACGTCCAGGTTGGCCTGGGCGATGAACGGCCGTTCGGTCGCGGGGTTGTGCATGCGGGTGAGCCGGATCCGGACGGACAGGACGGGCTCGCGGACCTCGTCGAGGAGGGTGAGCACCTTGTTGCGGGCGAGTTCCGGCATGCCGGGCGGGAGGTCGCCCTGCGATTCGAGTTCGACTTCGGGTGTCTGGCTGGCCACTGGGTCGGTTGCCATCGGAAGCCCTCCGTTCACGGCTGGATGTGTGTGTAGCGGGTCAGGCCGCCGATTCCCTGGGCGGGCGCGCCGGTGGCGCCGGGCTGCAGTACCCGGACGTCGGCGCCGGTGAGCAGCGCGGCGCGGACGGCGGCGTCCGCCAGCGGGGCCCGGATGAGTCCCTTGGTGTGCTCGGTGAACGCGGTGCTGGCGTCCGCGATGTCGGTGGGCTCGGGGCCGAACCAGGCGGTGCGGCGGGATGCGGGATCGTCGGTGACCAGCAGCGTGCGCAGCTGTCCGTCGGCGAGAGCGCGCAGGGTGGCGTAGATGCCCTCGACGGCGTGGCCGCGCGGGGAGAGCTGTTCGCCGTACGCGTGGAGCAGGGCGGCGGTCTCCTTCTGCCCGGCCTTGTGGGTTTCGGCGTCGACCTGGACCGCGCGCTGCGGCCAGGCGCCGTCGGGGCTGCGGCTGCCGCTGACCGGATGGATCTCGACCTCGTGCCGGACCCAGGTGGGGAGGTGCTTGGTGAGGTACTGGCGGGCGCGGACGTCGCCGGCCAGCATCAGCACATGGGCGTCCACCTTCGCCAGGGCGGTGCCGAGGGCCTTGACGACGGTGACGGCGTTGTGCTCCCAGGAGTCCTCGGCGCGGTGCTGGTAGCGCATCTGGGACGTGCCGCCAGGCTGGTTGCGCTCGATCTCGTCGTCCGGGCCGGTGACGGTGCGGCGCATGCCCTCGGTGGCGCCTGTGGGGTAGAGCTGCAGGTCGGCGCCGGTGCGGTCGACGACGGCGACCACATGGGCGGGGTGGTCCTGGCGCCAGGCCAGCAGCGGCAGCAGGTGCGGCAGGGGCGCCAGGCGGGCCAGGTCGGTCTGCTCGCAGCCGGGCAGGACGGCCGAGTGCACCACCTCGCCGCCCGCGGCGAAGGCCGCCAGCACGCCGGAACCCGGCTGGGAGGACAGGAAGCGCCGGGTCAGCGCGGCGAGGTCGTCGACCGTGGCCCCCTGTGCGGCGAGGTCACGGCACAGCCCCTGCCAGCGCTGCTCGGCGTCCAGTCCCATCTCCGGACGTGGATCGAGATCGAAGTAGACCGACAGGAATGGGCCGGATGCGGCGAGCAGCTCGCGCAGGGCGGCGGTGCCGGTCTCAGTTCCGGTAGTCATTGCCCACCTCCCGGGGGTGGAGTGCTGGTCGGAAGGATCAGAGGAAACGAGGGCCCTCGGGGCTCCATGCCCTGCCGGGAACGGCCCGGAGGGCCTCGGTGCCTGCCTTGGCGTGCTCGTACTCGCTCACGGTGGTCTCCCTCAGCGACGGACCGGTGTGCGTACTCCCAGTGTTTCGCCGTCCGCGGCGCAGGACAGTGCCGGACGGCCCAAGTGGGGCGGCGGACGGCCCATCCGAGACAGTCGGCATGGGCGGCAGCACCGCTGCCTCCGGATCGCGAGACCGCCACGCCCCCTCGTCCAGCTGCTCGGTGAATCTGCCGATCGGAGTGGGGAGTTGCCTCGCGGCCCGGTGATGCTTCCGATCGCGCGTGTCTGTCCGGCGCAGCAGCATGGAGGAAGGTGACCGAACGAGTAAGGAGGGTTTGAGATGGCCGGAGAGTTGCTCCACAGGCGCGCGCCGCATTGGTGGCCGTCTGCCTTCTCGGAGTGGTTTGAGGACTTCCCCATGGAGTTGCGGATGGGCGAGCACCTCATCCGGGTGGAGGAGTCCGAAGAGGACGGGACCTATGTGGTCAAGGCGGAACTGCCGGGGATCGATCCCGCCAAGGACGTCGAGATCACCTTCGAGGGCGGGGTGCTGACCGTTCACGCCGAACGCAGCGAGGAGAAGAAGGAGAAGCAGCGTTCCGAGTTCCGCTACGGCTCCTTCACCCGCAGCATTCGGCTACCCGAGGGTGTGAAGGAGCAGGAGATCACGGCCAGTTACGACAACGGCGTCCTGACCGTGAAGGCCCCGATCGGCGAGGTCGAGAAGCCGAGCTGGCGGATCGAGATCGAAAGCAGCGCCTGACCTGCGGCAGCCCAACGGCGCTGTGGCCTCCGCGGAACCAGTCGACGGAGGCCGCTCGGCGAGCGCACACCGGCCGGTGTCCCCGCTTGTCGTTCCCGGTCTCCGGTGTGGCGCGATCGGTGCCGGACGTCGACCGGTGCCGATCGTCAACGATCAGAGCGGAGTGGGCAGACACCACCGCGGGCCCGCGGCCTTCTAACGGGCAGACCACCGGCTGGGAACACCGACAGGACGCCGGCCTGTCGCCGCAGACCAGGCGGTTCAACTGCCGCGCACAGTGGTCGGAGCTCTCATCCGGGCGATCCTGGAGATGTCATCGAGGGTGACGATTCCGACCAGTCGTCCGTCGTCCAGTACGAGGATCGGGGGCTGCGCAGTGGCGCGGTCCAGGACCTCGACGAGGTCGTCATCGGGTGCGGCGACTACGCACAGCCCGAGTGGTGTGGCCACGTCACGTACGCGGATCTCGGCTCTGCGGGCGGAGGGGATCACGGCGACCCGGCGCAGGTCGACCAGGCCGCTCGGGCGGCCTTCGAAGTCGACCACGGGAACCATCGGGTGGCGGGTGCGCGAGGCGAGATCGGTGAGGAGGCGCTCCGCGGTGAGCCAGTCGGAACCGGTGACCACAGGAGCCGTCATGGCCTCTTTGATACGCACTCCTCGCAGCGCGGCCACCAGCGCGGCCCGGCGGACCTCGGCCGTGGCGGAGGACCACATGAACAGGCCGATGAGCGCGAGCCAGATCCCGGCCCCGCTGCCGTAGACGAGTTCGACCCAACCGGCCGCCGAGAGCAGGAGACCGGCGCCTTGGCCGACCCGGCCGGCGACGCGCTCGGCCCGTTCGCGGTCACGCCCGCGCCACCAGACCGCCGCCTGGAGGATCCGCCCGCCGTCCAGGGGCGCGGCGGGCAGCAGGTTGAACACGCCGAGCAGGAGGTTGGTCCAGCCCGTCCACAGCAGTACCGCCGCGGGCATCGCCCAATGAATGGTGTGCAGCATGCCGAGCCCGGCGGCCAGGGACAGCCCGCCCAGTGCCAGGCTGGTGAGCGGTCCGATCCCGGCGACGGCGAACTGGAGTCGAGGGTTCGGGGGGCGTCCCATGCGGGTGACGCCGCCGAGCGCGAAGACGGTCATGTCGTCGACGCGGATCCCGGCGCGGCGCGCGGTGACGGCGTGGGCCGCCTCGTGGAGCAGCAGGCTCAGGGTGAGCAGCAGTGCGCCGACCAGGCCGGCGAAGCCGTAGGCCGTGGAAGAGTGGCCCGGGACCCACGATGGCAGTGTCTGCCCGGCCAGGCCGATAGCGAGGAAGACGATCAGGACAGGCGCACTCCAGTGGATCCGCAGCGGTATGCCGAAAATCTTCCCCAGCGGTGCGGACCCGTGCATTCCGGCCTCTTCCGAAGTCTGCCATCAGCCTTTCTCCACTCCAATGTCCTCTCACCGCAAGGGCCGGCACAGGGCCGTATGGGTCCCCGCCCAGGGGCTGTCGGGTTCCAGGACTGCGGTGTGTCATGCCTTCGGAGGGCCTCTTATGGAGATTGGTCGGTGATACGGGTGCCGATGTCGTGGCCCTGGCAGATCGCGCGGATGGCGCCGGTGGCGGCGGCGTCGAAGACGTGCATGGTCAGGTGGTGTTCGGCGGCGAGGACCAGGGCGGTGGTGTCCATCACGCCCACGGCCTGGGCGAGGGCATCCTGGTGGCTGATGCTGGTGTAGCGGACGGCGCCGGGGTGGGTGCGCGGGTCAAGGTCGTAGACGCCGTCAACGCCGTGCTTGGCAAGCAGAAGGGCGTCGGCCTCCAGTTCCAGGGCGCGTTGGACGGCGGCGTAATCGGTGGTGACGTAGGGCTGACCTATGCCTCCGGCCAGCAGCACGATCAGATGGTGGCGCAGATGCCGCAGGGCGGACGTCCTGCGTGCCGCTTGCGGTGAGCTCCCCACGGAGCATGAGTGCGTTCATGACGGTGCCGAGCATGCCAACGGTGTCGGCCGCGGCCCGGTCGATGCCCCAGGCCGTCGCGCTCCGGCTGCGGAAGTAGTTCCCGCCGCCCAGTACGACCGCGACCTGGACGCCCAGTTCGTCTGCCGAGAGAATCTCCTCGGTCAGGTGTGCGAGACTCATCGGATCCGTGCCCCAGCCGGCCGCGCGCGCGAACGCCTCGCCGCTGAGCTTCACCGCAACCCGCCGGTACCGGCCCACGGCGCCTACTCCCCTCCCC
This sequence comes from Kitasatospora sp. NPDC051164, assembly GCF_044455625.1. Taxonomy (NCBI): domain Bacteria; kingdom Bacillati; phylum Actinomycetota; class Actinomycetes; order Kitasatosporales; family Streptomycetaceae; genus Kitasatospora; species Kitasatospora sp. NPDC051164. Next base: position 236,150 of record NZ_JBITFB010000010.1, on the reverse strand, counting down.
TCACACCGCGGGAGTGATCAGTGACCGCAAACCGTGCGGGAGAGCATTGAAGACGTGCCCCAACTGCTCCGGGGGCATGTGCAGGAACAGCGCGCCGGTGACGGCGCGGACGGCTTTCTCGGCATTTTCCTCCGCGAGGGAGGTCTCGTAACAGAACCGGTTGAGATACTCCTGCCGGTCGAACTTCACCGGCGTGGGGTGCGGATCCCAGCCCTCGTAGTAGACACCACGGATCAGGGTCGGCAGTTGCGCGCCGAAGTGGACCGCGGCATCGATCGGAAGCCGGTCGCGCAACGTGTGCAGCCAGGCCCGCAGCAGCCGGTATACAGCGTGGCGCCTCCGCGCTCCCCGCAGCCTTCGCGACGTCGATGAGCCAGGCATTCGCAGTCTGCACGGCATGGCCGAAGTTGGGCAGTCCGGTCACAGTCATGATCGTCCTAACTCTCGTGATGGCGACATCTGAGGCTGACGGCCGGCGGTCGACGTGCGCGGAACGCGATAGGTCACTCGCGTAGGTCCCGCTCCATCCGGCTCTGTGACGGCGGGCGGCCCCCGGGCTCAGGCGGCGCAGACGGCTTCGACGAGCTCGCCAACCTCGTGCCGGTTCAGATGCCGTGCGACGTCGGCCTCGCTGATCACGCCGACCAGTCGGTGGGCCTCGATGACCGGCAGTCGCCGGATCCGGTGCTCTTCCATGAGACGCAGGACCTCCGCCTGTTCGGCGCTGGCGTCCACAGTGATCGGCTTGCCCTGGGCGAGCTCGCCCGCCGTCGTGGTCCTCGGGTCCCTGCCTTCGGCGAGGCACTTCACCACGATGTCGCGGTCGGTGATGATCCCGCGCAGCCGGTCGTCGGCACCGCAGACGGGAAGGGCGCCGACATCGAGTTCGCGCATCCGCCGGGCCGCGGTCTCCAGCGTTTCACTCCCCTGAACACAGGTGGCTCCGGCATGCATGATGTCTCGCGTAGTAGCCATGACTGTCGTCCCCTCGTAGTGTGGCTCCGGCCTCGTGATGCGGCCCGGCGCCTGGCGGATAATCGGAAAGGTCGTCGGATGCATCGACCGGTTCTGGTCGAGCCCCGACAGGCGGTGGCCACATGGACGGAAGCCCTCCCTTCCAGGGTTGTCCTGGTGGTGAAACCTGCGCATCCCGAGAGCCGGTCGTCAGCGCCAGGTACGTGCGCATGAGCGGCCACCGCCCGCCGAGCCGTGATGGTCGCGGGTGCGATTGCTGGTGGTGACTTGGACGGATTTGCCCTGGGAGGGTGAGCGGGACGAGCCTGAGAAGGGTGAGGCGGCTGCGGTCGCGGACGTGCATGAGGGGAGCTGTCGGTGATGACCGGGCAGCAGAGTTCTCGGAGCGGTCACCGAGCCGTGGCGCACACCGCGGACATGCGCGTGGAGGCCTGCGCGCCGACGGTGGAGGGCTGCATCGGTGAGGCGGTGCGCGCGGCGGTGGAAGGCTCGCCGACACCTCCGCGGCCCCGCCGGTCGGCGAGCGCGAGTACGAGGTCACGGCGGAGAAGGACGAGGACCTGCTGGTCTCGGTGCTGGAGGAAGTGATCTACCAGATGGACGTCGACGGTGAGATACCGCTCGACACGCAGGTGGGCGAGATCCGGGACACGGCGGAGGGGAGGGGTGTGTCGGTGCGCTTCACGATGGTGGACGCCGATACCGCCGAGCCGGTCGGGGCCGTCCCCAAGGCCGTCTCGCTGCACGGTCTCCGCCTGGACGGCGGCTCCGGAGGCTGGATCTGCCAGGTGACACTCGACGTCTGACCACGAAGGGAGCGGGGCAGGAGGATGGCGCTCACGGTGGCACTGGCCGGCGACACGATGCTCGGGCGCGGCGTCGCCGAGGCACTGCGGCGCTCCCCGACACCGCAGACCCTGTTCGCCGCCGAGGTGCGGGAGGCGCTGGCGGAGGCCGATCTCGTGGTGCTCAACCTGGAGTGCTGTGTCTCCGATCGAGGGCACCGCTGGCCGAACCCGCACAAGCTGTTCTTCTTCCGAGCCCCTCCCGTTGCCGCCGACGTGGTCGCCGCGCTGGCGGTGGACTGTGTGACCTTGGCCAACAACCACGCCCTGGACTACGGCTTCGACGCCCTCGCCGACACCCGCACCCTGCTGGAACGGGCCGGGGTCCGTACGGTGGGTGCCGGTCGGAACGTCCTGGCGGCCCGGCAGTTCGTGGTCCTGGAGGCCGGCGGGGTGCGGCTGGCGGTGGTCGCCGTCACCGACCACCCCGAGGACTACGCGGCCGCCGAGGAACATCCCGGGGTGGCCTGGGCCGACCTCCGCGCGGGCGTGCCCGCCTGGCTCGGCGCGCTGGTGGCCCGGGCCGCGACGGAAGCCGACGCCGTGCTGGTCACCGCGCACTGGGGGCCCAACATGACCTCCCGACCACCGCCGCACGTGCTCGCGGCGGCCCCGCACCTGCTAGCGGCCGGGGCCACGCTGGTGGCGGGCCACTCCGCCCACGTGTTCCACGGTGTCGGCGACCGGACCATCTACGACATGGGCGACTTCGTCGACGACTACGCCGTCCACCCGGCACTGCGCAACGACCTCGGGCTGCTGTTCCTGGTCACCTTCGACGGGCCCGAGCCCGGACGCCTGGCCCCGGTCCGTCTGGAGGCGGTGCCGCTGGCCCTGGACTTCTGCCACACCCGCTTCGCCCACGGCGAGGAGTGGGAGTGGATTCGCGAGCGGTTCACCACCGCTTGCGCCGAGCTCGGCACCGACGTGGGTGAGCGGGCCGGACGGTTGACGGTCGACTGGAGATGAGTGACGTGGAGATCACGCTTGTCGAGGAGAGCCCCTACCGCTTCCGCATCGAGCGGCGGGACCCGATGCGGGTGCCCGGGATGGTGTGCGCCTCCAAGGAACTGCTGCCGCAGGCGGCGGGGGACAAGGCGCTGGAGCAGGTGGCCAATGTGGCGACCCTGCCCGGAATCGTCCGTGCCTCCTTCGCCATGCCGGACGTGCACTGGGGCTACGGCTTCCCTATCGGTGGGGTGGCCGCCACCGATGTCGCCCACGGTGGGGTCGTCTCACCCGGCGGTGTGGGGTTCGACATCTCCTGCGGCGTACGGCTGCTGGCCGCCGGCATCGACCGCGAGGCGCTCGACCACCACCGGATGCAGCGGCTGATGGACATCCTGGACACCACCATCCCGCGCGGCATGGGACGCGGCGGCCTGTGGAAGCTGTCGGGCACCGAGGAGATGGACGACCTGCTGGTCGGCGGCGCCCGGTACGCGGTCGAGCACGGCCGCGGTATCCCGCGCGACCTGGACCGCTGCGAGGACTTCGGCGTTCTCGAGGGCGCCGCCCCCGGACAGGTCAGCACCCGGGCCGTCGAACGCGGCCTCCACCAGGTCGGCAGCCTCGGCAGCGGCAACCACTTCCTTTGAGGTCCAGACCATTGACCATGTCTACGACCCGGATGTCGCGGCCGCGTTCGGGCTGCACGCCGGCCAGGTCTGCGTCATGATCCACTGCGGCTCGCGCGGCCTGGGTCACCAGGTCTGCACCGACCACGTCCGCACCATGAACCGTTCGATGCACCGCTACCGGATCTCCGTCCCCGACCGGCAGCTCGCCTGCACGCCCGTGGACTCCCCGCCCGGCCGCGACTACCTCGGGGCAATGGCCGCCGCCGCCAACTACGCCCGCGCCAACCGGCAGTTGCTCTCCGAGGCCGCCCGCCGTGCCTTCGCCGACGCGGTCGGGGCGGGACTGGAGCTGGTCTACGACATCTCGCACAACACCGCCAAGCTCGAGACCCACGAGGTCGACGGGGTGGAACGTCCGCTGTGCGTCCATCGCAAGGGCGCCACCCGGGCGCTGCCGCCCGGCGACCCGGACCTGCCGCCGGACCTGGCCGCAGCGGGCCAGCCGGTGCTGGTCCCTGGGACAATGGGCACCGCCTCGTATGTCATGGTCGGCCTTCCTGGCAACGACGCCTTCCACTCGGCCTGCCACGGCGCCGGCCGGGTGTGGAGCCGCCACCACGCGCTGCGCATGGTGCGCGGCGAACGGCTCCGCGACCAGCTGGAGGCGAGCGGCATCGCGGTGCGCCCGTCCTCGTGGCGCGGTCTTGCGGAGGAGGCACCGGAGGCCTACAAGGACGTCGACGCGGTGGCCGCCGCCACCGAGGGCGCGGGACTTGCCCGGCTCGTCGCGCGCTTCGTCCCACTGGGCGTGGTCAAAGGCTGACGGGGTGCGCACCTGAAGGGGGCCCCGATTGCCGGGCCCTGCGGCGGGTGATGAGCTGGACGAGCGTCCCGCGGCTCGGCTGTGCACTTGGGCCCGCGGGATCGGGCGCCGCTGTTGCCCGGCCGTCGTTGTTGCCTGGCGGCCTCTGCATGGCCGGTTCTCGCGGGTGCGACCGCAGGACAGGGCGCTGCCACTCAGGGAGGACTTGGAGGTGAGATGAAGGCGGCATTCGTATCGACCTGGACTCAGCCGGTTCCCGGGCGGGAGAGGAAGCTGCTCGAATGGGCGGGCGAGGCGGATGCCTACTGGCGCCGGCGCGCGAAGGAGGGCAAGTGCACGGCGCCGGAGACGTTCTTCTCCGAGACCGGCTTCGGCATCCGGATGGTCAAGGGTGAGCGCGAGGACCTCATGGCCCTGTCCATGACGGACGAGGTGCAGCTCCTCACCATGCGGGGCGAGCTGCTGCTCAAGGACTTCACGACGGTTCTCTTCCACACTGGGGACGCCGCCGAGAAGTTCATGGTGACCTTCGGCAAGGCCCTGGAGACGATCTGAGCCCAGCGGGGAGAAACGGGCCGAGAGCGCACCCCCCGGTGCCGCGAGCACTCACGGCACTACCGGCATCGGGGGTCTCCCGGCCGGCGGCGCCCGGGAACCTCGGATCAGGCGGGTCACGTCCCGAAGCTCGTCAGGCATGTGCCAGGAGGGTGTCCAAGGGCTCCCCGCCGTGCAGCAGAGCGATGGCTTCGGCGAGTAGCGGCGCTACGGTCCGTACGCGGAAGGGCATCGCCCGGATGTGGTCCGGGGGAAGGGTGTTGGTGACCACGAGCAGGCTGATCGGGAGTCGTCCGAGCCGCTCGGCTGCCCGGGCCACGAACAGTGGATGGGTGGCGGCGACGGTGATGTCAGTTGCCGCGCCGTGGGCCAGCAGGGCCTGGACGGCCGCCTCGATCGTGCCGCCGGTGCTGATCATGTCATCGACGATCACCGCGGGCCGGTCCGCGACTTCGCCGACCAGTTCCTCGGCCTGCACGTCGCTGCCGGACAGGCGGGTCTTGCGGACCACAGCGACCGGACGGCCGAGCAACGCGCCGTAGCGCTCGGCGAGTTTGACGGCGCCGAGGTCGGGCGACACCACGACGGCTTCGCCGGGTGTGTGCTCGGCCAGGGTGCCGGCGAGCAGCGGAACCGCGGTCAGTGTCTCGACCAGGACGGCACTCATCGCTTCGAGGGCGGGGGAGTGCGGGTCGACGACGACGAGCCGGTGGGCGCCGGCGGCGGTCAGCGCGTCGAGTGCGACCCGGGCGCCGACCGACTGCCCGGAGCGGGTGCGGCGGTCCTGGCGGGCGTAGCCGAAGTACGGCACGACGGCGGTGATCCGGCGCGCGCCTGCCCGGCGGCATGCGTCCAGGAGCAGCAGGAGTTCGACCAGGTACACGTCCTCGCCTCGCACATGGCCGACGGTGGGCTGCAACTCGCCGTCGGGGAAGCGTTTCACCTCGCACTCGACCGGTTCGGTGCCGAGCGCCTCCGAGACGGCGTCGCCGAGCCCGGGGTGGGCGGTGCCGGAAAGGATCCGCGGGCCGGTCATCGCGTCCTCCCACAGGGTCTCGGCCGTGGCGGCCGTCGGAGCGGGGTCACGCCGACGGTACGTGGAGCGGTCGACCGGCGTCGTCGGCCCGGGCCAGGACGGCCATCGACTCGCGATACTCCGCCGGTTCGATCAGCCCGGCCAGCAGAGCGGCGACGAGCATCCGCTCCGTCTGGTCCGCGCTCGCCGTTGTGGAGCCCCTGGAGCCGGGGATGCCATCGGTGGAGGGCTGTGGCTCGGCTGAGGGATCCTGTCGACGCGGCGGCTGGCCGCGCCGCCGGGTGGTGGCCCGGGCCGAGCCTGCCGTGAACCGGCCCAGATACCTGATCAGTGCTGCGATCATGGCCGCCACCCCCCCCCGGCGAGTCCTTGCACTTCACCAGCCTGTCAGACGGCTCCGGCGGAGGCAGCGGCCGAGCGCCCCGACCTTCATGGGCCGGTCGGCCCGGACTGTGCGGGGCGGCGGAGGCAGGTTTTCCGGAGACCGGAAACGGGCAACATGTGAGTGGAAGAGGGACTCCGGGTTGAGATACGGAGTAGCGGTCTGGTTGGCCGTGCACCGCGCAATCGTGTTCCGCGAGAAGCGGACAGAGTCCCCCTTCGTTCTCCGCCGCCGCCGATGAGCGGCGGCTTTCCTTCGCGGGTCCGTCAGCTGTCAGCTGTCCGCCCCGGAGGCTCACGCGGTGTCAGCCGGGGGCCCGGGCCGACTCGGCAGCGCTTCAGGCGGATTCCAGGCGAGGGGGCGTGGAACGCATGCGGACGCCGGGGTGTCAGTCGTGGGGGATGACGGCGACGGGGCAGGCGGCGTGATGGATGGCGGCGTGGGTGACGGGTCCGATGCGCGGTGACAGGCCGGTGCGGTAGCCGCCGCGTCCGACCACCAGGAGCCGTGCACCGGTGGCGATGTCCACGACGGCGCGGGCGGGGCCCTCCGGGCTGTTGTGCTCGACGACGTGGACGTCGGGGTACTTCTCGCGCCACGGCGCCAGTGCCGCAGCCAGGGCCTTCCGGTCCTCCTCCTGCACGGTCGCCTTCGCGGGGTGCTCGCGAGTGATCACGGACAGGTGGCGGACGGCGGCGTGGACGGCCAGCAGGGGAGTGGCCCGCCGGCTGGCGGCGTCGAAGGCGAACTCCAGGGCGCCGTCGTACCCCTCACGGAGGCTGACGCCGACGGCGATCGCGCCGGACTGTGCGGCCGGGGTCTTCGTTCCGGCGGGCTGCTCGTACGCGCGGACCAGGACCACGGGCCGGTCCGCCTGGGCGACCGTGTGCAGGCCGAGTGAGCCGAGCAGGTAGCCGCTCACGGCACCGAGCCCCTGGGAGCCGAGGACCAGCAGCTCGGCGTCGGGCGCGGCCGGGAGGAGGGCGACAGGGGTGTCGGCGGGCAGGAGCTGGGTGTGGATGAGTACGTCGGGGTACTGGGTTCGCAGGTCGGCCTCAACGTCCTGGAGGAGGCGCTCGGCGGCGACGGACTGTTCGTCCTCGCGAGATCCGCTGTGCGGTCATGGGCGGCAGGATCCACAGGTGCAGCAGTCGCAACGGCAGCCCGCGCAGTTGCGCTTCGCGGGCGGCCCAGTGAGCGGCGGACAGGCTTTCGGGGGAGCCGTCAAGGCCGACGGTGATGTCCTTGGGCATGGTGATGGCCTTCCGTGTGGTGGGTTGCACGGGGCGGGTCAGTTCGGGAGCCGCTTGGACCAGCGGGGTTCGACCTGGTCCCAGTCCGCGTCCCACTGGGCGTAGCGGTGGCGGTCCAGTACGCGGGCGGAGCCCTTCCAGACGCCCAGGCACAGGAGGGAGACGGAGGCGGCGGTCACGACGGCGGCCGTCCATCCGGCGGAGGTGGCCTGGCCCCGGGTGACGGGCGGGGAGGCGACAGCGTCGTGGCTGTTGACCCACACCTGGACGGGAGTGCCGACCTTCTCCCCGGGCCACACCCGGACGGTCGTGGTACTGGTGGTGCCGTCCGATGCGGTCCAGGCGGCGGTCGCCGGAACCTTGTTGGCGTTCTGGGCGGGAGGGATCGCGGCGTCGGCGGTCAGCTGCGCGGTGACGGGGTGCCGGGTCGCGGACTGGACCTGGCCGGTGTGCAACTGGGAGCGGTAGGACAGGATGCCGACGCTTGCCGAGGCCGCGGGCAGGCCCACGATCACGATGGCCAGCAGGACACGTCCGAGCCACCACTGGACGCGGTCGGAGGTCCGCCGCAGCGGATTGTTCCGCGTTGAACCTGTGGGCATGGTGTCCGCCTCCTCAGTGTCGAGGCGTAGGCTGTGCTGCTTCCATCGTCGGGTTCGGGGGTGTCTCTGGTCCATGGTCCGATGGGCCCACTTGGGACCGGTGACCGGCCCTGAGCCGACGCCCGTGGGCCCGGCCCTGGCCCACCGTCCCGACCGGAGGAACCGGGACCGTGACCCTCCGCCACCCAGACCCTGCACCGCATGCGGCGGCTCCGGCGCCTCAGGCGGCACCCGGCCGTTACGGCTGCGACCAGTGCCACGGCGCGGGCAGCATGGTGACCGAGCGGCGCCAGAAAAACGTCGTCATGCGGCAGATCGTCACCTGCACCGCCTGCGGCGGCAAAGGCACGGGTCATCGAGCAGTCGTGCCCCGCCTGCGCAGGACACGGCGACGTCGAGCAGAGCGAGTCCGTCATCCTGAAGATCCCTCGCGGCATCGCCTACGGAACCGCGCTGCGCCTGGCGGAAGGGCATGCCCACACTGGCCGGCGGCGGCGCCGATGGTGACGCGTTCGTGATCGTCCGCACCGCCGCAGACCCTCGATTCCTCCGGCGCGGCGCGGACCTGTGGCACGCCGAGGATCACCGTGCCGGACACCGTCCTCGGCACCACGCTGACCGTGCCCGCACTCGACGGCGACGTGCCGATGACCGTGCCGCCCGGCAGCCGGCCCGGCACTGTTCGCATTCCCGGCCGGGGCCTGCCCCGCCGGGGCACCCGTGGGCGTGACGAACTGCACGTGTCCGTGACCCTCTGCACCGACCACCCCGGAGACCAGGCTGTACCGGCAGCTGCGAGAGCTGGCCCGGTCCCCACGCGCAACCGCACCTGGCGGACGGGAACCCGCCGGAGCAGCGACAGCAGGAAGCCGCAGCGTCAGCCAACTGCCGCACGGGGCGGTGGCGAAATCGGCGCAGGCCGCCTGTGTGACCCGGTCGGCCCTGCTCCGGGAGCGGTACGGAGAGCACGATGGGGCTCAGGGAGGTGAGGTGCGTGGCCACGGTCCGGCAGTCCGAGTGGCGGCGGCTGGTCGCCGAGGGCGTGGGGACGTTCTTCCTAGTGCTGGTCGCGGCCGGAGCCGTGGTGGTCGACGCCGTCACCGGCGGCGGGACCGGACGGGCGGCTGCGGCCGTCGCGCCGGGTGTGATGGTCCTCGGGCTGATCTACACGCTCGGTGAGACGTCGGGCGCCCACTTCAACCCGGCGGTCACCCTGGCGTTCGCGGCGCGCGGGAACTTTCCGTGGCGGCGCGTTCCCGCCTACCTGGCCGCGCAGTTGGCGGGGGCCCTGGCGGCGGCGGGGCTGCTACGCGGACTGTTCGGTACGGCGGGAGAGCTGGGGGCCACCCGGCCCGGACCGGGGGTCGGCGTCGGCGCCGCCCTGGCGCTGGAGGCCGTGCTCAGCCTGGGCCTGGTGACGGTGATCCTCGGTACCGCGTCCGGTGCTCACAACGTCGGCCACAATGCGGCGATCGCCATCGGCGGCTACATCGCGCTCGCCGGTCTGTGGGCGGGCGCGGCGACCGGTGCCTCGATGAACCCGGCCCGCAGTCTGGCACCCGCGCTGGTGGGAGGCCAGGGCGGGCCGCTGTGGATCTACCTGGTCGGCCCGCTTGCCGGTGCCGCACTCGCCGTACCGCTGGCCTGGGTCCTGCGCGGCCCGCCCAGCCCCACAGCGACCCTGGCGGCACAGGGCACGGACGCCCAGCACCGCCGGGACGACCTGGACGGCGACTCCACGTCCGACGACGGGGGTGCTGAACGATCCGCCGCAGAGTCGGGCCGCGACGGCGAACCGGGCGAACGGGCTGAACGGGATGAGAGCCACGGCACGGAGGGAAAGCACCGAAGGAAGCGCGAGCCACCCGCCGAGCGGTGAGTCCCGCCGCGCTGGCGCGGGCCCGTCCGGTCGCCACGATTCGATTCGATGGAGATGCCATGGAACCCCCAACCCGAGACGAGGCGCCGTCCGGTGAACGGGCGATCGCCGAGGTGATGAGCACTGTCCTGTAGGCCGTCGCCGAGGACGAGGGCGTCCTGGCGGCGTGGGAGCACCTGGAGCGGTCGGGTTGCCGCCACCTGCGGGTTGTGCGTGCGGACGGCCGGTGCACGGGACTGCTGGACCGGGCCGATCTGGCGGTGGCCTGCGCCGCGCCGGCCACCGCGTTGACGGGCACGACCGTCAGCGATCTGCCGCAGGGTCGGCGTCCCGGTCCCGCCGTGGTCCATCCCGGCGACACCCTGCACCGCGCGGCGGTTGTCCTCAGCTTGGCCGGCGTCGACGCACTCGTGGTCAGCGGTGACCGAGGACGGCTGGTGGGTCTGGTGACGGCCAGTGACCTGGTCGCCGCGTTCGCGGGCCGACAGCCAGCCCGCTGGATGATCGTGCCCGAGGGCCGGCAGGAGGAGCCGCATCTCCTGCTGCCCGGGCGTCCGCCGCATCGGCCGGAGCGGCGAACCGGAGTGCCATGAGGAGTCGGCGCCCGGGACGACACCGGATGACGTGGGTAGGGCGGTGGCGCGCCCCGGGCGGGACGGCAGGGCATGACGGCCTCTGCGGGCGGGAACGGTGACGCGAGTCGTCGACCGACGTGTCTCTGCCCTCGGGTGCCGTCACGCGCGCCGGGACGGACGGTGTGCGCGGGCCGGTGTGTAGGTGCGGCCCGCCGCACCCCATTCGCCCCACGGGGGCTGGTGCCCGGCGTCCATCGCGCGCAGGCAGGGGCGGCCGATGTGGGCGAACACCAGGCGCCGGACAGCGTGCAGCCGGGCCACGGCGGCGACGTCCTGGACACACATGTGCCCTCCGACGCCGCCGCGGAAGCGGATGGGCCGGTCCCAGTCGGCGGCCTCGGCGAACATCAGGTCCGCCCCGGCTACCCACTCGGGGAACTCCCAGAACTCCGGTGCCCACACTGCTACTTGACTGTCAGTCTCGATCCGGTAGCCCCACGCCGGGTGGGTGGTGTGGACGACCGGGTGGGCGCGGATCGCCACCTCGCCCAGGTCGAGATTCCCCGCGTGGGGAACGAGCTCGTGCGGGGCAGCCATCGCGTGGAGGTCGGCGCGCAGCTCCGCCTGCTCGTCGGTCACCAGCCACGCGTCGAGACGGGGCGGGGGTTCGGCTCCGGGTCCGCCGTCGAAGGCCACGACGGCGGACCCGCAGCACAGCGGGAGCCCGGCCGGCGCGAAGCGTGGGGAGTTCATGGCACCGACACCCAGCAGGGTCAGATTCAGGCGCGGTTCGGGCGGTGTGCCGGCCGGTGGCATCGGCCCGTCCTAGGCTCCGTTGTAGAGGCGCTCCGGGTCGACGAGGATCAGCTCGCCATGGGCTTCGGCGGCCCGAAGGCGGGGGCTGAAGCCCACCGCACTGTAGAGGGCGGGCCGGGTGCGGCTCACGTCCTCACCGCGTTCGGCGAGTGCGGCCACGACCTGCTGGACCTCGTGGAGGTGGGGGAGGTCCATCGCCTCGTTCCAGCGGGCCATTCCGACCGACAGCAGCGTTCCCGGGCGATCGTGGGCCATACCGCGGACCGCCACGTCGGCCTCCAGCGACGGCTGCCCTGGAGCCACCGGGAGAGAGCCGGATGCAGCCGTGGCCGGAGCCGCGCCGTAGGTGTCGGTCGCGGCGAAGCGGAGTGCCCATTCCCGGCACACCCGGGCGAACTGCTGCTCAAGGATGGACGACTCGAACGCGGGGCGGACGGCGCGCCACACCTGGGCGGCCTGCTGCCGCTCGAGCTCGTCGTGGTGGGGCCGGATGACGGCGTGGTCGAAGGCGAGCAGCGGCTCGGCGATGCTGTAGTGCGACATATCGGGGCGGAGGGCGTCCGGCGTAGCGTCCACCAGCCCACAGTCGCCCAGCAGCGCCAGGATGTGTGGCACGTCGGTCGCGGGGCGCTCCAACCACTCCCCGATGGCACCGGTGGTCGTGCAGCTGTCTGCGAGGGCGGCCACCGTGGAGTGGCACAGGGCCCGGTCCCAGCCGTCCGGTTCCCGTTCGATCAGCTGGCTCGCCTTCCAGAACAGGGGCAGGCGGGGGTTGAGGACGGTTCGGCACACCCATGCGTCGAAGTCGTCGCGGTGCGCGGGCGTGTCCTCGCCCGCCGCGTCGTGGCGGAAGGCCGGGCTGGAGCCGACGACGGCGCCCACCTGGAGGGCGAGGAGGGGATCCGCGATGCCCCACAGCCGGGCGCCCTGTCGGTAGTCGAGCCGCCCGACCTCGATTCGGAACTCCGTCGTTGCCGGTGCGCTGCCGAGCAGTCGGCGCATCACCGGCATGGTGCTGCCGCACAGTAGCACCCTGGCCCGGTTCTGCTCGTCCGCGTCACGCAGACGATGGCAGATGGTCTGGATGTCGGATGGCAGGGAGGGGCTCTGCCGTACGAGTTCCGGGAATCCGTCGAGGACGATCGGCACAGGCCGACCCGCTCCGAGGGCAAGCACGGCCTCCAGCGCTTCCTCCCAGCCCCGCCAGCGGGGCGGGGGGTCCTCGCCGGTGTGGCGACTGAGCTGCTCGGCCAGTCGGCGCAGGGACTCCGTCTCTGCGGCCTCCTGGGCTCCGAAGTAGAGGCCGTCGGTGGCCCGGGCCAGTTCTTGGAGGAGGTAGCTCTTTCCCTGGCCGCGGGGCCCGGTCACCATGCCGATGGTCGGCCCTGGCCGCGGGTCGCTCGCGAAGGCGGCCAGAGCGTCCCATTCGGCGGTGCGGTCGAAGAGCGTCTTCGGCCGGCCGACGGCCGTGGCGGCAGATCCCATGATCGGTCGGTCCCATCGTTCGGCGGCAGCCTTCAGCTCCAGTAGATGCCGAGGACGGCCACCCCGCCTCCCGACCTGCGGGCCGTTCCGGACGGTGTCGCTCAGTGGTGAGGTGCCGAGTGCGGGCCGATGATTCCGCGGACGGCGGACTGCGTGGCGTCGACCTGGGTGTCGTCGAACTCGTATCCGAGGGTCTGGCGGACGGCGACCACCCCGTCCAGCGAGTGGCACATGCCCTCGATGATGGGGATGAGGCTCTTGCGTTCGACCGTGCCGGTCAGTGTGACGATGCCGTCGTCGACCGCGACCTCGACGGCGTCCGCCGGGAGCCACAGGGCGTCGAGCAGGACGTCATGCGTGATCTCCTCGCGGATTGCGGCGTCCTCGCGCAGGAACGGCAGCAGCAGGTCGCTGCGGCTGACGATGCCGGTGAGCCGGCCTTCCTCGTTGATCACGGGCAGCCGCTTGAGCTTCTTGCGGTGCATGATCCGGGCGGCTTCGACCAGGGTCCACCCGGCGCGTGCGGTGACGACCGGGCTGGTCATCATCTCCTCGGCGATCTCGCCCTCGGCGCGGTAGTACTCGTGCGGGTGGAGTCGGCGGAGCACCGGGTGACCTTCCTCCAACAGGCCGGCCTCCTTGCGGATCAGGTCGGCCTCGGACACGATGCCGACCGGACGCCTCTGGTCGTCGACGACCGGCACGGCGGTGATGTCGTTGCGGTGCAGCAGTCCGGCGATCTCCTTGAACGTGGTCTCGCGGTGGGCGACTACCACGTCCCGGGTCATCACGTCCTGCACGGTGCGGTGCTGCATGGCTCTCCTCATCACGGCGGTGGGGCCGTGCACGCCGGTTCATCCGGGCGCGGCCTCGCCTTCCGGTGGCACGACGACAACGGGGACGTGGGCGTGGTGGACGACCGCGGTACTGGTCGAGCCGAGCGCGAGCCGCCCCCAGATCCCGGCGCCGCGGGTGCCCACCACGAGCAGACTCGCGTCCCGGCTCGCATCCAGCAGCACCTGTGCGGGTCGACCGCGCTCGCAGCGGACCTCCACCTCGACGAACGGCTCGCCGACCTGTCGGCGCAGTTCCTCGACCGAGTCCGTGACCTCGCGCGAGACGATGTCATGGAGGTGCGGTGACGGCTCGCCGCTCGCCCGGTTCCAGCCCGTCATGCCCCTGTCCGAGGGCTCGGTGTGTCCTCCGCCGTATGCACAGACGGTCCGCACCCCGACACCGCGCAGCTGCGCCTCGCGGAGGGCGAAGACCATGGCGCGGCGGGCGTGCTCCGAGCCGTCCGTGCCGACCACCACTGGGCCGGGAGAGCTGGGTGCGGGACTGGTGTTCATGGGGACCTCCGGCGGCGTACGGCCTGCGCACGGGCTGCCCGGCGTGGCGGCTCCGCCAGGTTGGAGGGAGACCGCGGTCGCCGATCGGCCTGTTCCTTCATCGTCCTCCGAAGCCTGTGCGGCGGCACGCCCGCTTGCGTTGTGCCGTGATCGGAGGGACCGACGGGTGGCTGTCCGGCGGGATTCGGCCGTTCGCGTGCGCCCGCCGGGGAGAGGATCGTGGAACACGAGCCGTGCTCCCTGCGCGGTCCCGCAGGCTGTCCGGAGGAGGGTCGGGTCATGTATTTCGTCGACCGTGTGGATGCGGGGCGCCGGCTGGCCGGGCGATTGAAGCACCTCGCGGGCGGGGACCTGGTCGTTCTCGGTCTTCCCCGGGGCGGGGTGCCGGTGGCGGCTGAGGTCGCGAAGGCGCTCGACGCGCCGCTGGACGTCATCGTGGTGCGCAAGCTCGGCGTCCCGTTCCAGCCGGAACTGGGCATGGGGGCGATCGGCGAGGGCGGGGTACGGGTCGTCAACGAGGCGGTCATGCGCTCCACCCGGACCTCCGAGGACGAGCTGGCGCAGGTGGAGGAGCGGGAACGGGTGGAACTGGACCGGCGGGCCCGGAGGTATCGGGGGGATCGTCGCCGGACGGAGCTGCGGGGACGGACGGCGGTGGTCGTGGACGACGGCATCGCGACGGGTTCGACCGCCCGGGCGGCCTGCCTGATCGCCCGTGGGCAGGGCGCGGCGCGCGTGGTCCTCGCCGTCCCGGTCGCACCGCCGGGCTGGACCAGCAGACTGGAGGACGTTGCCGACGAACTGGTGGCGCTGAGCACGCCCGGGGGCTTCTTCGGGATCGGCCAGTTCTACGAGGACTTCGCCCAGACCACCGACGCCGAGGTCGTCGCCTGCCTCGACGAGGCGGACGCCCAGATGAGCGGTACCGAGCCGCCCGGCCCCGCCGCGTCGGCGCGCTCCGGTGCACGGCCGCCGGTCGCCGACCCGGAGGTCGTCGTGGACGTGGGAGGAGTCCGGCTCGGCGGCCAGCTGGGCGTACCCGAAGGGGCTGCGGGCATCGTGCTCTTCGCCCACGGCAGCGGCAGCAGCCGGCACAGCCCGCGCAACCGCTTCGTCGCCCGGGCCCTGAACCGCGCGGGCCTGGCCACCCTGCTGTTCGACCTGCTGACCGAGGAGGAGGAGTACGACCGGGCGAACGTCTTCGACACCGGCCTGCTCGCCCGCCGCCTGACCGACGCCACCCGCTGGCTCCTCGGCCAGGACGAGGCCCGCGGCCTGGCGGTGGGCTACTTCGGTGCCAGTACCGGAGCCGCCGCGGCGCTCTGGGCGGCTGCCGAGCCGGACTCCCCGGTCCGGGCGGTCGTCTCCCGCGGCGGCCGGCCCGACCTCGCCGGCCCGCGCCTGCCCGCGGTGACCGCCCCCACCCTGCTGATCGTCGGAGGGAACGACGACGTGGTCATCGACCTCAACCGGCAGGCCCAGGCACGGCTGCGCTGCGAGAACCGACTGACCGTCGTCCCCGGCGCCACCCACCTCTTCGAGGAACCCGGCGCCTTGGAGGAAGTGGCGAACCTCGCCACCCAGTGGTTCACCAGCCACCTGCTTCCCGCTCCGCACCCGGCGGCCTGACGTCCGGACACGCACCGGCCGGGTGAGGACCGGTGGCGGATCGCATCGATCTGTTTCTCATCTTCCATCCACACACCGGCAACAGATGCGTACTTCCGCTCACCGGCCGGTTCGCCTCTGATGGAACATCAGTCCTTTCGTGTATGGATGTTCCCTGACGAATCGCTTGATGAGTCCTCAGCGAGCGAGTCCTGTTTTTTGGGGCAGGAATCGGGGTGCCTGACGTGGAGTATTTGGAGGCGGAGCGGCATGGTGGCCAGCGGTGCGGATCCGGCGGTGCGGCTGTCCGCGCGGCCGTACAGGGCGACTGACCGGGAGGCGGTGCTTGCCCTGGTCGCCGATGACCGGCTGACGGGCCAGCCGGAGGCGACCCCGGTGATGCTTGCTGAGGCCCTCGAAGGGCGTTCGCCGGTGGACGCCGAGCGGTGGGCGGAGCTGGACACCCCGCACACCGAGGTCGTTGCGATGGCACCGGGCAGGTGCTCGGGGCCGTCAGCTGTGCGACACGGCGCACCGACCAGGCCGGACTCGTCCTGTGGCTGCATGCCGGCGAGGACCTGGCCGCCGCCCGCGTTCTCGTCGAGCTGGCGCTGTCCCGCCTGGGTGGGCGGATTGTTTATGCGTTCGAGTTGCCGACCGCCCTGTCGCTGGGCATGAGGGGCCTGCCGGTGCGCAGCCGCCCGGCGACCCGCAAGGCCCTGGAGGAGGCAGGCTTCTCCACCGGTTGCCAGTGGCGCTCCTTTCACCGTGTCCTGCCCCACCGCGGGGATACCGGTGAGGTCCGCACGTACCCGATCGCCGAGGTCACCGCTACCAGCCGCCCTTCGGACCGGCGACTGCGGCTGTGCGAGCCCGACGGCGCGTTGGTCGGCGAGGCCGTGGTCGGCGTGCCGGTGGACGGGATCGGCGTGCTCTGGTGGATCGCCATCGATCCGCAGCACCGTGGCCGTGGGCTCGGGGCGAACCTGACCGAGCAGTGCTGCACGGTGCTGGCCGCCCACGGCGCCCACGAGGTGATCACCTACCTGGACGAGGACGCACCGCCCAACGGCCGACAGGGCGACACGGCCGCCGCAGGCCATCTGCTCGAAGCGCGGGGATTCCAGGAGATCGGCCGGATCTCGTCGTTCTCACGCCGACCGTAGACGGCCGCGACATGGACGCTGAGGGACCCGGGAAGCCAGGCGCGACGCGGAGGGGCGCCGCGGGCCTTCAGCGGTCAGGACCGCGAGAGGTGGCGAGAGCGGGGCGGCGCCGGCCGGAGAGCAACATCAGGACGAACCCGCACGCGTAGACCGCGAGGACGGGTACGGTTGGATGCCCGGCCGGGGCGAACCCGTTGACGGCCAGCCGGGTGACGGCGGGGAGGACCGCAGCGAGGCCGCACGCGAGCAGAACGCGAGACCACCACGTATCGGGTTCCAGCCCTCCGGTCAGGCCGAGCAGCGGCCGTTGCGCTCGCTGCACCGCGATGGCCAGCGTGACGAGTAGCGCGGTCAGGACGGTGAACCAGGCCGGGCGCAGGACCCACCACTGCCAGGTGCCGATGGACGGCTGTGGGGGGAGGCCGGCGGGGTAGAGCGTGACAGCGATGACGACCACCGGGACTGGGTGCCACAGATAGACGGTCATCACCGCCCGGTTGAGGCGGGCGAGGCGGTCCCGCCGCCTGGCAGAGCCGAGCAGGCACCGCCCGGCGGGCTCGGCGGTGAGAAGGAGGCCGCACTGTGCGGCGGCGAAGGCGAGCAGGGCGATCGACGGGGGAGTGGTGTTGCCGGCGTGTCGGCCGGTCCCGACCATGTCCACCGGGAAAGGGCCCCAGACCAGCAGACCCGTGAGGAGTAGCACGCCCGTGAGCGCGAGTCGGTAGGGACGGTGTCCTCGGGTGAGGCTGCCGTCCTGCCAGGCGAATCCCCACTGGTGCATGGAGCCCCAGACGAGCAGGTAGTTGGCGAACCCGACCAGCGGCAGATGCGGACCCAGGACCGTGACGTCCGCCAGGGCCGCCCCGGCGGCCAGGGAGTCCCCGAGGTGCCCGGTTTGCGCTGCCTGTGGGTGCTGGTGCCGAGCAGAGTGGTGCAGGTGTGTTGACTCGGGGTCAGTTTGCGAAGAGGTGAAAGTCCTTGGATCTCGTGGTGCCCGGTTGTGCTGGCTCCTCGGCTCCTGGGCGCGGGTCGTGGCGGACGTGCGCGTCGGGGCCGGGGATGACCACGGCGATGTGTCCGGTGTCCGACCAGCGGACGTCGTAGGGCGGGCTGCCGTCGGCGTGGTGCAGTGCGACGATCTCGCCGTCGCGGCGCGTTGTTCCGGGGCGGGTGCCCTCGATGATGATGTGGTCTCCGACTGCGGCTTTCATCTCACACTCCTGGATGTTCGGGCCCACCTCGAGTGGCGCCGCTGATGGAAGACTGATGGTCCGGCCGGTGACGGCGGAGGGCGCGATGCTGATCCACGGGTGGCGTTCACCCCCGGCCCATGGGTCCGGATCGCCCTGGCGTGTCAGCTGCTCGACGTCCTCCGGATCGTCGACACGCATCGTCATACCCGAGACGAGGACGCTCCATCCGCCGCGCAGCGCCTCGTCGATATAGTCCACTTCGAAGGCGACCCGGTTGCCTGCCGCGCTTGCCGGGGTGCTCCCGGTGCTCGTGCGGTAGACCACTGTGCCGTCGTGGATGCGGTAGTTGACCGGCATCACGACGGGACCGCTGCCGGTCGACAGGGCGATGCGGCCGATCCCGCCGGGCGCCAGCTTCGCCCAGCACTCCTCGTCAGCCGGGAAGTGGCGGTTCGTTGGCGTCGGCGTCGGTCGTGCCGGCGCGGAGCAGTTGGTGGCCGAGGTCGACCAGTGCACGACCGGCGGCGTACTCGTCGCCGATCTCCGGGACGGCCGGGTCGCGCGGGTTGCGGTGGGCTTCGGTGCGGCTCTCCAGCCGGTTGTCCCCGGTGTCGAGGACGGCATGCACCCACGTGAGATCGCCTTCCTCGAAGAGGTCCAGGCGCAGGCTCCACGTCTTGGTGCGCACCGGTGCGTTGGTCGTCTGCTCGTTCATGTCCAGGCCTGTCCTTTCAGCGGGTTGGTGAGGGCCTCGTCGTCCCGGGGGATCGGCCAGTCGGGCCGGGGCATCCGGCCCCCGTCAGGGACCGGTTGCGGCGTGACCGCCGTGGCGGCCGTGGCCGAGGGGCTCTCCTGGCCGACAAAGCGCGTCAGGGCTCTGACGCTCTCCAGGAACTGGGCGGGGAAGACGATGGTGGAGTTCTTCTCGGCGGCGATCTCGCCGAGGATCTGCAGGTTGCGCAGCTGGAGGGCGATCGGGTGGTCGGAGATGACGTCGGCGGCCTCGGCGAGACGGCCAGCACTGAGGGCCTCGCCCTCGGCGGCGATGATCTTGGCGCGCTTCTCGCGCTCGGCCTCCGCCTCTCGGGCCATCGCCCGTTGCATCCCCTGCGGGAGCTCGATGTCCTTCAGCTCGACCACCAGGACGAGAACGCCCCACGGCTGGGTCAGGCCGTCCAGGATCTCCTTGATCCGCTCGTTGAGCGTCTCGGTGTCGGTGAGCACCTGGTCCAGGAGGGAGCGGCCGACCACGTTTCGGACGGTGGTCTGGGCGATCTGCCCGATCGCGCTGGACACGTCCTCGATCTCGACGATCGACTTCACCGGGTCGACCCGGCGGAAGTAGGCGACCGCTGCGACGCCGATGGAGACGTTGTCCCGGGTGATGACCTGCTGGGACGGGATCGGCATGGTCACCGTCCGCAGGGTGACCTTTGACATCCGGTCGGCCAGCGGGATCATGAACCGGATCCCGGGGTCGCGCACCCCGCGCAGCCGGCCCAGTCGGAACACCACCCCGCGCTCGTACTGTCGCACGATTGCGACACCCAGATTCGGCACGGGAACCACCTTCTTCGTCCGGAGCCCGTGTCTCCAGGGTGGACGAGAACGAGCGGCCGGGCATGGGCCGCCCGGCCCAACACGACGCGCAGTCGGACGCAGTCCACGGGCACCGCCAAGACGGCCACCGCCGTCCGGTGCCGGACGCCCCCGGGGTTGTCGCCTCGTCCCGGGTGTCACGGAAGGATGGCGGGGCTCAGCGGTAGGCGAAGGGGGCCGACCATCTCGAGTGAGCAGTTCGGTGACATGACGGATTCATCGAGGCGCTGTTCGGCTCGGTCAGCCGGCCCGGTGGCCCGGACGGCGATGGGGCCGTTCGGCCCTGGTGCCGGGCGGGGGCGGGAGTATTGTGAGAGTTGGCCTGCAGGGCGAGCGAGGGAGTTCGACCGGATGGCCCCGGGCGATGGGCGGAGGCTCCGCGACGGGGTGTTTGTCGACGGTCGGGCTGAGAGGCCGGAAGGTCTGTGAGACCGGAAGGCGACCTCCATCACCTGATCCGGACAATGCCGGCGAAGGAAGCCCACCTTGCAGGTTTTCGTCTGCTCGCGCGACGCTGCTGCGAGACGCGATCAGTGACAAGGGGCGACGGGGCCTCCGACGGGGCCTGACTTCATCGTGTGTGCCTATGCCGTCTTGACGCCTTGGCTGGGGATGAACGCGCCTGCAGGGTGCCGTCATGGGGGGTGAATCAGAACGGCGTAGGGCCGTAGCCCTGGACCCCGAGCCACAGTTCACCGGTCTCCGTGTCGGTGACCTTGAACAAGCCCTCGCGCCCATCGGGGAACTGGATGAGGCCCTGCCGGGCCTGCCGGAGTTCGAACGCGTGCTCCTCGTTGTCCGCGATGAGAGTACCGCCCCAGGACGTCAGCGGATCATCCCCTGACGCCGACGACAGATCCGCCTGTGCCGGGAACGTCAACTCACCGCAAGTGACGATCACGGCGTCGTCGTAGGTGCTCATGGATCCAGGGTCCGCCTGCCTCGGCCGGTGCGCATCCGGACTGACAGCGGGTTTACGCCCCTATGGCGGGAGCCGCCGCGCACGGCTCGGCGCGGGTCGGCGTCGTCCACTCGTGCCGTCATGCCCCGAACGTTTTGCCGACTGTCGCTCGGTGCGACCACGCGGCCGGCTCGGTCGGCGCGCGCGGTGCGGCAGCGCCTGACCTATCGCCAGGTGCATGCCGCGTCGGTCATGGGTGGCCTGTGGGATGGGGCGGACTCCCCGGCCACACTTCGAACGCCTGCGAAATCCCCGTCGGCGGTCCGGCGCGGAAGCGCGCGCGGATCAGCGCATCGACCTTGCCGACGGCCTCGGCCCGACCGCTCAGCTCCACCTTCACCGGGTCGGCACCGGGGTCCGCGAGGGTGACCGGCTGTGCGGCGGCTTCGTCGGTCGTGGCCGACGTGTCCACCTGCCAGCGGGTGCGGACCACCTGATCGGCGGGTGAGACATAGTCCCCCGCCGTGCCAGGACCAGGGACGACGATCAGCCTGAACGCCTGTCCCACCGTGTCAGCGACCACGTTCGCCACCGGTGGCGCCCCGGAGATCGACATGTGCACCATGGCGCTCGGTGCCCGTGAGCCACTGGTACTGCTCATCGCTCTCCTCCGAGGTCGGCTCTTCCCCCAGGGTCTGCCAGTGCGAGGCCTCCCGCATCCGTTCAGCAGGGAAGTCCCGCGCGTGTTCGCGGCCGTCGGTCATGCCCTGCCCGAAGCGTGTATGGGCGGCACAGCCACGCCGGTTCGTGTCCGGTTCGGCTCCCTGGCTGCTGGGTTCCCTGCGGTGTAACGTTTTGATCAAGCAGTCGTGGTTCCGAAGTTCTCGCCCGCGGTACATGCCGTGGGCGTTTTTGCTGCTCAAGGCTTCTCCGGACCAAGGCGATCACCTCCGGGCCCGCACCAGCGGGATCCGCTCGGTTCCCACGAAGGAGAAGCGCATGGCTACCGGCACGGTGAAATGGTTCAACGCCGAGAAGGGCTTCGGCTTCATCGAGCAGGACGGTGGCGGCCCCGACGTGTTCGCCCACTACTCGAACATCGACGCCCAGGGCTTCCGTGAACTCCAGGAGGGCCAGAAGGTGACCTTCGACGTCGTGCAGGGCCAGAAGGGCCCGCAGGCAGAGCACATCCGCCCCGCCTGACCGCCGGCACATGGGCGGGCGCCCCGCACGTACCCGTGTGGGGCGCCTTGGGCGCCAGGTCGGCGAAGCCACCTGGGCTGCGGCCCGCCACCAGGCCGGCCCTGTTGACCGTGACATCGTGCAGGCTCTGCTCGACGGAGATTTCAACCCGTGACCACACCCCTCGCCGGCGCGCACCAGGGCCGGCTCGCTCCGCCCGCACCGCACACCCCGGTCATCCCCGCCGACCTGGTCATCGCGCGCCACGCCCACCTCAACAGCCGCTACGCGGACGAGACCTGGTCGCTGGCCCCGCTCGTCGACAACCCTGCCCAGCGGCTGCCCGGCATCCACTGGCGCCCAGCGTTATCTAGGGTTGGTGGCCATCAGGGCAGGTCAGCAGCCTTGAGGCCGTGAAGGCACATTAGGCACGCTGGCCGAACATCAGTCCCAAGTGTTCCGGTCGGAACACTTGCGTTCATTAGGACTGGAAACGATTCGACCGAAATCATTTGATGGACGCCGTGAGACCCGGCAGATCCCGAGGGGGCTGCCGGGTCTCACGTGTGCGGGCCATGGGACTCACGGCTGCCGTTCCGTTTCGCCCACGGCGTTCCGGCCGCTGGGGAGGCGGTCCGCCGGGGCGGAGGAGCGCCGCGAGTCGCAGGCTTGCGGTGTGCGCGGGTCGGTGTCAGCGAGCCTGCGCGGCGTTCTCGGCCTCGGAGTTCTGGATGCCGAGGTTGGCGTAGGCGACGGGGTTGGCGTACTCCCACACCTTGGCGATCTTCCCGTCCTGGACGTCGATGCGGAAGATGTACACGTTGTTGTAGACGAGCTTCTCCGCGGTGGACAGGATGTCGCCGTTGGCCTGCAGGAAGACCGACCGGCCATCAGCGCCTGCCGTCCAGACCTGGTCGAGGAAGGCGACGTGGTCGAACTTCGCCGCGACGGAGTTGATGTAGCCCAGGATGCTCTGCGGGTCCTCGAAGACGTACCAGGGCGCCGGGGTGCCCTCGATCGAGAGGGGGATGACGAAGCTCGCCGTCGGCGCGAGCAGCGAGGCGACCGCTTTGCTGTCGCGGTCCTCGAAGGCGCGGATGAAGGCCTGGGCGGTGGCGAGGGCGTCCTTGGGGGAGGTGCTCATGGTGATGACTGCCGTTCTGTGCGGGGCGAGGCCGGGCGCCTCCGGTCCTTCCGGAGCACCGTGGTGCGGCCTTGCTCCATCAACGTAGGCCTGCCGACGTCGGCGTCCCTGGCCCGCGACGTCCCTGGGACTGCCCGTACCACCCACACAATGCGCCCCCGCGCGACACTGGACGCATGACCTCCGAGCCGAACGAGTTCGCAGCTCTCCTGCGCACCTGGCGCGACCGTGTCCAGCCCGCCGACCTCGGGCTGCCCCCAGGGCCGGCCCGCCGCGTCCCGGGCCTGCGCCGCGAGGAGCTGGCCACCTTCGCGAACCTCTCGGTCGACTACATCGTCCGCATGGAACAGGGGCGTGCGGACCCCTCTGCGGCCACCGTCGCGGCCCTGGGCCGGGCACTGCGGCTCTCACGCGAGGAGCTCGCCCACTTCTACCGGCTCGCCGATCACCTTCCGCCCTCGGACCTGGTCGTTCCCACGCACATATCCCCGGGCGTCCAACGCCTCCTGACCCGCCTCGCGGACACGCCCGTCGCGGTCTACGACGCGGCATGGACCCTCATCACCGGCAACCCGATGTGGACCTCCGTGTTCGGCCACACCGCGGCGGGACGGCCCGGAAACGTAGCGTGGACGGTCTTCACCCGGCCTCTGGACGACGTCCTGCTGGAATCCGAGGAAATCGACCGGTTCCAGCAGGCGCTCGTCGCGGACCTGCGCATCACCCACGGCCGCTACCCCCACGACCGCTTCGTCGGGCAACTCGTCAGCGACCTCCTCGACACCAGCCCCCGATTCGCCACCCTGTGGGCCAAGGGAGCCGTCATCCCCTTCGCCTCCGAGCGCAAGACCCTCCACCACCCCACCGTCGGACGCCTCGACCTTGACTGCGACGTCCTCACCGCCGTCGACAACGATCTGCGTATCGTCGCCTACACCGCGCCCCCCACCTCCGAGACCGCCGGCAAACTGCAGCTCCTCTCGGTCGTCGGAACCATGGATACAGTGCCCGCCCACTGACTGCGCGTGATCATCGTGCTCACCTTGCGAGCGCGGGCCTTCACAGCCCTCATGTGCCGAACGTGCCTCAAGACCCCTCAGATGTTCGTAAGGCACGTACGGAACGTGGCCTGTTGCCTTAGGCATGTCTTACGTCTTCGAACCCGAGATAGCCCAGCTGGCCGCCGTGCACGTCCGCCACCGCAGCGCCCGCCTACGTCGACGGCGAGCAGGCAGGCGGCGAGACCGTTAGGCTCATGCGCCTGCGCTACCGCGGCTCCGCCAGCATCTGGGGCTTCGCCCTCCACCTCGCCAGCACCATCGGCAGCCCCGAAGACGTCCTCGACTGTGCCTGACAGCTCTACCTCACCGCCCGGCATCTGAGCAAGCACCGCCCACGAAATCGGCTCCGGAGTCAACCCCCGAAGGACTTCCGGCGCAGACCACTAAGTGGTCACCGAGGTGGCCTGACAGGCCCTGGCCGACCGATGCCCGTAGGGCGCACCGTGGAGGAACTACCGGGGAGGTGGGACGGATGACCACAAGCCAGCGGTCCGGGTGGCGGCGGCTGAGTGCAGAGGGGGCGGGAACGTTCTTCCTGGTCCTGGTGATCGAGTCCCCGGCGGGGGGCTACGGTACCGGTTGAAGGCCCCGGCTCGCCTCCCGCTCGTTCGAGACCGGGCGGCCCCGCGTCGCCAGTCCCGACCGGCGGCCGGATCAGCCCACCGGTACCACCGCAACCGGGCAGTGCGCGTGCTGCACCACGGCCTGGCTCACCGAGCCGAGCCGCCGCATGGGCCCGCGTACCGCGCCGTGGCGCCCGACCACCACCAGCTGATGGGCCTCGGAGAGAGTCACCAGCAATCGCGCCGCGTCGGAGCGCACCGCGACTTCGGTCACCTCGACATCGGGGAACTGCTGGCGCCCGGCCGCAAGTGCCTCGACCAGCAGCCGCTCCCGCTCGGCGGCGACGTGCTCCTCCTCGTACACGGCCGGGAACGCGTGACCCGGCCCACTGACCAGGGGATAGCTCCAGGCATGGACAGCCTGCAGCAACAGGCGCCTCCTGCTTGCGGCCTCGAACGCGAGAGTGAGCACGCCATCGCTGCCGTCCTCCCCGTCCACTCCCACCAGTACGCCGCCGGCCGTCGACCGGCCGTCGGCGGAGTGAACCTCGACGACCGGGCACAGGGCGTGAGAGGAGACATACAGGCTCGTCGGGCCGACCAGCAGACGCGAGAATCCGCCCGAGCCGCGCGCTCCGAGTACGAGCAGATCCGCCTCCTCCGACACCGCGAGCAGGGCGTCGCGGGCGTAGTCGTCCGCCAGCTGGGTGGTGACCGCGAGGCCTGGACGGTGCAGCCCAGCCTGTTCACGCGCCGCTCCGAGCGCCGCCTCGCCGGCGTCCCGGGTGAGCCTGGTCTCCTGCCCGGTCGGCGCGTTCAGCGTCTCGCCGAGCCAGGCGTGCAGGATTTGCAGCGGGACGCCGCGCAGAATGGCCTCGTCCGAGGCCCAGTCGACGGTGGTGTCGGTCACCGATCGGACGCAGCGGAAGGACCATACGGGCGACGATCAGGATGGCATGCCATGACCGCCCGACCCGTGGTCGGGTCGACGGCTCCGCGTCGTCGCGCAGAGCGCTGCGGTGGGTCGTGCCCGGATGGAGGTGCCGCGGTGGACGCGGTGATCGCATCCGGAGTACGCGCCCGTCGTCGGACGGGCGTTACCGCGTCGGGTCGTCGGCGGTACGGATCACGCGGCCGCTGAGTTCGGTCGGCCTGATCCGGACCCACAGCTCGCGCTCACCGCCCGCCCAGGGTGACGGCTTGTCGCGTTGTTTCAGGTGGGCCAGCGCCGGCCGGTCGTCGATCCGATGGGCGTCACCTGTGGCCAGCACGCTCCAGCCGGTGCGCAGCACCTCGTCGATCCGGTCGACCTCGAAGGCGACGCGCTGGCCGACGGTGGCGGCAAGCGCGCCGTCGGCAGCTGTGCGGAAGATCAGTGTGCCGTCCAGCACCCAGTAGTTGACCGGGAGGACAATAGGACCCGTTGTGGTGCTCAGGGCCACCCGGCCGACTCCGTCGGTGGACAGCCGCTCCCAGCACTCGGAACGTGCCAGCTCTTCCAGCACCGGGTGCGCGGCGGCGCTCGTGCGGCCGGGCGGCAGGTCGAGTCCGCCGCCCAGCAACTGTGTGACCGACGTGTCCAGCACGGCGGCCAGCCTGGCCAGTGCTCCCCTCTCGACATCGGTGGGCGAGGTTTCCAGGTACTCCAGGTACCTCACCGCCATGCCTGCCCGGACCGCGGTCTGTTCCCGGCTGAGTCCCAGCTGCTCACGACGCAGCGCGACTCGTCTGCCGAGGTCGCCGGGGTCGCTCGGCATGGCCTGTTCCGGACCGCCAGTGGGTTCCCCGGGCCTGGCCGGCTCGCTCCGCTCCGTCTCCGAGGAGGTGTGCGGTCGGTCGGACGGCCGGGGCGCCTGCCTGCTCGGGGCTTGCCGGGTGAAGTGGTGCAGGCGACTATCCGGACCGGGGAAGAACAGGGTGGAGTGCCCGGTGTCCGACCACAGGACTTCCCAGGGCGGTTCGCCGTCCGGCCGGTGCAGCGCGGTCACCTTTCCGTCGCGCCGCGGTACGCCGGGGCGCGTGCCTTCCACGATGACGCGGTCTCCGATGGCGGCTCTCATTGCGGTCTCCCAGGAGGATCTTCGGGGTGGAGCGTGGTGTCGGCCGAGGAGCGGACCCCGCCGACCTCTACTCGGCTCTGAGTCAGGTCTCGGGGTCAGCGAGGATCATGCTGCCGGTCGTCGCGCCACCGTCGACGACGAACTCGCATCCGGTCGAGTAGGTGGCGTCAGCGGCCACGAACAGGGCCATCGCGGCGACCTCCTCCGGGCGGCCGAAGCGGGGAATGGGCTGGCTCGAGGCGACCGAGTCGCCCATCCCGGCGGTCATCGGTGTGCTGATCGGCCCCGGGTGGATGGAGCAGACCCGGACACCGTCGCGGGCGAGTTCCAGGGCGGCGGCCTTGGTGAGCCCGCGCAGCCCCCACTTGCTGGCCGTGTAGGCGCCGATCTCGGCGTATCCCATCAGGCCGGCGGTGGAGGAGATGTTGACCACGACACCGCCGCCGGCGCGGCGCAGCGCGGGGATCGCGGTGTGCAGGCCGAGCCAGGCGCCGTAGAGGTTGACGTCCAGGACCCGGCGGAAGGACTCGGGAGTCTGTATCTCGATGCTGCCGAATTCGAGTATCCCGGCGTTGTTGACCAGGAGCGACAGCGGGCCCACCGCGCGCTCGGCCTCCGCGATCGCGGCCGACCAGTCGTGCGGGTTGGTGACGTCCAAGGTGTGGAACCTCGTGGGCGGTCCGAGTTCGGCCGCGAGCGACTCGCCTTCCGCGCGCAGGACGTCCGCGATGGTCACTGCCGCGCCCTCTGCTGCGAACCGGCGGGCGATCGCCGCGCCGATCCCGCGCGCGCCGCCCGTGACGATCGCGGCCCTGCCGTCCAAGCGATCCATGACGGCCTCCCGTTCTCCGATTGCGCTACCACTTCCAGCCTGGGCAGCGGCGACACCAGCCGCACTTCGGACGGCCCGGTCTGCTCGCCGCCGGGCGGAGCGCGAGGCGAGTCATCGCGCCGTGTCGGCTCCGCCCGCGGAGCCCGCTCCCGCTGTCGGCGAGCGGCCGGGCGCGCCGGCCGCCCAGCGGCGGCGGACCGCGTCCTCGTGCTCGGCCTGCTCGAGCCCCTGGTCCAGGTGCGCCAGCGCTTCGGCGAGGCGCGGGAGCCAGTGCCTGCGCAGGGCGCGGACCCGCCGCCCGGTACGGTCGATCTCGGCCTGGACCAGGCCTGCCGCGGTGCGTGCCGCCGCGTACGCGGCAGCCGTCCGCACCACGGTGCGGTAGGCGGTCTCCGCGTGTGCGAGGGCGGTGTTGGCCGGCAATGCCTCGGTGGGTGCCCGTACGGCGTCGGTGCAGACGGCCCTGGACGGGTGGTGTACGCCCATCGACACCGTCCACTCGACGACGACGTCGGCCCGGCTCGCGACGACCGCCGCCGGCGCCCGATCGCCGCTCAGAAGCAGCCCGCGCAGCAGCCACGTCTCGGCCTCCTGCACCGCCGTGTGCCAGGCCCGCCGGGCGGCCTCCTCCTCGGCCGCCAGCAGTCGATGTCGCTCGCGCAGGACGGCGAGCTTGCGGTCCAGGAGCTCGGACCCGCGCAGTGCGACCTCGAGCCGGTGCCGCAGGCGCAGCCGTCCGGCCCGCCCCGATACGGGGTGCGGCCCTCCGGGGCGCGGTGGGGTCATGCGACACCGTGCCGGTCGAGCAGTTCGGACGGGATCATGGCGAGCTGGCCGCGGGGCAGGGTGCGCAGGACCTCCCAGGCAAGCGCCAGGGAGGCGTCCAGCGGCCGGTTCTCGTCGGGGCGCTGGGCCAGGAAGCGGAGCTGGAAGGCCTCGTCGAGTTCCAGGTACCGCAGGTCGGTGGGGCTGAGGGCGGGGCGGCCGATGAGGTCGGCGAGCTCCCGGACCTGCCGGGCCCGGGCGAGCGCGGCGAGCAGCTGGGCGGCGACGTCGAGATGGTCCTCCCGGGTGCGCCCGGGGCCGGCCCCCTTGCGCATCAGGCGGGAGAGCGAGGAGAGCGCGTCCACCGGCGGGTACACGCTGCGGGCGTGGGTCTCGCGGGTGAGGACGATCTGCCCTTCGGTGATGTAGCCGGTGAGGTCGGGGACCGGGTGGGTGATGTCGCCGGCGGGCATGGTGAGGACCGGTAGGACGGTGACCGAGCCGGGGCGGTCGCGGATGCGGCCGCAGCGTTCGTACAGCGATGCGAGGTCGCTGTAGAGGTAGCCGGGATAGGCCCGTCGGGCGGGGATCTCGCCCCGTGCGGCGGAGACCTCACGCAGCGCCTCGGCGTAGGCGGTCATGTCGGTCATCACCACGAGGACGTGCCGCCCGCCGTCGAAGGCCAGGTGCTCGGCGACGGTTAGCGCCAGACGGGGGGTGAGCAGCCGTTCGATCACCGGGTCGTCGGCGGTGTTGAGCAGCAGCACCAGCTCGCCGGCGGCCGAGCGCTCGGCGAGGGCGCCGCGGACGAAGGACGCGTCGGCGTGCGTGAGGCCCATGCCGGCGAAGACGACGCTGAACTCCTCGCCGCCGGTAGTGGACTGCGCGGCGATCTGTACGGCGAGTTCGAGGTGCGGCAGACCCGCCGCCGAGAAGATGGGCAGCTTCTGCCCCCGTACGAGCGTGGTGAGCACGTCGATGGCGCCCACCCCGGTGAGGACGGGCTCGGAGGGAGGCACGCGCCGAACCGGGTTGATCGGGGTGCCGCCGACCTCGGCCTCGGCAGCACCGAACACCGGCGGTCCGCCGTCGATCGGCTCACCTCGCCCGTTGCAGATCCGGCCCAGCCAGCCCGGCCCGACCGGGATGCGCAGCGGGCTGCCAGCGAAGGCGACCCGCACCGCCGTCGGGTCGATGCCCGCGGTGCCCTCCAGCACCTGGAGCACGGCGAGGCCGCGGTCGACCTCCAGGACGAGGCCGTGCCGCTGCTCGCCCGAGCCGAGGGTGATCCGGACGAACTCGTCCCAGCCGACCCCGGTGACCCCGCCCACCACCGCGAGCGGACCGCGCAGTTCGCGGACGTCGGTGTACTCGACCTCGCTCCATCTCACGGCCGTCCCCCTGGCGCCAGCGCCTGCAGGACGGCGTCCCGCCGGGCGGCCACTCCCGCGGCGTTCCGGGGCCCGGTCTCCTCGCGGGCACGCAGCAGCGGCGTGAAGTCGACGACCTCGACCGCGTCCGCCGGGGTGCCGGATTCCACCAGCGCCCGGCACCGGGCGGCGACCGCGAGAACGGCCTCCACCAGGGCGGTGGTCTTCTCCGGCGCACAGTACGCGTCCTGCGCGGACAGCGCGCTCTGCTGGAGCACCCCTTCCCGGACCAGCCGGCCGGCCAGCACACTGATCCGCTCCTGGTCCGGCAACGCGGTGAGGCCGACCAGCTCGACGAGATCGGCCAGCCGGTCGGCCTCGGTGAGCACGGCGGCGACCTGCTTGCGGTGCCGTGCCCAGCCCGGGTCGCCGGAGCCCGCCCGAGCAGTGGACAGGGCTCCGACGTCGCGGGAGAAGGAGCCGGACCAGGAGATCGCCGGATAGTGGCGGGCGTACGCCAGCTCTCGGTCGAGCGTCCACAGGCAGCGCACGAAGCGCTCCGTGTGCGCGGTGACCGGTTCGGCCAGGTCCCCGCCCGGCGGTGAGACGGCGCCCAGCACGGTCACCGTGCCCAAGGCGCCCGAAAGGGTACGGACGGCCCCAGCCCGCTCGTAGAAGGCCGCCAGCTCTGAGGCGAGGCGGGCCGGGTAGCCCTCCTCGGCGGGGAGTTCGCCCATCCGGGAGGCGAACTCGCGCAGCGCCTCGGCCCAGCGCGAGGTGGAGTCGGCGATCACCACCACGTCGAGTCCCATGTCGCGGAAGAACTCGGCCACCGTCACACCCGTGTGGACGCTCGCCTCGCGGGCCATCATCGGCATGTTGGAGGTGTTGGCAACCACGACCGTCCGGTCGGCGAGGCGCCCTCCGGTCCTGGGGTCGTCCAGCTCGGCCAGTTCGGCGATCACGTCGGCCATCTCGTTGCCGCGCTCTCCGCAGCCGACGTAGATGATCACATCGGCGTGGCACCACTTGGCGATCTGCTGGAGCAGGACGGTCTTGCCGGTGCCGAAGCCGCCCGGGACGGCGACCGTGCTGCCCAGGGCCACAGGGAACAGCAGGTCGATCACCCGCTGGCCGGTGTGCAGGGGGTCGACGGCGTCGATCCGCGCGCGCACCGGGCGAGGGGTGCGGACCGGCCACTCGGCAGCCATCCGGACCTCGGTGCCGCCGACTACCGCGAGCACCGCGTCGGCCGGATAGCGGCCCTCGGGGGCGATCCGCTCCACCGGCCCCGAACAGCCGGGCGGCACCAGAACGCGGAAGGGCACCGCCTGGGTGGTGACCGTCCCGAGCGCGCCGCCCTCATCCGTCCGCGCGCCCGGTTCGACGGACGGGACGAAGGGCCAGGCGCGGCCGTTCGCGCGGCTGCCACCGCCGGGGACGAGCCGGTCCCCGGCATCGGAAAGGGGGCGGAGCAGGCCGTCGAAGACACCGCCGAGCAGCCACGGCCCCAGCGCCGCGCGCAGCGGCCCGCCCCGAGGGCGGGCCGGATGCCCCGGTGCCAGACCGCCGGTGTACTCGTACGCCTGGACGGTCGCCACCCCGCCGCCGATCGCCACCACCTCGCCGGGCAGTTCGGCGTCACCGAGTAGCACCACGTCATGCATGGCGATGTCACCGGAGCACGCCAGCTCCACCAGCGGACCGGCGACCCGCAGGATCCGGTACGGGGTCACGGCTCCCACAGCGCCTCCGCGGCCGAGCCGATCCGCTCCAGCGCCCGGTCGGCCACGGCGGGCAGGCCGAGATCGACCACCCGGCCCGGGGCCGTCGCGAGGACGCCGCCGTCCGGGTGCCCGACGACCCGGGCATCCGGGCCGAGCAGGGATCGTGCCCGTGCTGCCAGCCGCTCGCGGTGCGCCGGGTCCGCCTCGCACAGCTCGCGCAGGCGCGCGGTGATGCGTCGGCGAAGCTCCGCATAGGCCGCGCCCCGGGCGGCCAGTTCGGCATTCCGGGCAGCGCTGCGGGCGCGGGTGAGTTCCTGCCGCGCCGCTGCCCGCCCGTCGGCCGCCCCGTCCTGTCGGGCACCGCCGAGGATCGCCTCGGCCTCGGTCGTGGCGGCCGCGAGCGTACGGTCGGCGTCCCGGCGTGCCTCGGAGAGGAGCACGTCCGCGTCCGCCCGGGCGGTGCGCAGGAGCTCCGCCCGCACCGGGCGCAGGGCGTCGGTCGGCGGTTCGGCGTTCACGGGGGCATCACGACGGTCAGTGGCCGGGCCCCCTCCGCGAGTTCGCAGCCGACGGCCCGGGCCGCGTCCGGTGTGAGGATGACCAGCTCTGCGCCCTCGGGCAGCTCGGCCCAGGCCCGCCGCACCTCCTCGGGCCGCTCGGCGACCAGTACCACCACCCCGGCGAGTGCCAGCCCGGCCACCCGGGTCCGCTCGCCGATGGCGGCCACCGCGCCCACGTCAGGCCTTCCCGATCAGCAGGATCGCCACCACCAGGCCGTACACGGCGATGCCCTCGGCGAGGCCGACGATGACCATGGCCCGCCCGAAGAGCTCCGGGCGCTCACTCAGCGCGGCGATCGCGGCGGCGCCGGTGTAGGCGACGGCCAGCGACGCCCCGATCGACGCGCCCGCCACCGCGATCGCGGCGCCGATCAGCGCGGCCGACCCGGACCCCGAAGCCGCGGCAGCCGTCGGCGCGTCCGCCCGGGCGGTGCTGTTCAGCGCGGTCACCAGCAGGGCGAGCGCGCCGCCGACCATCAGCACGTTCACGCCGAGCAGCCAGCGTACGGCCGCACGGCCGCGCCGCCGGGTCAGCAGATGAACGGCGCCGAACACCCCGGCCAGGACCGGGAGTGTGATCAGCCAGGTGACCACTCAGCTCACCTCCGTACGGCGGACGGGCAACCGCCAGGGCCGGAACGGCCGGCCCAGGCTCTCGAACACGCGCGAGAACAGCTCGTAGAACTCGAGCCGCAGGGCCTGGACCCCGGCCACCAGGCCTTCCAGCGCGAAGGCCAGGGCATTGCCTGCGACGAACACCAGCACCGCCCCGACCAGCGCCCACGGACCCCGCCCGGCCAGAGCGGCCGTGCCGTGCCACACCACCTGCCCGAGGGCCGCGTGGGTGAGGCCGAATGCGGCGAGACGCGCGAAGGACACGGTGTTGGCGAGGATGCGCACCAGCACGTCGAAGAGTTGTACCCCGGTTTGTGCCGCGCCGCCCAGCCCACCACCGGTCGCGGCGAAAAGGCCCGTACCGGCCAGCGCCAGCCCGGTGACCGCCAGCGCCGCCCCGGCGACCGCGGCCACCGGTACGTGCAGGTACGTTCCGCAGCCGCCCAGGCCGAGGCCGAGGAAGACCGCGAAACCGGCCACCCCGGAGGTCGCGTACAGTGCCCTTGCCGGGCCTCCCTCGCGCCACCTGTTCGACACCCCGGCCGCGTACGCCAGCCCCAGAAGCAGCCCGCCCAGGCCGACGGCCGCCAGCAGCAGCCGCCCGGGCTCGTCCAGCGGATCCAGCCACAGCACCGGAAGCAGCCCGGTCGGACCGAAGAACTCCCCGTACGCCGCACCCGCCAGCGTGGCGGCCAGCCCGGCGCCGGCCACGAACGGCCACAGCCGGCGCAGCCGCGCGAGCCGCCGGGGGCGACCGCGCCACAGCAGCAGCGCAGCCAGCACGAGCAGCAACCCGTGCCCGGCATCGCCGAACATCAGGCCGAACATCACCGCGTAGGCGATCCCGGCCGGCCAGGACGGGTCGAGGTCCGCGTACGGCACCGTGCCGTACGTCGTCACCAGCGGGACGAACGCCCGGTGCACCCGCCCGCCATCGCGCAGCTGCGTGGGTGGGTCGACCCCGCGGGGCGGGCGCAACGGCAGCACCGCGCCCCCGACCGGGCCCAGCCGCTCGGCCAGGTGCGGCACCTCCGCGGCGGGGCACCAGCCCGCAAGGGCAGACACCTCGCCCTGCCGGACCGCGCTCGCCAGCCGCTCCTCCAGCTCCGCCTCGCCCGCCAGGAGATCACTCTGGTGCCGCCGCTCCAGCGCGTCGAGATCGGGCGGCGCGCCGGACAGGGCGGCGGATCCGCCCGGCGCGGCGGTGAGCAGCCGCAGCCGTCGGCCCGCCGGTCCCGGCGGCACCTCCTCGACCCGGTCGACCTCCACACAGCCCGCCTCCGCGAGCAGCAGCAGCGTTTCGCGCAGCGTCCCGGTGGGCGCCACGACCGCCACCCGCCGCATCCGGACCGGTGACATCGCCTCAGCCCAGCGCATCGAACGCCTCCGGAGGCCCGCCGCGTTCGGCCAGCACCAGCGCGGCCCGCACCCGCCACACGTCCGCGGACAGCACCGCCACGGCCCCCACCACCGGCGCGAGGCCGAACCGGGTGCCGCGCAGCAACACCGCGCCGTCCCGGTCGAGAACCGTCCACCAGCGGGCTTCCGCCCGCCACAGGTCCGCCGCGTCCTCGACTCCGTCCACCGCCCAGCGGGCGTCCGGCGCCAGTTGATGGCGGAACTCCTCGAACGAGGCCGCCCCGACGGCCCGCGACCCCAGGAGCGGGGCGGCGCGCCGCGCGGCCGCCGCAGGCAGCGGGCGCCCCGTGACGTACCGGTCGCGGGCCGCCAGCAGGGCGGCCCGGCCCGCCGCCCACCGCCGCGCGGGCGGCACCGCCTCGGCGGTCCGGGCGGCGGCCGCGACCCGTAGCGCGGTGGCCACGGACACCGGGTCCTCGCCACCTGGGTCCATCCAGGCCGAGGCGGCCAGGGCGGCCCGCAGCTCGGTGGGACTCCCGGCCCGCGCCAGGCGGTGCCACGCGGTCGCCAGCGCCCCGAGTCGGTACGGCGGAGGAGGCTCGACTCCGGTGAAGGAGCGCAGCCGGCCCTCGACGTTGGCTATCTCGAACCCGCCCGCCAGCACCCGGAGCGCGTTCGCACCGGCGCGCGGCAGCCAGCCGGCCAGCACCCGCAGGTGCCACAGCAGTGTCTCGGAGACGGCTCGCTGCGCCTGGGCAAGGTCGGCGTCCGGGAGGAGGTCCCTGCGGTAGGGCGTCGCCGCCAGTTGCCTCAGGGCATCACCGAGCGTGGGGGCGGATGCGAGTTCCCGCGCCCCTTGGAGCCCCAGGCAGCGGGAGAGCAGGGCCCGCGCCCGGGTCACCCCGCCGACCCACGCGGCGCTCACCGGGACCTCCTCGGCTCCTCGGCCTGCGCAAGCGCCTGCGCTGCCGCCCGGTCGACCAGCGCGGGCATCCGTTCCGCAACCCGTCGGCGGGCGTCCGTCACCACCCGATCGGCCGCCGCAAGCAGCCCGCCCGCCTCGGCCTCAGCCGGACGGCGCACCGCGGAAGCGGCCTCCTCCCGGACCTGCGGCGCCTGGTGGCGGGCCTCCGCGACGATCTCCTCGGCCCGCCGCGCGGCCGTCCGCCGCATGTTCTCGGCCTCTTGTGCGGCTGCGGCGCGGATCGCCGCGGCCTCCTCCTGGGCCTCCGTCAGTTCGTCCAGGGACGGACCCAGTTCGGCGGCCAGCTCCGCCGCGCGGTCCGCGGGAACGCCGGTCGCACTCGCACCGGGCGCTCCGGTCGGGCGGAACCGTGCCAGGAAGTCCCGGAACGTCACCACGCGAGCCCTCCTGCAGGTCGGCCCCCACTCCAGTCTCCACGCGGAGCGGCGGCTGTCATCCGGGACGTACCTCGGCGGTGACCTGCCGGGGCAGGACGTCTCCCGGACCGGCCGGCAGCGGGGCTCAGTCGGATGCGGGTACGGTGACGACCGGGCAGTGGGCGCGGTGCAGCAGGCCGTGGGGGACGGAGCCGAGCCGCATTCCGGTGAACCCGCCTCGGCCGCGCCGTCCGACGACGACGGCCAGTGCGTTCTCGGAGGCCTTGGCCAGCTCCTCGACGGGATGTCCTCGCACCACCTGGCGGGTGACGGTGACGCCGGGGTGGTTCGCAGTCTGCTCGGCCACCGCCTCGGAGAGCAGGCGGCGGCATTTCTGGAGCGCGTTGACTTGGTCCGTGGACTCCAGTAGCGACGGCTGCCACACCCACAGCGCCCGCAGGTGCGCGTCACGCGCTGCGGCGGTTTCGAAGGCGTCCTCGACGGCGGCGTGGGAGGCCCGGCTGCCGTCGACCCCGACAACGAGGTACGGCGGCTGCTCGGTGCTGTTCGCGGGTTCCAGTACCACGACCACCGGGCAGGCGGCCTGGGCGCTGACCGGTACGGCCACGGAGTTTGCGCTGAGGAACTCCTCCAGGCGGCTCAGCCGCCGTGAGCCGAGGACGACCAGGCACGCGTTGTGCGATTCGCGGCACAGCACCTGGGCGGGCGCGCCCTCATCCAGGACGGTGGCGATGTGGAGGCCGGATTGCTGACCGGGGACGGAGGCGGCGGCCTCGTCGAGCAGCTGCTGCCCGGCCTCCCGCTGCCTGGAGCCGTCGGTTCCGCGCGGCCAGTGGTGGTCTGTCGGCACCGCGTGGACCAGCCGCAGCGGCGCTTCACGGCGCTCGGCTTCGTCGGCGGCCCAGTCGAGGGCCGGCCGCACGGTGTCCCGCATGTCCACACCGACGACGACGGGACGGGACTCTCCAGGGCCGGTCATCCTTCCTCCAACCGGAGTCCTACCTTGCCCCCATGAGTACCGTACGGGCACCGGTACCGCCGTCGGCAGGGCCGGATGGCCCCGACCGCGGAGGGCCGGGTGTTTCTGGTCGGCCCGCCGGATTCCGTGCCCAGCCGGATGATTCGCGACGCGGCCTGGCTGCGGCCGGGCCTCACACTCCGGCGGCGGCGACGACGGCGTCGGTGGCGAAGCCCAGCAGCAGGCCCAGCAGGATCATCCAGGTGGTCAGCACCTTCATCCCGCCGCGACGTGCCACCGCGAGGAGCTCGATGATCACGTAGAGGATGGAGCCGGCGGCCAGGCCCAGGAACGCGATGCTCACGGTGTTATTGACCACCTGCTGGCCGATCGGAGTGCCCACGAAGGTGGGGCCGCCGCCGATGAGGCCGAGCAGCGCGAGGCTGACCCAGGGAGGGTCGCTCGCCTGCTGCGGCCAGCGGGGCGACGATGCCGAACCCCTCGGTGGCATTGTGCAGACCGAAACCGGTGATCAACAGGATGGCGAGCGAGAGTTCGCCCTTCGCAGCGGAGTTGCCGATGGCCAGGCCTTCCGCGAGGTTGTGCAGGCCGATGCCGATGGCGATCATCAGGGCGAGGCCGGCGGCCCTGGAGCGAGCCCGGGGAGCCAGTTGTTCGGTCACGGCCGAGGCACCAGGACCCTGCGACGACGAGGCCCGCGATGCCTGACGGCGGGCGATCCATCGGTCGTAGTGCACCAGGCCCATCAGGCCGACGGCCAGGCCCGAAGCGAGCACCAGGCCGCCGGTGGCGGCGCCGGCCCAGTGGTGGTCGCTGAGTGCGGCGTCGGTCGGTTCCCAGGCGGCCGTCAGGATGTCCCAGAGCAGGAAGAGCAGGATGCCGATGGCGACCGCGTTCAGCGCATTCCTCAGCCGCGCAGCGGGGCTCTGCAGGCGTCCGATCGGAAGGCCGAGGAAGATGGTGAGGCCGGCGATGGCGCCGAGCAGGGCGATCTGCGGACCGGACACGGTGGGCTCCGAGAAACGCGACAGTCAGAGCAGGCTGAATTGAAGGCAAGCCTTACCTAAGAAGTCGGCTCCGTCTCATCCCGGTCGCAATCCCGGTCCGGGCATGTCGTTCACGGTGCTGCCCGTCGATGGTGTCGGCCGCTGATCGCCGGTCTCTGGCGGCTCCTTGGATAACGTGGGCAGGGTCAGCCTCGCTGCTAGGCCTGGTCGCCGCGGACGACGACGACCGGGCACGGGGCGTGCTGGACGCAAAGCTGGCCCACTGAGCCCAGCAGTGTGCCGGCGAGGCCGCCGAGCCCCCGGTTGCCGACGACCAGGAGCTCGGCACCGCGCGCCCGTTCGAGGAGGATTTCCGCTGCGTGTCCGGACTCGACGATCTCGACGATCTCGACATGGTTGTCGTCCGTGGTGACCTCGGCGACGGCCTGGGCCAGCATCCTGCCGGCGACCGCTCCGAGTTCGCGGTCGACCGATGCCGGTGCCCAGCCGTAGACCGTCGGGAAGCGCCAGCAGATCACTGCTTCGACCACGGCGCCGGTCGCGGCCGCCTGTCCGAGGGCCCAGCGGAGTGCGCGCTTGGACGGGGATGAGCCGTCGACGCCGACGACGATCCGTCGCTCGGGAGGGACTTCGGTGTCCATCTCGTACCCCGCTCTCGGCTCGGGAGGGATGCGGTCGCCCCTGATTCCGACCGTGCACCACCGGGTGCCGCAACCCAAAGGGCCGCCCGGCCCCACCTGCGGGGGCCGCCCCGGCCCTCGCGAGGGTCTCGTGCCCGAGCGAGCATGGGAGATGTGCGAGAACGCGCCCGCCCGGGATACGTCCGCGGCACAGCCCAAGGTCGGCGCCCTCCCTGGCGTGTCGCTCAGGAGGTTGATTGTCATGGCTGCTCCCGCCCCGTCGCCGGTCCGGGTGGAAGCCTGGCTGGATCTGCCGCTCTCGCGCTGGCTCTGGCTGGTGAAGTGGGTCCTGGTCATCCCGCACTGGATCGTCCTGTGCATCTTGTGGGTGGCCTTCGTCCTGCTCACCGTGATCGCGTTCTTCGTGATCCTGTTCACGGGCCGGTACCCGCGAGGCATCTTCGACTTCAACGTGGGCGTGCTGCGCTGGTCCTGGCGGGTGTCGTACTACGCCTACGGCGGCCTGGGCACCGACCGTTACCCGCCGTTCAGCCTCGGTGAGGAGCCCGACTATCCGGCGCGGCTGGACATCGCCTACCCCGGTGAACTCTCGCGCGGGCTGGCGCTGGTGAAGTGGTGGCTGCTGGCGCTGCCGCACTACCTGGTGGTCGGATTCTTCCTGGGCGGCTTCCGTGAGGTGTGGGGTGGCGGGCTCATCGGCCTGCTCGCGTTGTACGCGGTGTTCACTGGCCGCCACCGCCCGGTACCCCATGGGCATCTTCGATCTGCTGGTCGGCCTGAGCCGGTGGGTGTTCAGGGTCGCCGCGTACACGGCCCTGATGACCGACGACTATCCGCCGTTCCGGCTCGACCAGGGTGGCCCCGATCCGGCCGGTGACCCCCTTCCGGGGAGCGGGCCGAGCGGTGACACCGATCGCTGACCGTCGTGCGGGGCTCACCGAGGAGCAGGCGGAACGGCTGCTCGCGGATCACGGGCCGAACGAGGTCGGTGCACCGCCGAGCCCCCCGCTGTGGTCCCGCGTCGTCGCCCAGCTGAGCGACCCGCTGATCCTGGTGCTGCTCGCCGCGGTCGTCCTCACTGTGGCGACCGGTGATCACCCCGACGCGATCGTGATCGGGCTGGTCATCCTGGTCAACACCACGGTGGGGGTCGCCCAGGAGATCCGTGCGGCCAACGCGGTGGCCGCGCTGTCCGCACCGACGGCGCGGGTGCTGCGCGACGGTGAGGAGCGGGAGGTGGCCGCCGCCGCAGTCGTGCCAGGCGACGTCCTGCTCCTCGCCGAGGGGGACATCGTCCCCGCCGACGCCGAACTTGCGGATGCCTCAGCGCTGCTGGTGGACGAGTCGATGCTGACGGGCGAGTCGGTTCCCGTGGAGAAGGACGTGATCGGTGCCAGCGGCCTCAGCGCCGGCACGACGGTGCTGCGCGGGCGGGCGGTCGCCGTCACCACGGCCACCGGGGCGGACAGCGCGCTGGGCCGGATCGCGGCCTCGTTGCACCCGCGGCCCCAGCCGACCCCGTTGCAGCGCCGGCTGGCCGGGCTGGGCCGGGTGCTGGCGCTCGTCACGGTCGGCCTGTGCCTGGTGGTGTTCGCGTTGGGGTTGGTGCGCGGCCAGGCACCCGAGGCGATGGCGGTCACCGCGATCAGCCTCGCCGTCGCAGCCGTCCCCGAGTCGCTGCCCGCCGTGGTGACACTCGCGCTCGCCCTCGGCGCCCGCCGGATGGCCCTGAGACATGCCGTCGTCCGCAGACTCCCGGCCGTCGAGACGCACGGCTCGATCACCGTGCTCGCGACCGACAAGACCGGCACGCTCACCGAGGGCCGGATGGTGGTCGAGCGGCTGTGGGCCCCCGGATGGCAGGCGACGATCACCGGCGCGGGCTACCAGCCGGTCGGGGAGGTCCGGGTGGAGGGCGCCGAAGCGAAAGCCGCGACCCGGGCCCTGCTGCGGGTGAGCGCGCTGTGCAACGACGCTGCGCTGCGGCCGCCCGAGGCCGACGACGGTCAGTGGACCGTCCTCGGCGACCCGACCGAGGCGGCGCTGCTGGTGGCCGCGGTGAAGGCCGGATGCGACCTCGCGCGGCTCGCCGGGGAGTGTCCCCGGGTCGACGAGCTGCCCGTCGACAGCATCCGGAAGCGGATGACAACCGTGCACCGCACCCCCTCCGGGCAGTGGGAGATCTGCCTCAAGGGCGCTCCCGAAGCCGTACTCGACCCGGCCGTGCTCGACGCCGACCCCGATGAGCTGGAGCAGACCCGGCAGGCGGCCGCCGGGCTCGCCGCCGACGGCTACCGGGTGCTGGCTGTCGCGTCCGGATTGCGGGACGAGGTCGCCGGGCCGGTGGAGTCGAGGCTGCGCCTGCTCGGACTGGCCGCACTGAGCGACCCGCCCAAGCCGGCGGCCGCCACGACCATTGCGGCCTGCCGCCGGGCCGGCATCACCCCGGTGCTGATCACCGGGGACCACCCCGCCACCGCCCGCGCGATCGCCGGCCGGATCGGGCTGCTGGAGGACGGCGAGAGGGCGGCCGAGGTGGTCACCGGCCGGGAGCTCGCTGCCGGGGCCGCGCCGGATCTGTCGCGGGTGCGGGTCTTCGCGCGCACCGATCCGCAGCAGAAGCTCGACCTCGTCGAGGCCTGGCGCGCGGGCGGTGCGGTCACGGCGATGACCGGCGACGGGGTCAACGACGGCCCTGCATTGCAGCAGGCGGACATCGGGGTGGCGATGGGCCGCCGCGGCACCGAGGTGGCCAGGCAGGCCGCCGACCTCGTCCTGGCGGACGACGAACTCGCCACCGTGGTAGCGGCGGTGGAGGAGGGCCGCCGGGTCTACGACAACATCCGCCGCTTCCTGGTCTACGCAATGTCCGGTGGCGCGGCGGAGATCCTGGTCATGCTGCTGGGCCCGTTCATGGGCCTCGCGCTGCCGCTGCGCGCGGGCCAGATCCTCTGGATCAACCTCCTCACCCACGGGCTGACCGGCGTCGCCGTTGGCGCGGAGCCCGTCTCCGGCCAGGCGATGCGGCGCCCGCCCCGGCCGCCGAACGAGCATGTGCTGGGGGCCGGCCTGTGGCAGCGCGTCCTGCGCCTGGGCGTCGTGGTCACACTGATCGCGCTGGGTGCGGGTCTGTGGGCCGAAAGAGCCGGACACGCCTGGCAGAGCGTGCTCTTCCTCGCCCTGCTCGCGGCGCAGCTCGGCGTGGTGCTCGGCCTGAGGGAGCGGCTGTTCACCAGGGCGAATCCATTCCTCCCGCTGGCTGTCCTGGCTTCGGCGGGGCTTGGCGTCGCGGCGCTCTATGTGCCGTTCCTCCAGGACGTCTTGGAGACCGAGCCGGTGTCCTGGACGGACGGCATCGTGGTGACGGCCGCCGCGTCGGTTGCCTTCGCCGCTGCTCGAGTCGCCGGCCGACCGGGCCGGGAGGGCCGGGTCGGCCGCGATGCCGAGAGGCCGCGAGGAGCGCAGTGGCGCGGCCGTTTCCGGCACCACCGATGAAGGGCCGTGCTGGTGATGCAGGGCCATGACGGGCCGGACGATCCGGTCGGTGCCCTCGGGTGGAGGCCCTGCCGGGAGTCGCGGACTCAGGGCGTCCGGTGCCACGATCGCGAGCTGCGCCGGGGTGAGTGCCGCTGTGCCGAACAGCCGGTGCAGGGCGGGGACATAGACGATCGCGGCGGCGACGGCCAGTGAGAAGGCGATGCCGACGAGCAGCTGCGGGTTGCTGAGGACACCGATCGCGCGCAGTGAGGCGTGTTCGGTGCGGGCCGCGAAGGCGGTGCCGATCTGGCAGGTGACGATGCCGAGCCAGGCGACCGTGGTGGCCTGTTGGTACGTCAGGTGCAGTGCGCTGCCTGCGCCGGTCGGGTCGCCGGGGTGCCAGCCACCCGAGGTGAGGGTGAGGAAGTAGCCGCCCATGATCAGGACGGCGGAGATCAGTCCGAGGAACCCCCAGGCACGGGCGAGCATGCTTCCTCGGATGACCCGCTCGTCGCGAGGGCGAGGCGGACGGTCCATCAGTCCGGGCTCGGCCTTCTCCCGGCCGAGGGCGAGGGCCGGCAGGGTGTCGGTGCCGAGGTCGATGGCGAGGATCTGCATCACCGTCAGCGGCAGGGGAATCGCGCCGCCCGCGAGCGCGAAGACCAGGAACGGGACGACCTCGGGGATCGCGTGGCTGAAGATGTAGACGATGAACTTGCGGATGCTGTCGTAGGTCCGCCGACCCGCCTCCACCGCCGTCACGATGGTGGCGATGTTGTCGTCGGTCAGCACCATCGCCGCGGCTTCGCGGGCGACGTCGGTACCGGATCGGCCCATCGCCACACCAATGTAGGCGCGCCGCAGGGCGGGGGCGTCATTGACGCTGTCCCCGGTCATTGCAACGGTGTGGCCCTCGGCGCGCAGGGCGTCGGCGATCCGGAGCTTGGCCTCCGGCGAGCTTCGCGCGAAGATCACCTCCTCGCCGAGGCCGAGCAGGGTGTCCAGCCGGTCGTCGTCCATCGCGTCCAGTTCCGTGCGGGTGACGATGCGCATGCCGCGGTGGCCGATGCCGACCTGCGCGGCGACGGCGGCCGCCGTCAGACCGTTGTCGCCGGTGACCACGTGCACGGTGATCCCGGCCCGGTGGGCCTGTTCGATGGCGCGGGCGACCTCCGGCCGGGGCGGGTCGGCCATGGCGACCAGGCCGATCAGGCACAGCCGCTGCTCGGCCTCCTCGCGGTCAGCAGGGGGCTGCTGCCCAGGAGCGAGCGGCCGCCGCGCCACGGCGAGGACCCGCAGCCCTCGCCCGGCCAGTCGGGCGACGGCGTGCGCGACCTCGGTGCGGTCGGCGGGGGTGAGCGCGCTCGGTGCCGTGGTCGAGCAGGTCGACGGCGTGGGTGAGGACCTCCTCGGGGGCGCCTTTGCTGTGCAGGACGACCGTGCCGTCGCGCTTGTCGGCGGTGGTCATCAGTTTGACGTGCGGGTCGAAGCGGAACAG
This sequence comes from Kitasatospora sp. NPDC051164, assembly GCF_044455625.1. NCBI lineage: Bacteria > Bacillati > Actinomycetota > Actinomycetes > Kitasatosporales > Streptomycetaceae > Kitasatospora > Kitasatospora sp. NPDC051164. The sequence continues at coordinate 193,326 of NZ_JBITFB010000010.1, read as the reverse complement.
CGCCCGGCGTCCGCGGACACGGCGCTCCGGCGGGCAGGACGTCCCCACCCGGGCGGCCAGCTCCAGCAGGGCGAGTTCGGTCGGGTCGCCGTGGCCGGCCTCCGAGTCGGCGGTGGTGCAGGTGGCGGCCGCATCTGCGAGCAAGAGGAGTCCGGCGGGTACGGGCAGGTGTCGTCGAGGGCGAGCTCACCGCCGGGCGTCCAGACGGCCGTGACACGCATGCGGTTCTCGGTCAGGGTCCCGGTCTTGTCGGTGCAGATGACCGTGGTCGAGCCCAGCGTCTCCACGGCGGAGAGCCGCTTGACCACGGCACCGCTGCGGGCCAGGTCACGTACCCCGGCGGCGAGGGCGAGGGTGATGGTCGGCAGCAGGCCCTCGGGCACGTTGGCGACCAGCAGACCGATTGCGAAGGACACCGGCCGCCGCGAGTGACAGCCCGGCGGCGAGGCCCATCGACAGGAACGCCAGCCACGCCGATGGCGATCACGGCGATCAGCCGGGCGACCCGCTTGACCTGGTGCTCCAGCGGGCTCTCCTCCCGGTGGGTGCGCTGGGTCAGGGGCGGCGATGCGTCCCAGCTCGGTGTGCATGCCGGTGGCGATGACCACGGCCAGGGCCTGTCCACCCGTGCACGCGGTGCCCGAGAAGTGCAGGTCACGCGCGCCCAGGACGGGCCCGGTGACATCCGCGAACTCGGCGGAGCGGAACACCGGGACGGACTCGCCGGTCAGCGCGGACAGGTCGACCTCCACACCGCCCGACATCAGGCGGGTGTCGGCGGAGACCTGGTCGCCCTCCTCGATCACCAGGACGTCACCGGGGACCAGCGTCGTCGCGGCCACTTGGCGGCGTGCTCCGGCGCGCACCACGGTCGCCTGTTCGGGCAGGAAGTCGGCGAGGGCCTCCACGGCCTGCTCGGCCTGCCGCTCCTGAACGAAGGCGAGCAGCGCATTGAGCAGGATCACCGCAAGGATCGCCACCGCCAGGGCGAGAGCGCCGGTGACGGCCGCCAGCAGCGCGGCGAACGCCAGCAGCAGCGCCAGCGGGTGGGTGAACTGCTGCGCCAGCTCGCGGGGCCAGCGCCGTCCGCCGCGCCGCACGAGGGCGTTGGGTCCGTAGACCGTCAGACGACGCTCTGCCTCGCGCTCCGTTAGGCCTTGAGGGGAGCTCCGCAGATCGCGGAAGAGCAGGGCTGACTCCTCCCACCAGCCACCGCTTCGACGACCTTCCGAGATGGGTGCCTCGGAAGCGGCGGCCAAGGCTTGGCGGTCGGCGCTATCGGCTTCGGGGCCCCGCGCGGTTCCCACTACGGGTGCCCTGCGCTCGGTGGCGCTGGGTCATTGAGTCAGAACTTGTGGTCGAAGACCGCCGTGACGGGGGCATGGTCGGACCATCGCTCGGCGTGGGAGGCCGGCCGTTCGACGTAGGCCTCGGTGCAGCGGCGTGCGATACCCTCCGTTGTACAAACCAAGTCGATTCGCCAGCCGGAGTCGTTGTCGAAGGCGCGGCCGCGGTAGGACCACCAGGAGTAGGGGCCGGTGCGGTCGGGGTGGAGGGCGCGGACGACGTCGATGTAGCCGGCCTCGTCGTAGACGCGGGACAGCCAGGCGCGCTCTTCGGGGAGGAAGCCGGCGGACTTCTGGTTGGCCTTCCAGTTCTTGAGGTCCTCGGGGCGGTGGGCGATGTTCCAGTCGCCGCAGACGACGACCTCGCGGCCGTCGGCGGCGGCGCTGGTGCGCAGGGCGGCGAGGTGGACGAGGAATTCCGCCATGAAGCGTTCTTTCTCGTCCTGGCGCTCGGTGCCGACCTCGCCGGAGGGGAGGTAGAGGCTGGCGACGGTCAGGCCGGGAAGGTCGATTTCCACATACCTGCCCGAATTGTCGAATTCCTCCGACCCGAATCCGATCGTGGTGCGCTGCGGTTCCTTCCGGGACAGGATGGCGACACCGGCGCGGCCCTTGGCGACGGAGGGGGCCCAGACCGCGTGCCAGCCGTCCAGGTCGCGGAGTTCGACGGGGAGCTGCTCGGGTTCGGAGCGCACCTCCTGCAGGCAGATCACGTCCGCCTCGGTGCCGGCCAGCCACTCGACGAAGCCCTTCTTGGCCGCCGCCCGGATTCCGTTCACATTCACACTTGTCACCACGATCACCCGGGCAGCCTACCGACTCGCCGTACGCGACCGGTGCCGTGACGCGCTGCGGGCGGCCGGGCAGGCCGGGCCCGCCGGATTCCGACAGCGACTGACAGGAGCTGTCGTGAACGCGGCATGAATATGTGTGACAGTCGCGTCGAGCCGCGCCATTGGTCTTGACCATCTCCGGACGGAGCACCTAGGGTCGCTTACTGCAAGGACCTTTAATAAAGAAGGACGGATAAAAGCCCGCTCTCCCACCTGCCGCGACAGCGGACAGTGGGCCCGGCATCCGCCCTCGTTGTCGCAGGGCGGACAGGTATACAGGTGGAGGACGCGGTGGGGACGACAGGACAGCTTTCCTCGGTGCCGGAGCCGAAGTACTGGCACCTGCGCACGGTGCTGCTGCGGGCCATCGACTCGGAGTTCTCCATCGGTCAGGTCCTGCCCAACGAGCGCGAGCTCTCCGCCCGCTTCGGTGTGGCGCGGGCGACGCTGCGCCAGGCGCTCGACCAGCTGGAGCTGGAGGGCCGCCTGGTCCGCCGTCGGGGCATCGGCACCCTGATCGCCGCCCCGCGGGTCGGCGTCCCGGTCAACCGGCAGGAGGAGGGCTGGCCCGGCGCCGGCCGCAGCCAGTCCTGGCGGACGGTCGACTGCACCACCGCCCCCGCGACCGCGCAGCTGGCCAAGAGCCTCGGCATCGCCGAGGGCGCCACCGTGCACACCGTCCGCCGGGTCCGCATGGTGGAGGGCCGCGCGATGGCCGGCGAGTCGCTGCACGTGCCGGCCGCTGCCCTGCCGCACCTGCCGGGCTTCCGCGCCGAGGGCGACCGTGCCCGCTCGGTGCTGCGCCAGCTGGAGCGCCTGGAGGTCGACGGCGAGTCGCGCTCGGTCGAGCTCGGTGTCGCCGAGGCCGAGGAGGCCGCCCTCCTGGAGCGTCCGCCCGGCACCCCGGTCCTGGTCATGACCACCCAGTACGCCTCGGCCGGCCGCCTCGTCGCGGTGGCCGTCTCCACCTACCGGGCGGACACCTGCAAGCTGACCTTCGGCGAGACCGGACTGGTCGAGGTCACCCCGGTCGCCGCGACCACCGAGGTCCGCACCGCTTCCTGAAGCACCGCCTTCTGAACCATTTCCGGAAACCCTCGGGTCGAGGCCCGGGCGCCAACTGGCGTCCGGGCCTTTGCCGTTGGGTGACGGGACGGGGAGCAGGCACCCGCGCCTCGACCGGCGTCAGGCCCGCGGCGGGTCCACCGCGAAGAGTTGCTCCTCGACGTGGTCGAGGGCGACGCGCAGGGCGCCCATCGCCACGACCTCCGAGCCGAGGGCCGCCAGGGCGACCTCGGGGGCGCGCAGCGTGAACTGGGCGAGGCGCTCGCGCAGGGGGTCCAGGACGCCGTCGAGGCCGGCCGCCCAGCCGCCGATGACCACCAGCTGGGGGTCGATGGCGAGGACGAGCGCGGCGACGCCCTGGACGAGGCGGGTGAGGAAGCGGTCCATGGCGACCTTCGCGACCTCGTCGCCCTCCCGGGCCAGCCGCAGGACGCGGGCGACGGCGGCCTCGTCCAGGGGGTTGAGCGGTTTGCCGGTGGTGGACAGCAGCCGCTCGGGGGTGACCTCCTGGCCGAGCAGGTGCAGGGCGCCGATCTCGCCGGCCGCGCCGCCGTAGCCGCGGTGCAGCTTGCCGTTGATGAGGGAGCCGGCGCCCGGGCTGAGGCCCGCCATCACGAAGACGACGTCGTCGGCGCCGAGGGCCGCGCCCTGCCAGTGCTCGGCGATGGCGGCGAGGTTGGCGTCGTTCTCGATCAGGACGGGGCAGCGGAAGGAGCGCCGCAGGCGGGCGCCGAGGTCGAGGCCGGTCCAGCCGGGCATTGCGGTGCCGAGCCGGATGGTGCCGTCGCGGTCGACGATGCCGGGGGTGCCGATGCCGACGGCCCACAGGTTGTCGCGGGAGACGCCGGCCTTGCGCAGCACCTCGGCGACGGCGGTGCGGAGGGCGGTGAGCCGGTCCTCGGCCTCCAGGGTCTCGTCGACCGGCTTGAAGTGACTGCCCAGCACCTCGCCGGTGAGGTCGGCCAGGATGACCCGGATGTCGTGCACGCCGATCTCGATGCCGAGGATGTGCCCGGCCTCGGCGCGGAAGCGGAACCAGCGGGCCGGGCGGCCGCGGCGGCCGGTGCCCGGCTGGCCGTCCTCCCTCGGCTGCTCGACCTCGGCGACCAGCCCGGTCTCGACCAGACCCTCGATCACGCCCTCGACGGTCGGCCGGGAGAGGCCGGTCTCGCCGACGAGCTGAGTGAGGGTCACGGAGTGGCCGTTGCGCAGCGCCCGGAGCGTGACCGCCGCGTTGATCCGCCGCAGCAGCGAGGAGTCTCCTCCGGTGAGCCGATCCGCCAATGCGATGCCCTTCGCCGTTCGCGCGACTGCCCTGGCGCGCGATGTCGAGTGCGCGGTGCCCACCGAATGGCCCGCGGGGAGTGCGCCCCCGGAACGCGGCACTGCGGCAGGGGGCCGCCTGCACGAGGGCCGGAGGACAAGCGGAGCCTACCCGGGCAGCGGCCCGGGCGGCGAGGATCCTCGCAGCTCACCCAGGCTTCGGTATCGAAATGGTACGGATCGGGTGGCGGTGGCTGACCCGGGCTTCACCGCACGGTCGTGGGCAGTCATGGACGGTCGTGGGCAGTCATGGACGGTCGTGGACGGTCGTGGACGGCTAGGCATGGCCAGGGATGGCCACGGATGGTTCGCTCCCCGGGGTGGTGGGACGGGCCGGGTCACCGACAGGACGGGGCGGACCGGCGGGAGCGGGCCCGGCCGAGCGCGCTCACGCTGCGCCAGGAGCCCACGGAGAAGGCGGACATCGCGGACCCGATCGAGCCCACGGACGCGAACGAGCCGATCGAGCCGACGGATCCGAAGGACCCGATCGAGCCGACGGACAGGAACGAGCCGATCGAGCCGATGGAGAGGAAGGATCCGACGGACCCGATCGAGAGGATCGACCCGAGCGAGGCGAGTGACCCGAGCGACGCGAGCGACTGGGCCGATGCGTGCGACGCGATCGACGCGATCGAACCGGGTGACGCGATCGGGTCTGCGGTGCGGGAGGTCCGAGGCATGGCCCCGATCGTATCGGCGCCACGACCCCTCGGCTCAGTCCACCCGGGCCGCGAACAGCCGCTGTCCCAGCAGCCCCATCGGGTGTCCGTCCTCCGGCAGCGTGTGGACGGTCGGGCACCCCGCCGCCGCGAGGGCGGCCTGCCAGTGCTCCGCCGGGTGAGCGGTGAGGCGGCCCCGGGCGTCGCCGGTGATCAGCAGGTCGAGCTGTTCGGCGGTGGGTGCGAGCAGCAGGAGTCGGCCGCCGGGGGCGAGCAGTCGGACCAGTGCCGGGATCTCCTCCTCCGGCCGCCGGGTCGCGGTGGCGACGACGATGTCGTAGCGGCCGCCGTCCGGGGTGACGTGGTGGTCGGCGTTGGGGCGGGGCCGGGTGGCGAGGGCCCGGGCGACCGCGGTGTCGGCGCCGTCGAGGTCGAGGTCGAGTTCGAGGACGCGCAGCGGCGCCTGTCCGTCGTGGGTCTCGGCGGTGCCGCGGACCAGGGTGCCGAGGGCGGTGCCGAGGTAGCCGCGGGCGGTGGCCCAGCGGACCGGGGTGGCAGCCGGATGGGGCGTCGCCTCGCCGGTGATCAGCCGGGGGAGCCGCAGCGCGCCGCGCCGTACCCGGTCGAGGGCGGCGGCCGGCCCGAGTCCGTCGGCCCAGGCCTCGATGACCGGTCGCCAGGACTCCCGGACCTCGGCGGCGTCGAGTTCGGGCCCGCCGTGGAAGATCGCCCCTTGCGCGCCGCCGTCGTGCCGGGTGATCAGGCCGTGCCGGGCGAGCGCGTCCAGCCAGCGGGTGACGCGGGGGCGTTGGGCGGGGGTGACCATGGCGGTGGCCAGTACCTCGGCTTCGGGGTGGCCGCGCTCGGGGTCGGTGAGGACTCCGCTCTGCTGGAGGGTGAGCAGCAGGGAGGAGAGTACGGCCTGGTCGAGGTGGGTGCCGAAGTCGCGTATCTGCTCGGCGGTGACGCCGATGCTGTGCTTCCAGGCGGCGGCGGTGGCGGCTTCGGTGGCGGCGCGCAGTCGGCGGTCGGCGGCCTCGGTGTTGCTGTCGGGGGCGCGGACGTGGGCGAGGACGGCGCCGAGCGCGTCGACGGCGGCGTACACGTCCTCCTGCCGGGGCTCGGGGCCGACGTGCAGGACGAGCCGCAGCGAGCCGAGGTCGTGGGCGGCGGGGTTGTGCGCGTCGAGGTCCCGCCGGCCGACGTCGTGCGCGTCGAGGTCCCGCGAGCCGACGTCGCGCGTGCCGGGGCCAGGCCCGCCGGGCTCGTGCGCGCCGGGCCCGGGCCCGGGCTGTCGGCTGAGGCGCCAGAGCAGGGCGGAGGGCAGGCTGAGGTGGGTGGTGCGGTTGGCGGCGATGGCGGCGAGCTGCTCGTCGGGCTGCTGGTCGGGGTCGCCGCAGTGGACGGTGCCGCCGGCGAGCAGGGTGGCGAGGGCGAGTTCGACGGCGAGGTCGGTGACGGGGTGCAGCACGGTGTGGCGGATCGGCGGCGGGCCGAGGACGCCGGCCCAGTACCGCAGCCGCTGTTCGGCGGCGCGGGCGGCGGTGGGTGCCAGTGCGGCGTGTTGGGCGACGCGTTCGGCGAGGGCCCGCGGCAGGCCGCCCGGCGGGGAGATGCCGAGCAGCAGACCGATGCCGCTGATCGCGCGCCCGTCGGCGACGACGGCGGGCCGGTCGCCGAGCTCGCGCAGCGCGCTGACCAGGGCAGGAGTGGGGGGCACGGTGATCACTTCCGGGGTGCGGGGGAGAAACCGCACTACTGAACCATGCTGGTGGGGTGGGGGAGCCCGCCTGCGGGTCAAGATTCTGTAATGATTTTCATATCGGACAGCCAAGCGGGCGGCCGAGGTCGGCGTCAAGTCGACCCAAAGGTGCTGGAACCTCCCATTCCGGGAGTCCGGCGCGACCCCTTGACAGTCGGTTCGGGTACTGGATTACTGGGCCTGAGCGTGCCTGACCGAACGATCGGTAGGTTGCTCCGGATCGGCCGACCAGCGAAGGAGCGACGATGACCGGCACCGCACCCGTCCCGCGCCGACACCTCGGGGAACCGGTCCCACCCGACCTCCTGGACGCCGGCGAACGCCTGGGTGTGGACGAGCTGCGCGCCCTCCAGCTCACCCGGCTGCGGGCCACCCTGCGGCACGCGTACGACAACGTGGAGCTCTACCGCCGCAAGTTCGACGCGGCCGGCGTCCGCCCCGAGGACTGCCGCACCCTGGCGGACCTCGCCCGTTTCCCCTTCACCACCAAGGCCGACCTGCGCGAGGGCTACCCCTTCGGCATGTTCGCCGTCCCGATGGACCAGGTCCGCCGGATCCACGCCTCCAGCGGCACCACCGGCCTGCCGACCGTGGTCGGCTACACCGAGAACGACCTCTCCATGTGGGCCGACGTGGTCGCCCGCTCGATCCGCGCGGCCGGCGGCAGGCCGGGCCACAAGGTGCACATCGCCTACGGCTACGGCCTGTTCACCGGCGGCCTCGGGGCCCACTACGGCGCCGAGCGGGCCGGCTGCACCGTGATCCCGGCCTCCGGCGGCATGACGGCCCGGCAGGTGCAGCTGATCCGCGACTTCGAGCCGGACATCATCATGGTCACCCCGTCCTACCTGCTCACCCTGCTCGACGAGTTCGAGAAGCAGGGCATCGACCCGCGCGCCACCTCGCTCAAGGTGGGCATCTTCGGCGCCGAGCCCTGGACGGAGGAGATGCGGCGCGAGATCGAGGAGCGGCTCGACCTGCACGCCGTCGACATCTACGGCCTCTCCGAGGTGGTCGGCCCGGGCATCGCGCAGGAGTGCGTGGAGACCAAGGACGGGCTGCACATCTGGGAGGACCACTTCTACCCGGAGGTCGTCGACCCGTTCACCGACGAGGTGCTGCCCGAGGGCGAGGGCGGTGAACTGGTCTTCACCTCGCTCACCAAGGAGGCGCTGCCCGTCATCCGCTACCGCACCCGCGACCTCAGCCGACTGCTGCCCGGCACCGCGCGCCCGGCCTTCCGGCGGATGGAGAAGGTCACCGGGCGCAGCGACGACATGATCATCCTGCGTGGGGTGAACGTCTTCCCGACCCAGATCGAGGAGGTCCTGCTGCGCACTCCGGGCGTCGCGCCGCACTTCCAGCTGCGGCTCACCCGCGAGGGGCGGCTGGACCGGATGACCGTCCGGGTCGAGGCCCGGCCGGATGCGCCCGCCGAGCAGCGGGACGCGGCGCGGGAGGCGATCGTGCGCGCGGTGAAGGACGGGGTCGGCGTCACGGTCGCGGTCGAGGTGGTCGAGCCGTACACCCTGGAGCGCTCGGTCGGGAAGATCAAGCGGGTGGTGGACGCACGCGGGTGAACGCACCCGGCTGAACGCGTGGCAGCGCTGACCGGCAACGCTGAAGGAAGAGGTCGGAGGCGCACGGCTGTCCGGGGGGTGATGCCGTGCGCCTCCGACGTCTACAGAAATGTAGACGCTTGATCGGGGGCGAGTCCAGCCGCCTCCCCGGATACCCGTTCGGCTCACCGGAATCGTGGGCGGGGCCGATGCTTCCCAGACTCGGAGAGGAGAAGGGGGAGGACCCAACCGGAGAGGCATCCTCATGAGCATCGGGCTTCGCCGCGTCCTCGCGGTCACCGCAGCGGTTTCCCTCGGCCTGGGCGCCGCGGCCTGCGGCAGCGCCAAACAGTCCTCCGGCGGCACCACAAGCGGCGCGGCTGCGAGCGGCAGCGCCTCCGTGGGCGCCGTCCGGATCGGCCTGCTGCTGCCGGAGACCAAGACCACCCGCTACGAGCAGTTCGACCGCCCGCTGATCGAGCAGAAGATCAAGGAGCTGGCGCCGGAAGCACAGATCGACTACTACAACGCCAACCAGGACGCGACCACCCAGCAGACCCAGGTGGACACCGCCCTCACCAAGGGCGACAAGGTGCTCATCCTGGACGCGGTGGACTCCAAGTCGATCCAGTCCTCGGTCCAGAAGGCCCACGATGCGGGCGTCAAGGTGCTCGCCTACGACCGCCTGGCCCAGGGCCCGGTCGATGCGTACGTCTCCTTCGACAACCACAAGGTCGGCCAGCTGCAGGGCCAGGCCCTGGTGTCGGCGGTGGGCGGCAAGGCCAACGCCGGCCAGATCATCATGATCAACGGCTCGCCGACCGACCCCAACGCGGCCGACTTCAAGGCTGGCGCGCACAGCGCGATCGACGGCAAGCTGAAGATCGGCAAGGAGTACGACACCCCGCAGTGGGACCCGAACCTGGCCAACCAGGAGGCCGCGGCGGGCATCACCGCGATCGGCCCGGCCAACGTGGTCGGCATCTACTCCGCCAACGACGGCATGGCCGCCGGTATCGCCACCGCGCAGAAGGCGGCCGGGATCAACACTCCGCTCACCGGTCAGGACGCCCAACTCGACGCCATCCAGCGGATCGTGGCCGGCACCCAGACCATGACGATCTACAAGCCGTTCAAGCCGGAGACCGACGCCGCGGCCGAGATGGCCATCGCCATGGCTGCCGGGATGACCCCCGCACCCAGCCTCGTGCCCACGACGGCGACCAACGGCAGCAACAACAAGGTGCTGGCCAACCTGATCACCCCGATCGTCGTCAACAAGGACAACATCAAGACCACCGTGGTCCAGGACGGCCTCTACACCGTCGCCCAGATCTGCACGCCGGACTACGCCGCCGCCTGCCAGGCTGCCGGCCTCCAGTAGTCCCGCGACACCCGACACGAGTGCGCCCCGCCTCCACGACGGAGGCGGGGCAAGGGAGTTGGTCACTGTGGCAGGTGAGACCGTACTGGCCCTGCGCGGGGTCTCCAAACGGTTCGGCGCCGTCCAGGCGCTCACCGACATCGAACTGGAGGTGCACGCCGGCGAGGTGGTGGCCCTGGTCGGCGACAACGGCGCCGGCAAGTCCACCCTGGTCAAAGCGATCGCCGGGGTACACCAGCCCGACGAGGGCGTCATCGAGTGGCAGGGCAGGCCGGTGACCATCCACCGGCCGCAGGACGCCCAGCAGTTGGGCATCGCGACGGTCTACCAGGACCTCGCGCTCTGCGACAACCTCGACGTGGTCGGGAACCTCTTCCTCGGCCGCGAGATCCGGCGCTTCACCGTCCTCGACGAGGTCGCGATGGAGAAGCGCTCCCAGACGCTGCTGGACACCCTCTCCATCCGCATCCCCAGCGTGCGGATCCCGGTCGCCTCACTCTCCGGCGGCCAGCGCCAGGTGGTGGCGATCGCCCGCGCGCTGATCGGCTCGCCCAAGGTCGTGATGCTGGACGAACCCACCGCCGCCCTCGGCGTCGAGCAGACCGCCCAGGTGCTCGACCTGGTCGAGCGGCTGCGCGAGCAGGACCACGGCGTGATCCTGATCAGCCACAACATGGCGGACGTGATGGCCGTTGCGGACACCGTCGCGGTGCTGCGCCTCGGCCGCAACAACGGCGTCTTCGACAAGCACTACACCAACCAGGAAGAGATCATCTCGGCCATCACCGGCGCCACGGACAACGCCGTGACCCGCCGGAAGGCCCGTGGCCAGGAGGGTTCCGAGTGAGCGAGAACATTCCCGGGAGCCCCCCGGGCGGCGAGCCCGAACGCCACCACGTCCCGCTGCCCGAGGACAGCATGCCCACGGGCGGCGTCAACGCGCCGGTGCCGGTGGCGGCCCAAGCCACCCCCGCGGTCGACCCCCGGCTGATCGTGCGCCAGGAGGGCGTCAAGGGCTACCTCGGCGAGTTCCGCCGCCGCCTGAGCAGTGGTGAACTCGGCTCGGTGCCGGTGGTGCTGGCCCTGATCGTGATCTGGGCCGTGTTCGGAAGTCTGAACAGCAGCTTCCTGTCCGCCCAGAACCTTTCCAACCTGTCGCAGCAGATCGTCGGCACCGGCATGATCGCGATCGGCGTGGTCTTCGTCCTGCTGCTCGGCGAGATCGACCTGTCGGTCGGCTCGGTCAGCGGACTGTGCGCGGCGATCTACGCCGTCCTGAGCGTCACGGACGGCGTCAACCAGTACCTCGCGCTGCTCACCGCCCTCGTCGGCGGCGCGGTGGTCGGGTGCATCCAGGGCGTCTTCTTCGCCAAGGTCGGTGTCCCGGCCTTCGTGGTCACCCTCGCGGGCAACCTCGGCTGGAACGGCCTGATGCTGCAGATCCTCGGCAGCACCGGCACCGTCAACCTCCCCGGCACGGACATCGTCTCCCGGCTCTACAGCACCATCTACGGCCAAGAGATCGCCGCCTACGGCACGGCGGCGATCGGCGTCCTGCTGTTCCTGGGCGCCTCGCTGTTCGACGCCCGCCGGCGCCAGGCCGCGGGCGTCCCGTCCCGCCCGATGACCGACATCGTGCTCAGGACCGTCCTGCTGGCGATCGTCGGCTTCCTCGCCGCCTACACGCTCAACCAGTACAAGGGGCTGCCGCTCGCGCTGCTGATCTTCCTGATCTTCATCGTGGTGCTGGACTTCGCTCTGCGCCGCACCTCCTACGGCCGCCAGGTGTTCGCGCTCGGCGGCAACATCGAGGGCGCCCGGCGCGCGGGCATCAACGTGGCCTGGATCCGGATCACCGTGTTCACCATCTGCTCCACGATGGCGGCGGTCGGCGGCCTGTTCCTGGCCGCGCAGATCCAGTCAGCCAGCCAGACCTCCGGCGGCGGCAACCTGCTGATGAACGCCATCGCGGCCGCCGTCATCGGCGGCACCAGCCTGTTCGGCGGGCGCGGCAAGACCTGGTCCGCGCTGCTCGGCGCGCTGGTGATCGGCTCGATCCAGTCCGGGATGAACATCCAGGGCCTGAGCAACGCCATCCAGTTCATGATCACCGGTGCGGTGCTGCTGGCCGCCGTCGTGGTCGACTCGCTGGCCCGGCGCACCCAGAAGGCCGCCGGCCGGGCGTGAGTACCGTGGCGGCGGCGTCAGCACCCCCGCGCGGGCGGTTGGGGGCCCGCGCGGGCGTGAGCACCGCCGCGCGGGCTCTATGCTGCGGACATGCCGAGTGAGCTGCGTACTCTTCAGCCGGTCGAAGACCTCGCCTTCATCCGGCGCGAGACCGAGCTGAAACCCGTCCCCTTCGTGCCCGAGATCAGCCTGCACATGGCCGAGGACGCCATCGCCCTCTGGGAGACCACCGAGCGGGCGCGCGGGCAGGCCGGACTGCCGCCGCCGTTCTGGGCCTTCGCCTGGGCGGGCGGCGTGGCCGTCACCCGCTACGTGCTGGACCACCCCGACCTGGTGGCGGGCCGAACGGTGCTGGACGTCGCCGCCGGGTCCGGACTGGTCGGGGTGGCCGCCGCGCTGCGCGGCGCGACCTCGGTGCGCGCCGCCGAGATCGACGCCTACGCGGTGGCCGCGATCGGCCTCAACTCCGAGGCCAACGGGGTACGGGTGGACGGCGCCCTGGTCGACCTGGTGGACGGGGACGGCGCCCCCGCCGAGGTGGTGCTCGCGGGCGACGTCTTCTACGAACGGGCCATGGCCGCCCGCTTCCTGCCCTTCCTGGAACGGGCCGCCGCGCGCGGCGCCACCGTCATCGTCGGCGACCCCGGCCGTGCCTACCTGCCACGGGAGCGGTTCACGGCGGTGGCGGCGTACCAGGTGCCGGTGGTCGCGGACCTGGAGGACACCGCCGTCAAGACCACCACGGTGTGGCGGCTCGGCTGACGGCTCGGCTGACGGTACCTCCGGCGGGGGCGGCCCTTCCCCGGCCTTTCCCCGGCGCGTCCGGCCCGCGGAATTCCCGGCGCAGCGGCGGGAACGGCTGCTAGACAGGCCCGCATGACCGACCAGATCGCCCTGCGCCCCGCCGCCCCCGACGAGATCCCTGCCCTGCTCGCCCTCTGGGCCAGAGCAGCCAAGGGCACCAGCATCACGGACGACGAGGCGGGCGTGGCCGCGCTGCTCGCCCGCGACCCCGCGTGCCTGATCGTCGCCACCCCCGCCGACGACCCGGCGACCCTCCTCGGCACCGTGATCGCCGGCTGGGACGGCTGGCGCTGCCACCTGTACCGCCTCGCCGTCGACCCCGAGCACCGCCGCCGGGGCATCGGCGCGGCCCTGCTGGCCGCCGCCGAGGAGCGCTTCGTCGCGCTCGGCGGCCGCCGGATCGACGCCATGGTGCTGGACGACAACGCCCTCGGCCACCGCACCTGGCAGGCCGCCGGCTACCGGCCCGAGCCGCAGTGGAGCCGTTGGGTCAAGCCGCTGGAGGCCTGACCCGGTCCGGCGTCACGCACAACCCCGCCCCGGGGTTCTACCGGCTCTGCTTCACCGCCCGCCAGTCCAAGGAGGTCGTGGAGGCGGTGGCCCGGGTGGGCACGGCGCTGGGCAAGCTGAAGTGACCGGTGCGCGGCACCCGGGGCGGGTTCCCCGGGTGCCGCGCTGCCGTTTTCAGCCGTGTTGTCGTTCTCAGCCGTGCGGGCGCTCGACGGCGCGGGCGTTTCAGCCGCGCAGGGCGGCCAGCCAGGCCTCGACCTCGTCGGCGCGGCGGGGGAGGGCGGTGGAGAGGTTCTCGTTGCCGTCCTCGGTGACCAGGATGTCGTCCTCGATCCGCACGCCGATGCCGCGGTACTCCTCCGGCACCGTCAGGTCGTTCTGCTGGAAGTAGATGCCCGGCTCGACGGTCAGCACCATGCCCGGCTTCAGCGGGCCGTCCACGTGGACCTCGGTGAGGGAGTGGGCGCAGTCGTGCACGTCGATGCCCAGCATGTGGCCGGTGCCGGCCAGGGTGAAGCGGCGGTGCAGGCCCAGCTCGTACACCTTGTCGGCGGTCAGGTCGCCGAACAGGCCCCAGGAGGTGAGGTGTTCGGCGAGCTCGCGCTGGGCGGCGCGGTGGAAGTCGCGGAAGTCCGCGCCCGGCTTCACCGCGGCGATGCCGGCCTCCTGCGCCGCGAACACGGCGTCGTAGACCTTGCGCTGCAGGTCGGTGAAGCGGCCGCTGACCGGCAGGGTGCGGGTGATGTCGGCGGTGTACAGGTGGTTGGTTTCCACGCCCGCGTCGAGCAGCAGGAGGTCGCCGGGCTTGGCGTGGCCGTCGTTGCGCACCCAGTGCATGGTGGTGGCGTGCGGGCCGGACGCGGCGATGGTGCCGTACCCGACGTCGTTGCCCTCGACCCGGGCCCGGACGAAGAAGGTGCCCTCGATCAGCCGCTCCGCCGTCTCGGTGTCGGTGCCGAGGACGCGCACCACGTCCTCGAAGCCGCGGGCGGTGGCCGCGCAGGCGAAGCGCAGCTCGGCGATCTCGAACTCGTCCTTCACCAGACGCAGTCCGGACAGGAAGACCTCGAACTCCTCGTCCCGCGCGGCGACCGCCCGGCCCGCCAGGGCCGCCTCCACGCCCGCGTCGTGGCGGCGCAGCACGCGCACCGGGCCGGTCGCCGCGCGCAGGTCGGCGTGCACCGCGCGCACGTCCCGGCAGGTCAGGCCGAGCAGCTGCTCGCTCTCGGTCAGGCTGTTGCGGCGGCCGTCCCACAGCTCGCCGTGGGTGTCCAGCCAGAACTCGCCGTTGTCGACCTCCGAGCGGTTGCGCAGGTAGAGGACGGCGGTGTGCCCGCTCTCACCGGTGGGCTCCAGCACCAGCACCGCGTCCTGGGACTGGTCGCCGGTCAGGTAGGCGTAGTCGGAGGACGGGCGGAACGGGTAGTCGGTGTCGTTGGCCCGCACCTTGGGGTTGCCGGACGGGACCACCAGCAGCTCGCCGGGGAAGGCGGCGGACAGCTCGGCGCGGCGGCGCGCGGTGTGCACCGCCTGCGGGACCGGCTCCAGGGCGGTGCGCTCGGTGTCGGCCCAGCCCTGCTTCATGTTCTCGGCGAGTTCGTCCGTGACGCCGCGCGTGAGGCCGTTCTTCCGGTACTTGATGGTGTCGGCGGGCTCGGTCACTACGGTCTCCTGGCGAGGGTGGTGGACGGCGGTGGAGGAGTGGTGGGCGGCGGTGGAAGGCGGCGGAGGGGTGGTGGATGCGACGTGCTTCGCTACGCTGCCTCGTCCGTCGGCACGCGTCCCGTACGGTATATCGAACAAGTGCCGGGAGAGAAGAGGTCGAGCGTGAACGACGCCGAGGAATCCGTCCGGGGCGTGCTCGCCGCCAACCTGAAGCGGGTGCGGGCACAGCGCGGGCTGTCCCTGTCCGAGCTGTCCCGGCGGGCCGGAATCGGCAAGGCCACGCTCTCCCAGCTGGAGTCCGGGGCCGGCAACCCCACCCTGGAGACCGTGCTCGGACTCTCCCGGGAGCTCGGCGTGCCCATCTCCGACCTGGTGGAGGCGCGGCCCGCCGACGAGGTGACCGTGGTGCGGGCGGCCGACGCCGAGGTGCTGAGCGGCCGGGGCGTCGACCTGCGCCCGCTGCGCCGGATCGAAGCCGGGGACGTGGTGTTCGAGGTCTACGACCAGCAGGTACGCACCGACGGCACCCAGATCTCCGGCGGCCACATCGGTACGGAGCACACCATCGTCCAGGCCGGCCGACTGCGGGTCCGGGCGGGCCGCCGCGAGGTCGAACTCGGCCCCGGCGACTACGTCGGCTTCGACGCCACGCTGCCGCACTCCTACACCGCCGTGGGCGGCGAGCCGGTCCGCTCGGTGCTCCTGCTGCAATACCGCGCGGAGCAGCGGCTGCACCTCGCCGACGCGGCGGACGAGCCGGCCCTGCAGTCCGTGTCGCGGCCCGCGCTGGGATCGGCGTCCGGGCCCTCGCTCGGGCACCGGCACTGATCGGCTGCGGGTCGGTGCCCGAGCCGCATTGTTCGGAATACCGAACGAGGTGCTCCGGCCCCCACTCCCCTCGTGGTGGGGGCCGGAGCGGGACTCCGCCCCGCCGATCCGCGCCGATCCGCGCCGACCCGGGAGAGCATGCCAAGCGCGGCGGGCGGGCGGCCATGCATTAGCCTCTGGGCCTAATGGTCAAGAACGGGCCAGGTCACAGTGGTTGCAAGAGCCGGGGGAGGGTTCGTGATCACACTGAGGTTCGGGGTCGCGGACCTCGCGAAGACCCGGTTCGTCATCTCACCGCTCGACCACCTGATGACCGGAGCCGCGCGCCTCGGCGTGCACGACTGCGTCGGGCTGCGCAGCGAACGCTGGTGGCGGGGGGTCCGCCGCCATGTGCCGCACCGGGCCGGGCGCTTCCTCGACCTCGTCAACGCGAGCGCGATCGGCGTTCCCAGCTTCATGGCAGCGGACCTCGACGCCGTGCGCCGGCAGCTGACCGACGAGCTCGACGCGATCCTCGCCGTACCGCAACAGGCCGTCGAGCAGGACCTCGCGATGTTCGGCAGCGAAACCGAACTCCCCACCGCCCTCGCCCGGTTGCGCGACGACGGCACCCGGGGCCTGCGCGAGGTCAGCGACGGTGCCTGGGCACTGTTCCGCTCCTGCCTCGCCCCGGACTGGCCCGAGATCCGCCGCGTCCTGGAAGCCGACATCGCCGCCCACAGCCGCACCACCGGTCGTTCCGGGATCGGCGCGATGCTCGACTCGCTGCACCCGAACGCGGTCTGGCGGGACGAGGGAGTGCTGGAGTGCACCATCGCCGATCTGGACGGCACCTTCGAACTGGGCGGCCGGGGCCTGGAACTGCGACCCAACTACTTCCTCCAGCACGGCATCGGCCTGCTGGCCGACCAGAACCGCCAGAGCGTGCTGCTTCACCCGGTCGGCGCCCCGACTGCCGAGCCGCCGTCCCGTCCGCCGACCGCAGACGGCCTCGCCGCCGTCCTCGGCCCCGCCCGGGCCCGCGTCCTGCGCGCCATCGCGGGCAGCCCCTGCTCCACCACCGAACTCGCCCACCAACTCGGCGTCACCCCGCCCTCCGCCTCCGCGCACGCTGCCGCCCTGCGCGGAGCCGGCCTGATCGTCACCCAGCGCCAGGGCAAACAGGTCCGCCACACCCTGACCGATGTCGGCCACGACCTCCTCGTCGACAACCCGGCACCCCCGGCCCCCGCCGCCTGACCGCACGGCCGGGCACCCACACGGTAGGCCGGTACGAGAGACGGGGGACTTGCCGGGCATCAATCGGTTCGCCACTCCTCTCCTCGCCTTCCTCCCCCGTATGTGAACGGTGAGGAAATGGTCGGTGAATTGTTCCTCCGCCGGGGTTCGCGTCCGACCAGCCTCATTGGGCTTGCTGTGCGCGACGGCGCGGTGCTTTCGGCGTCCGGTGCCCCGGTGTGCGCGGTGGGCCCGGCGGGGCGTCAGGCCTGCGTACGGGCCATGAGTGCTCTTGCGGGACGCGGCTCCGGCTGACACGATCCGGTGGCCGGTCCGTCGGCCGCCCCCGGGGAAATCCGGGACCGGCGCCGGGCGATGATCGGCGAACCACTGCCGGCCGCCGCCGGTCCGGGCATCATGGGCCGCGACGGGACGTTCGCGGAACAGGCGGAACAAGGAGTCGACCGATGAGAAGGCCGATGATGGAGTTCGGCTGCGCGACCTGTTACGGCGAGGACGCGCAAGCCGTGTGGCGGGGGCAGCGGGAAGGGTTCGAGCAGGAGAGCGAGGTGGTGGACGGCTCGCACTTCTCGGTCGACGTCCGGCGCTGCCGGGCCTGCGCGCAGCGGTTCGTCTGGATCTTCACCGAGTCCGTCGACTGGATGGGCGGGGACGACGCCCAGTACGTGACGGTCATGCCGCTCACCACCGCCGAGGCCACCGGCCTGGTATCCGGCACACTGCGCCCGCACGACCTGGGCGCCCTCGGCCGTGACCGCCGCCGCCTGGAGCACGACTGGCCCACCGGCGGCCCGGCCGGCCTCCACTGGAACTCCGGCACGTTCAGGGTCGCGGAAGCCAGCTGAGGCCTGCTGAGGCCCGCTGAAGCCCCGGCCCGGCCTGCGGAAATGCCTGTCGGAATAATGGGCCCCTGGGGACGACCGCGGGGACCAGGGGGACGGGATGAGCGAAGCGATCAGCGAGTTCGGCTGCGCGCTGTGCTACGGCGAGGACGCGCGGGAGGCGTGGGAGCGTCAGGGCGACGGGTTCGAGCGCGAGGCGGAGGTCGTCGACGACTCGCACTTCTCCGTCGCCGTCCGGCGCTGCCGGGCCTGCGCGCAGCGGTTCGTCTGGATCTTCACCGAGTTCATCGACTGGCGGGGCGGCGACGACGCGCAGTACAACACCATCATGCCGCTGACCGACGCCGAGGCCGCCGGCCTGGTATCCGGCAGCCTGCGCCCCCTCGACCTGGGCGCCCTCGGCCACAACCGCCGCCACCTGAACCAGGACTGGCCCAGTGGCGGGCCGGCCCGCCTGGGGTGGAAGACCGGCCCGTTCATGGTCCGGGAAGGCGGCTGAGGCATCAGGGCACCGTCGTCGTGTTGATCGGCTGTCTACCGACTCCTGCGAGGGTTCGGACGCTTGGTCGGACACGAGTAAGGAGCGTCCTCAGTGGGTCGAAAGGTTGTTGTCCGCGCGGTGGTTGCCGGTGCGGCGGTCCTGGCGTCGGTGATGGGTGCCGTCGCCGTGGTCGCGGGAGATCCCGGGCGGCACGGCTCGGCGGCCGAGCCGCCGGTGCAGGCCTGCGGCGGGTCGGCCGACGTGCACTGTCTGGCGAGCACGGTCGCGTGGAACGGGACCGGCCTTGTGATCGTCATTCCTCGCAGCAGGTGAGGGCGCGATCGGCGGTGGCCAGCGCGGTCAGCAGCAGCTTCGCGTCGGCGGACTCAGGAGCGCTCAGCCGGCTGAGTAGCAGGTGGGCCTCCGCCTCGTGATGCCGCGCCGCGCGGTGGTCGCCACGGGCGGTCATCGCATTGGCCGACACCAGGTGGGCGAGGGCGCGTTCGCGCTGTCGCCCGCCTTCCGTCGCCAGGGCCAGTGCCCGCTCCGCCTCCTGCACGGCCTCGTCGACCCGTCCGAGCAGGCGCAGGAGGTCGGCCAGGCGGCTGCGGGCCGCCGACTCGCGGTCCAGGTCGCGGGCGGGGTTCGCGCAGTCGATGCAGGAACGCATCTGCGCGGCGGCGTCGTCGAGTCGGTCCAGCACCTGGTAGGCGAGGCCGAGGACGTAGTGCACGTACGCGGTCATCGCGGGGTCGGAGGTTCCGCCGGCGGGTTCGGCGAGGAGCAGTCGGCAGGTCTTTGCCGCGGTTGCCGCGTGGCCGCTGCGGATCCGGGACAGGGCCGCGTTCGCGGTGCTCGCCACCTCGCCCGAACGGTGGCCGAGCCGCCGGGCGAGAGCCGCCGCCTCGTCGAACGCGGCGATCGCCTCCTCGTGCCGCCCCTCGGCTTGCGCGATCAGGCCCAGGTCGTTCAGCGCCTGCCGGAGAACGGGCAGGTCGGCGGCGTCCTGGCAGGCCTGTGCGGCCTGGCGGGCCTGTGTGCCTGCCTCGTCCAGCCGGGCACGGGCCAGCAGGATCGTGCCCAGGAGGAACCGGGAGCGGCCCTCCGCGGCGCGATCGCCGGATGCGACGGCGGCGGTGATGAGGAGGCGGGCGGCCTCCTCCGCGCGGCCGCCGAAGGCGCCCAGGCCGAGCGGGCTGAGGGCGATCAGCAGGTCGATGGCCGATCGCACGGCGGTGCCGCATTCCGCATCGCGCAGGGCGGCGGTGGCGACGGCGGCCGCGAGTGCCACGGCGCCGGGTGTCTCGGTCCGTGCCCACCGGCGGGCGTCCGCCAGGTCGCTGAAGGGTGATCGGGCGGGCGGGCGCAGGGTCGCCGGTGGGGTGGGCTGGGGGCTCGACGGGGAGGGCGGCTGTGGGCTCGGCCGGGGGGTCGCCGGCGGGCTCGGCTCGCCGAAGACGTCGGCCACGGGGTCGCCGGGTACGGCGAGGGCGAAGGCCGTCCGGGCGCGGCCGAGCAGCAGGGTCAGCAGCCGGTGGTGGGCCGAGGTCCGCTCGTCGTCGCCGAGCCGCAGGGAGGCTCGGCGGGCGAAGGCACGCACCAGGTCGTGGAAGCGGTAGCGACCGGCGCTCATCGACTCCAGCAGCGCCTGGTCGACCAGCGATTCGGCGAGCCGCTCCGCCTGGTCCTCCGTCAGGGCGAGGACCGCGGCCGCCGACGCGAGGCCGATGTCCGGTTCCACCCAGGAGAGCAGCCGGAAGGCCGTCGCCAGGGGTGGTGGGAGCAGGCGGTAGCTGAGGTCGAAGACCTGCTCGATGGCGAGGTCGCTCGTGCGGAGCGCGGCGATGCCCTCACGGTCCTCGGCCAGGCGCTGGACGAGATCGGCGATCGGTTGGCGTGGAGTCGCGGCGAGTCGGGCTGCGGCGATCCGTACGGCCAGGGGGAGCCGGCCGCAGGCCTCGACCAGCAGCTCGGCCTGGCCGCTCTGCGCGGACCGGCGCGCCGTGCCGATGACGGAGTCGAGCAGGCCGATCGCCTCGTGCTCGCTGAACACGTCCAGCGGAACGTTCAGGACCGACGGCACGCTGTAGAGCACCGTCCGGCTGGTGACCACGACCGCGCAGTCCGACGAGCCGGGGAGCAGGGGCTGGATCTGGGCGTCGTCGCGTGCGTTGTCGAGGAGGATGAGAAGTCGCTTGCCGGCGCTGGCGGTTCGGAAGAGGGCGGACCTGCCCGCGAGGTCCTTGGGTACGGCTGACGGCCGGACGCCCAGCGTGGTCAGGAACTCCGCGAGGATGTCGGACGGGCTGGCAGGGACCAGGTCGGCGCCCCGCAGGTCCGCGTACAGGCTGCCGTCGGGGAAGTCGGGGCTCACGGTGCGCGCGGCCTGCACGGCGAGGGCCGTCTTCCCGACCCCGGCCATGCCGGTCACGGTCACCAGCCGCAGGCCCGGACCGGTCTGTGCGGTCAGGGCTTGGCCGATCTGGGCGACGTGGTCGTGTCGGCCGGTGAAGTACGGTGGTGCCGGGGGGAGTTGGTCCGGTGCTCCGCTTCCGTCGAGCTCGTGGAACAGGGCGGCGAGCTCGGGCCCCGGCTCGATCCCCAGGTGGTCCACCAGCCGCGAGTGCAGCGCGTCGTAGACCGCGCGGGCCTCGGGCGTGCGGGACAACCGGTGCAGTGCGCGGATGAGCAGACCTTGCAGGCGCTCGCGGAACGGGTGGGCGTCGGCGAGTGCTTCAAGCTCCGGCAGGTAGGCGGCGGGATCGGCGATCGTCACGTCGAGGGCGAGGCGCTCCTCCAGGAGCGTGAGACGCAGCTCCGAAAGCCGTTCCCGCTCGCGCTGCATGAGCGGCCCCGGCAGGTCGAGGAGCGGTTCCCCGTGCCATAGCGACAGCGCTTCCGCCAGGAGACCCCGGGCACGCTCCGGCTGCTCGGTGAAGCACTTCCCGGCCAGCTCCTGCAGCTGTTTGACCCGCGACAGGTCGACGCGGTCCGCGTCGATCGCCAACCGGTACCCGCCGGCCTGGGACAGCAGGACGGTGGGCGTCTCACGCACCGGCTCCAGGAGCTTGCGCAGCTGCGAGATGTACGACCGCAAGGTGACGACGGGCGAACCGGGCGGCCGGTCGCCCCAGAGGTCGTCGGTCAACTGATCGACCGTCACAACCGCGTCGGGCCGCAACAGAAGTGCGGCCAACACCGCCCGCTGCCGCGGAGTCCCGAGATCGAGGGCGGTACCGGCGCGCTGCACTCGCAGCGCGCCGAGCACCGCGAAGCTCAGCGGCACCGGAGTTGAGGATAAGTCAGATTGCACCGGAGTCGCCTGCCTTGACGCCGGCGAGGAACGACTGCCACTGCCACACGCTGTGCGAGGACTTCGGCCAGGACCTGGGCGTGACCAGCGCGATGGGAGACACGGCGTGGAACTCCTTGGGGCGGGTACGGAATGAGAGCCAATCGTAAGTCCTTGCGAGGGCACGGATCCGGCTCTTTCCTCGCGCTCAGTCTTTGCGTTCACGCCTCGTCGAGGTGGGGAACCGGACGAGGCCGTGGATGAGCATCGCGGCTCCGAGGCCGTAGCTGTAGGCGCCGGAGCTGAGGGTGTCGAAGCCCCGTGCCATGGCAATCCTGTCCAGGTAGTAGAGAAACAGCCCGGTATTGAGGACGGCGGCGAGAGCGTGTACGTACCGGGGCCAGCGTGGGACGGGAAGCGTGCGGGTGCGGCGTGAGAGGAACAACGCTGCCGCGCAGGTGCCGACGCCGAGTGCGACGGCCGCGACGACCGGCCAGGAGCCGCGGGCCAGGCTCGTGATGGCGACCGATGACCCTTCGACCGGGGGCAGGACCGTGGCGAGTGCCAGTGCCGCGATGGCAATCCAGAAGGGGAAGACGTTGCGGACCGGTGGGGCCGCGCCCGCGGGCGGCGTGACCGGCGGAGAGACCACTGGAGAGACCGTCGGAGCGGCCACGGCGCCGGGCATCGGGTGGGCGACCGGTGGCGGACGCCAGGCGGTGATCGGCGGAGCGGGTGATCCGGTACCGCCCCACCTGCCGCGGATCGGTTGGTTGCAGCTCGTCCGCCAGGATCTCCCCTCGCCCACGCCGGTGTGCCCCCGACTCAGCGTGATTACACACCAACTGGGGCCGCACCGGGCCGACAAGGGCAGTCGGTGCTCTGGATCCGGAGCCGACGCGTGCGGGCGTCGAGCGGGTTCGACGCCCGCGCCGGATCGTACGGTTCTCAGCTGTCGTTGAGGGCGTAGCTGCGGAAGGTGGCGAGCAGGGGCAGGACTTCGGTCCTGCCGGGGTCTTCGGTGACGGCCCGCATCGCGTCGATCACGGTGTGCGCGATGATCTTGGTGATGGCGAAGTCTTCCGGGTCGGCGAGGGTGCCCCAGGCCTTGAGGGTCTGGGTGAGCAGGGCGCTCATCCGGGCGCCGATGTTGGAGCTGACCGCATCGGAGATCTCGGCGAGTTCCTCGTCGCTCATGGTGGAGCGCAGCCCGAAGGCCAGCGCCATCAGCGTGTCCATCGCGTGTTCGCCGTACGCGGCGACCAGCGCCGGCAGCGGCTGTTCCTGGGCGCTGCCCGCCGCCAGGGCGGACAGCGCCTCGTCGTCGTCCTTCCACGCCGCCTCCAGGGCGGCCAAGGCCCGCAGGGCCTCGTCCACGGTGAGCCCGTCTGTCATGGAAGGAACGGTATTGAGCCGTAGTGCCCGTACCCATGGTTCGGGCGCAGAGATCACACCTTCGAGCGAAGCCGGGCCTATTCGGGCTGGTGGAGGTGTGCGAAGTGCTCCGCGTTCCAGCTGCCGCCCAGCTCGGGGGCGAGGGAGGTGCGGGCGATGGCGGTGAAGTCCTCGGCCGAGCCCGCGCGTTCCGGCAGGGCGCCGAGCAGGGGGGCGCCGGCGGAGCGCGGCAGGTCGGCGAGGTTGCAGCGTTCGGCGAGGCCGGGGGCGGCGGGCCAGGAGCCGACGAGGACGCCCGTGAGGGGGAGTTCGCGCGCCGCCAGGGCCTCCGCCGTGAGGGAGACGATGTTGAGCGTGCCGAGTCCGGCGGAGGCGATGAGCAGGACCTCGGCGTCGAGTCCGGCGTCGAGGACGGCCCGGGCCTGGTCGGCGAGGGTGCGGCCCTCGTCGTCGTAGCGGACCAGCAGGCCGCCGGCGCCCTCGACCAGCACCAGGTCGTGCGTGGCGGCGAGTTCGGCGACCTCGGCCACCACCTCGGCGGGGGAGAGGTACGGCATCCCGGCCCGCCGGGCGGCGGTGTCGGGGGCCAGCGGCTCGGGGTAGCGGACGAGCTCGCGGAGCGTCAGTTCGCCTGCCAGGCGGGCGACTTCAGCGGCGTCGCCCGGCTCCTCGGCGGTCACACCGGTCTGGCCCGGCTTGAGCACGGCGACCCTGCGGCCGACCTGTAGCGCCGCCGAGGCGACAGCCGCCGTGGCGACGGTCTTGCCGACGTCCGTGTTCGTCCCGGTCACGAAGAGGATGCGCGCGCTCATCCCGCCACCGCCGCGGCGGTCACGGCGGCAGCGATCCGTGCCACGTCCTCGTCCTCCGTCACGTAGGGGGGCATCGTGTAGATCAGGTCGCGGAAGGGGCGTAGCCAGACGCCCTCCCGGGCGGCCGCCTCGGTCGCCGCCGGGACGTTCACCGGGTGGTCCAACTGGACGACGCCGATGGCGCCTTGGACCCGTACGTCGTGGACACCCGGCACCGTCGCGGCTGCCGCGAGGCCGTCGCGCAGCCCGCCCTCGATGCGCTTGACCCGCACCGCCCAGTCCTGTCCGAGCAGGAGGTCCAGCGAGGCGTTGGCGGCGGCGCAGGCCAGCGGGTTGCCCATGAAGGTCGGGCCGTGCGCGAGCACCGGCATCTCGCCGCGGCTGATCCCGTCGGCGATCTCGCCGGTGCACAGTGCGGCGGCCAGGGTCAGGTAGCCGCCGGTGAGGGCCTTGCCGAGGCACATCACGTCCGGGGAGACGCCCGCGTGGTCGGCGGCGAACAGGGCGCCGCTGCGGCCGAATCCGGTGGCGATCTCGTCGAAGACCAGCAGCACCCCGTACCGGTCGCAGAGTTCGCGCAGCATCCGCAGGTAGGCGGGGGAGTGGAACTGCATGCCGCCCGCGCCCTGGACCACCGGCTCGACGATGACGGCGGCCAGCTCGTCCGCGTGACGCGACATCAGCTCCTCGAACTGCGCGGCGTATTCGGCGTCGAGCGGGGCGTCGAACCCGGCCGGCGGCTGCGGCGCGAAGAGCTGGCCGGGCAGCACCCCGCCCCACAGGTGGTGCATCCCGCCGTCCGGGTCGCAGACCGACATCGGGTGGAAGGTGTCGCCGTGGTAGCCGCCGCGCCAGGTCAGCAGCCGGCGCTTGCCCGGCCGCCCGATCGACTGCCAGTACTGCAGGCACATCTTCATCGCGACCTCGACCGAGACCGAGCCCGAGTCGGCGAGGAAGACGTGCTGCAGCGGCTCAGGGGTGATCTCGACCAGCCTGGCGGCCAGCCGCACGGCGGGCTCGTGGGTGAGCCCGCCGAACATCACGTGGCTCATCCGCCCCAGCTGCTCGCGTACGGCCTCGTCCAGCACCGGGTGCCGGTAGCCGTGGATCGCCGCCCACCAGGACGACATCCCGTCGACCAGCTCGCGCCGGCCGCCCGCGACCGGTTCGGCCAGGCGCAGCCGTACGCCCGACGCGGACTCGACCACGTACGGGGTGACGGTGCCGGGCATCGGCCCGTACGGGTGCCAGACGTGGGCGCGGTCGAGGGTGAGCAGCGTGTCCGCGGACAGCTGGGGCATGGTGGGCGACTCTCCAGAGCGGTGGAACGGTCAGGCGTTGGGCGCGAGTTCGGTGCCGGCGCCGCGTCGGCGGACCTTGACGAGGTCGCTGCGGAGCTCGTCGTCCTCCGAGCCGTCCGGGGTGGCGGGCTCGGCCGGGGCGGTGGTGGCCTCCGCCGGGGCGTGGGAGTGGCCGCCGCACGGGCCGCAGCCGCCGCCGCTGCCGCAGGCCGAGGCTGCGGTGCCGCAGCCTCCGGTGGCCTGGGCCGCGTCGGCGATGTCGGCGCGGTGGCGCGGCAGGGTGGCCTCGCCGGCGCCCTCGACCTCGAAGCCGGCGTCCTTGATCATGTCGAGGTCGGCCTGACCGGCCTGGCCCTCGCTGGTCAGGTAGTCGCCGAGGAAGATCGAGTTGGCGATGTGCAGGCCGAGCGGCTGCATCGTGCGCAGGTGGACCTCGCGGCCGCCGGCGATCCGCACCTCGGTGTCCGGGTTGACGAAGCGGACCATCGCCAGGATACGCAGGCAGCGCTGCGGGGTCAGGTTCCACTCCTTGGCGAGCGGGGTGCCCTCGAAGGGGATCAGGAAGTTGACCGGAACGGAGTCCGAGCCGAGCTCGCGCAGCGCGAACACCACGTCGACCAGGTCCTCGTCGCTCTCGCCCATGCCCGCGATCAGGCCGGAGCAGGCGGACAGGCCCGCGCCGTGGGCCTTCTGCACGGTGTCCACCCGGTCCGCGTAGGTGTGGGTGCTGGTGATGGCCCCGTAGGTGCTCTCGGAGGTGTTGAGGTTGTGGTTGTAGGCGTCAGCGCCGGCCGCCTTGAGCCGCTCCGCCTGGTTGTCGGAGAGCAGGCCGAGGCAGACGCAGATCTCGACCGCGGGGTCGGCGTCCTTGATGGCGGCCATCGTGTCGGTGACCCGGTCGATGTCGCGGTCCGTCGGGCCGCGGCCGCTGGCCACCAGGCAGACCCGCTTGGCGCCGCCGGCCACCCCGGCGCGGGCGGCGTCGGCGGCCTGGTCCGGCTTGAGCCAGGTGTACTTGAGGATCTCGGCCTTGGACCCGAGCCGCTGCGAGCAGTACGAGCAGTCCTCCGGGCAGAGCCCGCTCTTGAGGTTCACCAGGTAGTTGAGCTTGACCCGGCGGCCGAACCAGCGTCGGCGCACCTTGCCGGCCGCGGCGACCACGTCGAGCAGCTCGTCGTCGGTGGTGGCGAGGACGGCCAGGGCCTCCTCGCGGGTCGGGACGTCGCCGCGCAGGCCCTTGGCGGTGAGGGTATCGAGCAGATCCATGGGGCGATCCTGCCTGCTGGTGATCGAGCGGCGCCAGAGCAAACCCGCCAGAAGATCGGTGTGAGGATGTGCCGATTGCCACAGTGTCGAAGGTCACGGCTCCGCCGCTGGTCACGAGCTTGACGCGGACGCCGGACGAAGGTTACCGGCGGGTAGCGGTCGGGGGTGGACGGGCCGTACGGGAGCGGAGCGCAAGCCCGGCGCGGACGATGATCCACAACCCCCGCCCCCGTGACCCACGCCACCCCCGGGATGCTTAGAATCTGCGCCATGACCACGCAGGGGGAGCGCACCCCGACTCCGGGAGAAGGCCGGGAAGGCCGGGCAGGGCAGGAAGACCGGGCAGGCCAGGCGGGACAGCAGGTCGCCGAGGGGGCCGGTCCCAGGCGGGGCCGACGGCTGACCGGCCGTCGGGCGGTGGGCTGGGTCGTCGTGGTCGGCGTGGTCGTGGCCGGCGGATGGATCATCACCCGCCCGATGCCCGGCGACTACATACCCGGGCTCGGCCCGTCCGCCAAGGACGCCGCGAAGACGCCGCCGGTGGTGGGCTCCCCGCCGCCGCGCACCGACCCCGAGGGCCTCAACGTCGACAACTTCTTCCCGGCCCAGCGCCCGGTCGAGGTCGGCACCTTCAAGGCCCGGCGCAACGGGGCCCGGCAGGGCGACAACTGCGCCGAGGTGCTCCAGGACCGCGCCCAGGACCCGCTGAAGGACAGCGGCTGCCAGGCGTACCTGACCGTGAGCTTCACCGGCCAGGACCGCCCGGTGCTCAGCAACGTCACCTTGCTGCGCTTCCCCGACCAGGCCTCCGCCGTCAAGGCCGCCGAGGCCCTGCGGGCCAAGCCCGGATCGGTCGCCTTCATCCTCGCGGACGCCACCGCCGCCCCCGCGCAGCCCGCCGGCGCCAACCCGGGCGGCGACCCGCGGGTCGAGGCGGTCGGGCACTACGTGACGGTCACCGGCTCGCGGACCGGCGACGGCCGCCCGGCCGCCTCCACCCCGAGCAGCACGGGCGCGCCCGCCACGGGGGCACCCGCCGCCGGGACTCCGACGCCGACCGGCTCGGCAGCGCCCAGCACCGAGCAGACCCTGGACGAGGCCACCCGCGCGCTCTCCTACGCGGCGGGCTCGGCGTTCGTCTGGATGTGACCGGCCCGTTCGTTGGATGTGACGGGCCCCGCTCGTGGCCCCTTCCGTCCGGACGGGCCCGCCGAGGGTGAAAGCCGAAGGGGGCCCGGAAAACCGGACCCCCTTCGCTGTTGACGATCCGTCAGCCGCCGAGCCGGTCCACCGCGGTCACCCGCACCACCGCCCGGCCCTCCTCGTCCGAGCCGAACAGGTCCACCTCGGCGCTGATGCCCCAGTCGTGGTCGCCCTCCGGGTCGTCGAAGATCTGCCGGACCCGCCAGGCGGAGTCCTCCTCCTCGATGATCAGCATCTTCGGGCCGCGCGCGTCCGGGCCGGTGCTCAGGTCGTCGTACTCGTCCCAGTACCCGTCCATGGCGTCCGCCCAGCGGTCCGCGTCCCAGCCGTACTCGCCGTCCAGCGCCGCGAGCTCCTCGTAGTGCTCCAGCGCGCACAGCTCGACCCGGCGGAACATCTCGTTGCGGACCAGCACCCGGAAGGCGCGCGCGTTGGCCGTGACCGGCGCCGGCTTGTCGTCCAGCCGCACCTCGGCGGCCTGCGGATCGGTCGGGTTGGCCAGCTGCTCCCACTCGTCCAGCAGGCTCGAGTCGACCTGGCGGACCAGCTCGCCGAGCCACGCGATGACGTCCTTGAGGTCGTCGGTCTTCACGTCCTCGGGGACGGTCTGCTCCAGCGCCTTGTACGCGCCGGCCAGGTAGCGCAGCACGATGCCCTCGGTGCGCGCCAGCTCGTAGAAGCCGACGTAGTCCGAGAAAGTCATCGCCCGCTCGTACAGGTCGCGGACCACCGACTTCGGCTGCAGCTGGTGGTCGCCGATCCACGGGTGCGCCCCTCGGTACACCTCGTAGGCGTGGGTGAGCAGCTCCTCCAGCGGCTTCGGGTAGGTGATCTCCTGGAGCCGCTCCATCCGCTCCTCGTACTCGATGCCGTCCCGCTTCATCTCGCCGACCGCCTCGCCGCGCGCCTTGTTCTGCTGCGCGGCGAGGATCTGGCGCGGGTCGTCGAGGGTCGCCTCGACGACGGAGACGACGTCCATCGCGTACGACGGCGAGGTCGGGTCGAGCAGCTCGAAGGCGGCCAGCGCGAAGGTCGACAGCGGCTGGTTGAGCGCGAAGTTCTCCTGCAGGTCCAGCGTGAGCCGGACGATCCGGCCGTCGGCGTCGGGCTCCGGCAGCCGCTCCACCACACCGCCCTGCAGCAGCGAGCGGTAGATGGCGATCGCGGTGCGGATGTGCCGGCGCTGCGCCACCTTGTCCTCGTGGTTGTCGGTGAGCAGCTTGCGCATCGCCTCGAAGGCGTTGCCCGGGCGGCCGATCACCGACAGCAGCATCGCGTGGGTCACCTTGAACCGGGACACCAGCGGCTCCGGGTCGGCGCCGATCAGCCTCTCGAAGGTCTCCTCGGTCCAGCCGACGAAGCCCTCCGGCGCCTTCTTGCGCACCACCTTGCGCTTCTTCTTCGGGTCGTCCCCGGCCTTGGCGATCGCCTTGTCGTTCTCGATCACGTGCTCCGGCGCCTGCGCCACCACCTGGCCGACGGTGTCGAAGCCGGCCCGGCCGGCCCGCCCGGCGATCTGGTGGAACTCGCGGGCACGCAGGATGCGCACCCGGGTGCCGTCGTACTTGGACAGGGCCGTGAACAGCACCGTGCGGATCGGCACGTTGACGCCGACACCCAGCGTGTCGGTGCCGCAGATCACCTTCAACAGGCCCGCCTGGGCGAGGCGTTCGACCAGTCGGCGGTACTTCGGCAGCATGCCCGCGTGGTGCACGCCGATGCCGTGGCGCACGTAACGGGACAGGTTGCGGCCGAACTTGGTGGTGAAGCGGAAGTTGCCGATCAGGTCGGCGATAGCCTCCTTCTCCGCCTTCGAGCACATGTTGATGCTCATCAGCGACTGCGCCCGCTCCACCGCCTCCTTCTGCGTGAAGTGCACGACGTAGACCGGCGCCTGGCCGGTCTGCAGCAGCTCCTCGAGCGTGTCGTGCATCGTGGTGCGGCGGTACTCGTAGAACAGCGGCACCGGGCGGGTCGCGTTGCGGACCACCGTCGTCGGACGGCCGGTCCGGCGGGTCAGGTCCTCCTCGAAGCGGCGGACGTCGCCGAGCGTCGCCGACATCAGCAGGAACTGCGCCTGCGGCAGCTCCAGCAGCGGGATCTGCCAGGCCCAGCCGCGGTCCGCCTCGGCGTAGAAGTGGAACTCGTCCATGACCACCTGGCCGATGTCCGCCCGCGTGCCGTCGCGCAACGCGATCTGGGCGAGCACCTCGGCGGTGCAGCAGATGATCGGCGCGGTCGGGTTCACACTCGCGTCGCCGGTCATCATGCCGACCTGCTCGGTGCCGAACATCTTCACCAGGTCGAAGAACTTCTCCGACACCAGCGCCTTGATCGGTGCGGTGTAGAAGGTCCGCTGCCCCTCCGCCAGCGCCGCGAAGTGCGCCCCCGCCGCCACCAGGCTCTTGCCCGACCCGGTCGGCGTCGCCAGGATCACGTTGTTCCCCGACACCAACTCGATCAGCGCCTCTTCCTGCGCCGGGTACAGCGTGATCCCCCGCTCCTCCGCCCAGGCGGCGAACGTCTCGTACAGCGCGTCGGGCGTGGCGGGCTTCGGCATCAGATCAAGGAGGGTCACCCGGCTATCTTGCCTGCTCGCGGCCACCCCGGGCAAAGCCCGGGGCTAGGAGGGGACGCGCGGGGCGGCGGCGGGCAGCTGCACGGTGTTGCGGCACTCGTACGCGGTCGCGGCGGCCCGGCCGACCTTCAGGGCGATGTCCGCGTACGCCTGCCCCACCCCAGCCGGGGAGGTGCCGTCGATGTGGTCCCCGCTGACCTGCACGCCGACGTAGGGCGGCGCGGCGCGGCCGGTGTCCGGCTGCGTGCCCTGGAAGTCGCACGACACGTAGAGCCGGACTCTGTCGTGGTTCACGATCCAGCCGGTCGCACCGGGCCCGAAATCCAGCGGGGTGACCGAGCCGAGGCGGGCGTCGCTCGCGCGGTCCGCGTCGACCCCGTTCCACGGCGGCCTGATGTCCACGTCGAGCAGGAAGGCGCCGCCCGTCCACATGACGGTGCAGCGGTAGTCGCGGTCCCCGGACTCGGGCTTCTCGAGGGTGGCGATCTCCCGGGCCGGCTTGGGCTCGACGGCCTTCCCGTCCGGGCCGGCCAGCGGCTTCAGATCGTTCTCGTCCACGAGCGACCAGCACGCGTGCTCCGGCAGGTCCGCGGACTGCCACGGCTTCCACGCCCACAACCCCCCACCGACCGCCGCTGAGTGAACGACACGGGGCTTGTGTCCCGAAGCTGTGCCGAGCGGCACATTGCCTGGCCCGCGAGGGCCGTGCCAGAGTGCCGGGCATGGTCCACCCGCCTGCGTCCGAACCGCACACCGCCGAGCTCGCTCCGGCGAACGTCTTCGACTGGCTCGACGAGGCCGCCGAGCTGCGCGCCGAGGCCGGCCTCACGCGTACCCTGCGCAGCCGGCCCGCCGAGGACCCGGTGCTCGACCTCGCCGGCAACGACTACCTGGGCCTGACCCGGCACTCCGAGGTCACCCGGGCCGCGGCGGAGGCCGCGCTGCGCTGGGGCGGCGGGGCGACGGGCTCGCGGCTGGTGACCGGGACGACCGCGCTGCACACCGAACTGGAGGAGGAGCTCGCCGAGTTCTGCGGGGCCGAGGCGGCACTGGTGTTCTCCTCCGGGTACACGGCGAATCTGGCCGCGCTCACCGCGCTCACCGACCCGGACACCCTGATCGTGTCCGACGCCTACAACCACGCCTCCCTGATCGACGGCTGCCGGCTGTCCCGCTCCGACGTCCACCGCGCCCCGCACAGCGACCCGGCGGCCGTCGCCGAAGTGCTCGCCGCCCGGACGCAGCGGCGGGCGCTCGTCGTCACCGACTCGGTGTTCTCGGTGGACGGCGACGCCGCCCCGCTGGCCGCGCTCTCCGAAGCCGTCCGCGCGCACGGCGCCGCCCTGCTCGTGGACGACGCGCACGGGCTGGGCGTCCTCGGCCCCGGCGGCACCGGGGCCCTCGCGGCGGCCGGGCTCGCCGGGCGGCCGGACACCGTCGCCACCGCGACCCTCTCCAAGTCCCTCGGCTCCCAGGGCGGCGCCGTCCTCGGCCCGCGCCGGGTGATCCGCCACCTCACCGAGACCGCCCGCACCTTCATCTTCGACACCGGCCTCGCCCCGGCCGCCGCCGGCGCCGCCCTCGCCGCCCTACGCCTGCTGCGCGCCGAACCGGCCCGCGCCGAACGCGCCCGCGAGGTCGCCCGCACCCTCGCCCGGCAACTCACCGCCGCCGGCCTGCACGCCTGCGAGCCGGACGCCGCCGTGGTCTCCGTCCGCGCCCCGGGCCCCGAGGCCGCCGTCGCCTGGGCCGCCGACTGCCGCCGGGCCGGCCTCGCGGTCGGCTGCTTCCGCCCCCCGTCCGTCCCGGACGGCATCTCCCGCCTGCGCCTGACCGCCCGCGGCGACCTGACCGACGGGCAGATCGCCGACGCGGTGCGGATCATCGCCGAGCTGGCCCCGGCGGGCGCCCGGCCCGAATAATCGCTCGGTGCGGCCGGGTGTGCCCGGGCAGGATGGCGGCATGCCGGATCTGCTGTGGGACGACGTCGCGTGGCTGCTCGATCCGTCCGGTGGGGGCACCCTGCCGGACGTCTACATCGCCAACACCACGGCCGCGGACTGGCAGGCGGTGCTCGACCTCGTCGTGGAGCGTGGCTGGTCGTACCAGTACTCCGAGGGGAGGACCGTCCTGCCGCTCCCGAGCGCCGCGACGGTGCTGTCACGCCCGGCCGACGCCGAGTGCCCGAACCTGTGCGTGTGGCCGACCGCCGATGTGTGCGCGATCTTCCGGTTCCTCGGGGACGAGCAGATCGACTTCGACGTCTCGCTGTGGGAGCTGCAGGGCCAGGAGCGGCTGGACGTCCTCTGCGGGTTCCTGGCGGCGATCGGACGGCGGCTGGGTAAATCGGTGCCGATGTACTTCGAAGGCGACACACGGGCGCCGTTCCTCGGGTTCGACGCCGAGGCCGACCGGGTACGGGTGATGTGGAAGCCGTCGGACGGGTGACCGGGGTGCGCTACGGCCGGTCCGCCACCAGCAGCGCTTCCGCGCCGATCGGGCGATAGCCGGCGGCCTGGAAGGCGCGGACGCTGGGGGCGTTGCCGGGGGCCTGTTGGGCCCAGATCGTGTCGCCTTCGGGGAGGAGGTGGCGGGCGGCGCCGGCGAGGGTGCGGCCGAGGCCGCGGTTCCGGGTGTGCGGGTCGACCTCGACGGCGCACTCCCAGCGGCCGGCGACGCCGCGACCGAGGATGAGGACGCCGCCGTCGGTGACGCCGCCGTCGGTGGTGAAGACACGGACGTCCTCGCGGTAGCGCAGGGCCCGGAGCACCCGGGGGTGCTCGCGGTCCCGGACTTCGGTCAGTGGCAGCGGCGGCTCACCCGGCAGGCGGTCGGCGACCGTCAGCAGGTCGATGTTGTTGACGGTGCGTCCGGTGCGTTCGCCGAAGGCGGTCAGGAAGGGCGGGCAGAGCGGGGCGGACAGCGCGTCGCCGGGGGTGGCGGCGAGCGTCGAGTGCACCCAGGCCGGGTCCTCGTCGGTGAAGACGACCGCGTGGGCGGCGAAGGACACCACTCCGGTCTCGCGCGGTGACGGCTGCGACACCACCGTGACCGATCCGTCCGGCGGGGGGAACACCCCGCGTGCCGCGTCCGCCAGGATCTCCGCCAGCCCCCGCACGCCCGTCTCCACGCCCATCCGCGCCCCCAACCGTCGAAAGGGCCAGCCTATGCCGCTGCCTTCATTGCTTGCGGGCCCGGCTCGGCTGGACGCGGGTGGGTTCGCCTGCAGCCTTGGGGTGGTCGGGCGGGTAGGGGAGTTCGCCGAGGCCCTCGTCGTGCAGTTGCTTGTCGTACAGCTCCAGGAGGCCTTCGAGGCGGAACGCCTGGCCGTCCATCTCCGCGTTGAGGTCGCCGAGTTCGGCGAAGCGGGCCGGGACGGTGCGCAGGTCGAAGTCCTCGGGGGTGGCGTCGTCGAGTTCGTCCCAGTGCAGCGGGGTGGAGGCGGTGGCGCGGGGGCGGGCGCGCAGGGAGTAGGCGGAGGCGATGGTGCGGTCGCGGGCCATCTGGTTGTAGTCGACGAAGATCCGTTCGCCGCGTTCCTCCTTCCACCAGGCGGTGGTGACCTTGCCGGGCATCCGCTGTTCCAGGACCCGGCCGAGGGCGATGACCGCGTGCCGGCCGTCGGTGAAGGTCCACTCGGGTTCGAGCGGCACGTACACGTGCAGGCCGCGTCCGCCGGAGGACTTGGGCCAGCCGCGCAGTCCGTGCTCCTCGAGGAGGGCGCGCAGTTCGTGGGCGGCGCGGGCGGCGTCGTGGAAGTCGGTGCCGGGTTGCGGGTCGAGGTCGATGCGCAGTTCGTCCACGTGGTCGGTGTCGGTGCGCCGTACAGGCCAGGGGTGGAAGGTGAGGCAGCCGAGGTTGGCCGCCCACAGGACGGCGGCGGGCTCGGTGGGGCAGATCTCGTCGGCGGAGCGGCCGCTGGGGAAGTTGATCCGCGCGGTGGGCAGCCAGTCCGGCAGGCCCTTGGGGGCGCGTTTCTGGTAGAAGAACTCGCCGTCGACGCCGTCCGGGAAGCGCTGCAGTGTGGTGGGGCGGTCGCGCAGGCCGCGCAGCACTCCGTCGGCGACGGCCAGGTAGTACTGTGCGACGTCCAGCTTGGTGAAGCCGCGCTCGGGGTAGTACACCTTGTCCGGGTTCGACAGTCGGACGGTGCGCCCGGCGACTTCCAGTTCCACGGCTGAGCCCATGCCATTCACGCTAAGCGCGCGGGGCCCCGTGCGCCCCCCGAGTCCCGCGCACACCCCCAAACCCCGGCGAACGCCCCCCGAGCCTGGCGCGCGCCCCGGCGGGAACGGGGCGAGGATCGGACGCATGGACCTGCCCGTGATGCCGCCGGTGGCGCCGATGCTCGCCAAGTCGGTGGCCAAGATCCCGCCCGGGATGCAGTACGAGGCCAAGTGGGACGGCTTTCGCACCATCGTGTTCCGCGACGTAGCCGAGGTGGAACTCGGCAGCCGCACCGGAAAGCCGCTGACCAGGTACTTTCCCGAGCTGGTCGAG
The DNA here is from genome assembly GCF_044455625.1 of Kitasatospora sp. NPDC051164. Lineage (NCBI taxonomy): Bacteria > Bacillati > Actinomycetota > Actinomycetes > Kitasatosporales > Streptomycetaceae > Kitasatospora > Kitasatospora sp. NPDC051164. The sequence continues at coordinate 158,489 of NZ_JBITFB010000010.1, read as the reverse complement.
GCCTTCCGGCGCGAGTTGCCGCCCCGCTGCGTGCTGGACGGAGAGGTGGTGATCGCCCGTGACGGCCGCCTGCGCTTCGAGGAGCTGCTGGAGCGCATCCACCCCGCCGCGAGCCGGGTGAAGCTGCTCGCCGAGCAGACCCCGGCCTCCTTCGTCGCCTTCGACCTGCTCGCCCTCGGGGACGACTCGCTGCTGGACGAGCCGCTGTCGGTGCGCCGCCCGGCCTTGGAGGCGGCGCTCGCCGAGGCCGCCGACCCGGTGTTCACCGCCCCCGCCGTCACCGACCGGGACCTCGCGCAGACCTGGTTCGCCGAGTACGAGGGCGCCGGACTGGACGGGGTGGTCGCCAAGCCGCTGGACCAGCCGTACCGGCCGGGGGAGCGGACCATGTACAAGATCAAGCACGAGCGCACCGCCGACTGCGTGGTGGCCGGCTACCGCGAGCACAAGAGCGGCCCGGTGGTCGGCTCCCTCCTGCTGGGCATCTTCGACACCGAGGGGAAGCTCCAGCACGTCGGCGTCTGCGCCGCCTTCTCGATGGCCCGCCGCCGCGAACTCGTCGAGGAGCTGGCCCCGTTGCGGATGGACGACCTCGCTCGGCACCCCTGGGGCGCCTGGGCGGACGAGGCCGCGCACGCCGAGGGCCGGCTGCCCGGCGCGGTCAGCCGCTGGACCGGCGGCAAGGACCTGTCCTGGATCGCGTTGCGTCCCGAGCGGGTGGTCGAGGTCGCGTACGACCACATGGAGGGCACCCGCTTCCGGCATACCGCGCAGTTCCGCCGCTGGCGGCCGGACCGCACTCCGGAGAGCTGCACCTACGAGCAGTTGGAGGAGCCGGTCTCGTACGACCTCGGCAAGGTGCTCGGAATCTGACGGATCGTCAATCGTCAACACTGCTGACACTGAAAGGCCGAACACGGGCGGAACGCCGGCGGCCCGAACGGAAAGGGTCCGTTCGGGCCGCCGGCGGGTGGGTGCGGGAGGTCAGGAGACGCGCAGCGAGCCGGTGCCGCTCGCGGTGGCCGACGGCCCCGACGGCGAGCCCGTGCCGCCGGTGATCGTGGCGAAGGCGGACGGCGAGCCGGAGGTCGAACCGGACGCCGACCCCGAGCCCGGCGCCGACGGCGCGGCGGTCGCCGGCGGGATCGAGTAGACGTTCTTCGGCGAGATGATCTTGGTGATCGCGTTCGCGAACAGCGACGACGGCTCCGAACCCTGGTACAGCACATCGGTGTTGAGCAGCATCGCCAGCGTGCTCTGCGCCTCCGGCAGGTACACGGCCACGCTTTCGTAGCCGGGCATCGAGCCGTTGTGTCCGATCCACCCGTAGTTGTTGAACAGCCCGAAGCCGTACGTGACGCCGGGGTCGCCGGTCGGCAGGGTCTTCAGGCGTTCGGCCTGGGTGGCCGGTTTGACGAGGGTGCCGGTGGCCATGGTCTTGGCCCAGCTCTCCAGGTCGGCGAGGGTGGTGATGACGGCCCCGGCGGTCCAGGCCCAGGACGGGTTCCAGTTGGTGGCGTCCTCGATCGCCCCGGTGGGCGTCTGGTCGGTGTAGCCGTGGGAGTGCGGGTCGGGGATGCTCGCGTCGACGGGGAAGCTGGTCTTGGCGAGCGAGGCGGGGGTGAACACCTGGTCCTTGAGGAACGCGCCGGCGGGCTGCCCGCCGACCTTCTCGATCAGCTTGCCCAGGATGATGTAGTTGCTGTTGTTGTACTGGAACTGGGTGCCGGGCGGGGAGACGGCGGGGTGCTTGTACCCGTAGGCGAGCAGCTGGTCGGGGGTGAACACGTGGTTCGGGTTGCTGATCAGCGTGTTCACGAAGTCCGGGTCGGAGCTGTACGGGAACAGGCCGCTGCGCATCTCGCCGAGCTGGCGGACGGTGATCCCGTCGCCGCCGGGGACGCCGTCCACGTACTTGGAGATCGGGTCGTCCAGGGCCACCTTGCCCTGGTCCACCAGCCGCAGGACGGCGGTCGCGGTGAAGGTCTTGGTCTCGCTGCCGATCCGCGAGTACAGCCCGGGGTCCATCGCTGCGCCGCTGGCCTTGTCGGCGATGCCGAAGGACTTCTGGTAGGTGCCGCCGGGCGTGATGATGCCGACCGAGATGCCGGGGACGGAGGCCTGGCTCATCACCTGCTGGATCGCGGAGTCCAACTGTGAGGTGACGGCCGGGGTCAGCGGTACCACCGCGCCCGGGGACACGTTCACCGAGGTGGTGGGGGACGGGCTGAGCGCGGCCGGCTCGCCGGCGACCGCCGGGCCGCCGGCCGGCTGGGCGGGCTTCGAGTCGCCGGAGCAGGCCGCGGTGGCGAGCAGGCCGGTCAGGGCCAGGGCGGCGGCGGTCACGCGCCCTGCCGAACGGACAGCGGTCGATCGCGCAACGGCCGAGCCGGCACCGGCGGAGTGCGCACCGGCCGGTCGCGCACCGGTCGGGCGGATGGCGGCCGGTCGCGGCCGTCGGGTCTTGGTCATGTGGCGAGAGCGCCTCTCTGGGGCGGTCGGCCCCTTGGGCTGGGGCCCCGGAGTGCTGCTCCACGGGGCGCGGGGGAAGCGTCGCCACCGTAAGCACCGCTGCCGCCGGGCCGCGCGCGGGTCGGTTCCCGGCTGATCCGAACGGGCCCGTCGTCAGCCGAGTGCCCCAATCCGGCTGGCGGCCGCCATCAGGAACCGTCAAACCCGCTTAGAACCGGTCAAGCCCCTCCAAATGTCCCCGTCCACCCGCCGGTTGGAGTCGCGCCCGCCGCTCCGCGCTCGGCCGAACGAGTGAGCACCGGCATGCCGCACCCCCTGCCGGCCGCCACTCGGGCACGATCGTTTAGCCCAGCTGTGGCCGTCCTTAAGAATTCCTCGATGGACCGCACCCCCTCCCACCAGGCAGATTTCTGCCTGCCCGGAGTGCGTCCGCCAGGACCGGCCGAACCGGGCCACCTCGGCCTGCCCGACCCCCGAAGGCCGTCCCCCCGCGCGTCAGGAGCCGCCCCCGTGAAGGCACTCGTCAAGCAGAAGGCCGAGCCCGGCCTCTGGATGATCGATGTCCCGAAGCCCGAGATCGGCCCCAACGAGGTGCTGATCAAGGTGCTGCGGACCGGCATCTGCGGCACCGACCTGCACATCCGCAAGTGGGACGGCTGGGCGCAGCAGACCATCAACACCCCGCTGGTGCTCGGTCACGAGTTCGTCGGCGAGGTCGCCGAGATCGGCGCCGGCGTCGCGGACATCGCGATCGGCGACCTGGTCAGCGGCGAGGGCCACCTGGTGTGCGGCAAGTGCCGCAACTGCCTGGCCGGCCGCCGCCACCTGTGCCGCAACACCGTCGGCCTGGGCGTCAACCGCGACGGCGCCTTCGCCGAGTACGTGGCGCTGCCCGCCTCCAACGTCTGGGTGCACCGGGTGCCGGTCGACCTGGACGTGGCCGCGATCTTCGACCCGTTCGGCAACGCCGTGCACACCGCGCTGTCCTTCCCGCTGGTCGGCGAGGACGTGCTGGTCACCGGCGCCGGCCCGATCGGCATCATGGCCGCCGCCGTCGCCAAGCACGCCGGCGCCCGCAGCGTGATGATCACCGACGTCTCCCCGTACCGCCTCGACCTGGCCCGCGAGGTCGGTGTGACGCTGGCGCTCAACGTCGCCGAGCACACCATCGAGGAGGGCCAGCAGAAGCTCGGCCTGCGCGAGGGCTTCGACGTCGGCCTGGAGATGTCCGGCCGCCCCGAGGCGATGCAGTCGATGATCGCCAACATGACGCACGGCGGCAAGATCGCCATGCTCGGCCTGCCGGCCGACGACTTCGCCGTCGACTGGGCGCGGATCGTCACCTCGATGATCACCATCAAGGGCATCTACGGCCGCGAGATGTTCGAGACCTGGTACGCGATGTCCGTGCTGCTGGAGGGCGGCCTGGACCTCAGCCCGGTGATCACCGGCCGCTACGCCGCCGACGACTTCGCCGCCGCCTTCGACGACGCCGCGAGCGGCAACTGCGGCAAGATCATCCTCGACTGGACCGCCTGAGCCACCCCGCCGACGCAAAAGGAGCCTGTTGTGTTCGACAACGTGCGCGCCGACATCGCCACCACCCTCGACGAGATCCGCGAGGCCGGCCTGTTCAAGCCCGAGCGGGTGATCGGGACCCCGCAGAGCGCCGCGGTCACCGTCACCGGCGGCGGCAAGCCGGGCGAGGTGCTGAACTTCTGCGCCAACAACTACCTCGGCCTGGCCGACCACCCCGAGGTGCTGGACGCCGCCAAGGACGCCCTGGACCGCTGGGGCTACGGGATGGCCTCGGTCCGCTTCATCTGCGGCACCCAGGACGTCCACAAGCAGCTGGAGGACCGCCTCTCGGCGTTCCTCGGCCAGGAGGACACGATCCTCTACTCGTCCTGCTTCGACGCCAACGGCGGCGTCTTCGAGACCGTGCTCGACGACCGTGACGCCGTCATCTCCGACGCGCTGAACCACGCGAGCATCATCGACGGCATCCGGCTCAGCAAGGCCCGCCGCCACCGCTACGCCAACCGCGACATGGCCGACCTGGAGAAGCAGCTCCAGGAGACCCAGGACGCCCGCCGCCGCCTGATCGTCACCGACGGCGTCTTCTCGATGGACGGCTACGTCGCCCCGCTGCGGGAGATCTGCGACCTGGCCGACCGCTACGACGCCATGGTCATGGTGGACGACTCGCACGCCGTCGGCTTCGTCGGCGCGGGCGGCCGCGGCACCCCCGAGCTGCACGGCGTGATGGACCGCGTGGACATCATCACCGGCACCCTCGGCAAGGCCCTCGGCGGCGCCTCCGGCGGTTACGTCGCCGCCCGCCGGGAGATCGTCGCCCTGCTGCGCCAGCGCTCCCGCCCGTACCTGTTCTCCAACTCGCTGGCCCCGGTGATCGCGGCCGCCTCGCTGAAGGTGCTCGACCTGGTCGAGCAGTCCAACGAGCTGCGCGAGCGACTGGCGGCCAACACCGCGCTGTTCCGCACGAAGATGACCGAGGCCGGGTTCGAGATCCTGCCCGGCGACCACCCGATCGCCCCGGTGATGATCGGCGACGCGGCCGAGGCCGGCCGGCTCGCCGAACTGCTGCTGGAGCGCGGCGTGTACGTGATCGGGTTCTCCTACCCGGTGGTCCCGCACGGCCAGGCCCGGATCCGGGTGCAGCTGTCCGCCGCGCACTCCACCGAGGACGTCGAGCGCGCCGTCGCCGCCTTCGTGGACGCGCGCGCCGCGCTGGGAGAGTAACCGCCGGGGAGCAGCCCGCTGGGGGTGCTACCCGCTGGGGGAGCAACCCCACCGAGACTGCCCGCGGGCCGGTCCGCTCGGAACCGGACCGGCCCGCGGGCTCACGACCGCCGTGCGGCGGAGGCGCGTCGATGCCTCTCCGCCGCACGGCTCACCAGACCATCCGCCCCACCCTCCCGCTTCGGGGGCGGGACGCCGGCCCGGCCGACGTCCCGCCCCCGTTCGCGGTTTTCGGAGCAGTCGGACCAGCGGGATCAGCCAAATCGGCCGGGTCGGCGGGATCAGTCGTCGTCCTGGCCCTGGTCGTCGTCCCCGTCGCCGTGGTGCCCGGACGGGCGGGCGAAGACCTGGTAGCCGCCGGTCGCCGGACCCTTGGTGCCGGTGACCAGGTTGCCGCTGGTCGAGCCGAAGACCACGGTGTCGCCGTGGGCGTCCACGAAGGGGTCGACCGAGGAACCGTCGCCGAACGAGCCGTCCGGCGCGGTGGCGACCCGCTCGGTGCGGCCGGTGCGCAGGTCCTGGCGGTAGACGTCCCAGCCCGGGTGCTGCGGGCCGGCCACCAGGTTGTCGGCGGCGGAGGAGAAGTAGATCCAGCGGTTGTCGGCGGTGATGCTGCCGTGGTCGGAGGTGCCGACCGAGGTGGTGCCGGGCAGACCGCCGCTGACCTTCGTCACGGTGCCCTTCCTGAGGTCCCGGACGTACAGCACCAGGTGGTACCGGTGGCCGTCGGTCGACCCGCCGGGCTCGGGCAGGGCGTACACCGCGCGCCGCCCGTCCGGGCTGATCGTCGCGTCGAAGCTCGCGTAGCCGAGCTTGCCGTCGAGGCCGAGGCTCGCGGCGGAGATGTGGCCGGACTGCACGTCGTACGTGTAGTAGGCGCCGGTGGTCGGCCGGGCCAGGTTCGGCTGCGCCAGGCCCGCCCGGGCGCCGCGGGGCAGGGCCGGGGCGGTGCCCGGGGCGAGCTCGACGTCGGCGGGCGCGGCGGGCCGGGCGGCGGTGGCAGCAGTGGCAGCGGCGGCGGCCTCGGCGGCCGGGGCGGCGAGGGCCGGGGTCTGCTCGGCCGGCAGCAGGTTGGACGCGAAGGAGGTGAAGCCGATGGTGCGGCCGTCCGCGCTGATCGTCGGGTTGAGGGACATGCTGTCGCCCGGCTTGCCGTCCGCGCCGAGGGACACCAGGCGGGTCTTGCCGGTCCAGCGGTCGGTGACGTAGATGTTGTAGTCCCAGGTGTACGGCCTGGCGAGCGAGGGGTCGCCGCCCTGGAGGGCCGGAACGAGGTCGGTCCGGGAGGACACGAAGGCCACGTAGCGGCCGTTCGCGCTGATCGAGGGCGCGTACGAGGCGTGGAACTTGTCGGTGTCGGTGCTGGTGAGCCCGCCGCTGACCAGCTCGGTGCGGCCGGTCTTGCGGTCGCGGACGTACACCTCGGTCCGGCCCTGGACCGGCAGGCAGGGCAGCACGTTGTCGGCGTCGCTCTCGAAGACGACGTAGCGGCCGTCGGCGTTGATCGCGACGTAGTCGGTGAAGCCGTTCAGCACCGAGCCGTCGTCGGCCAGGTTGACCCGCTCGGTGCCGCCGGTCCGCAGGTCGCGGACGTAGGCGTCGCGTCCGCTCTTCGCGGGCTGGGACACCAGGTTCGTGGCCCAGGAGGTGAACAGGGCGTAGTGGCCGTCCGCGCTGATCCCCTTGCTCCACGACTGGTTGTCCGGCACGGCGCCGTTCAGCCCGACGCTGACCTGGACGGTGCCGCGCGGCGCCGGGGCGGCCTGGGCCGGAACGGCGACCGTGGCCAGCACGGCGGCGGCCGCCAGGATGCTGCCGCTGCCGGCCAACCACCGGTTGCGGGTGGTTCGGGTGTTGCGGGTCATGGGCGTTGTCCTCCCCCAGTGATCGCCTCTGCCGCCGGGCTCCCTCCCGGCGACGGGCTCCTGGAGAGCCAATCGCCGGGAGGGAGCGACGGTCAACGGCCGGGGGTGATCTCGGCGGAAAATTCGTCAACGGACGTATCCCGCAAGGGAGTCAGGCCATCGACGGCATCGGATCAGGCCATCGACGCCGGTGCCGCCGAAGCCGGTGTCATCGATGTCGGTGCCATCAACGCCGGCGCCGCCGAAGCCGGTGTCGTCAGAGGCGGCGCCGGAAGACGTCCGTGAGGTTGTTGGTGTCGCCCGGGACGAGGTCGCCGTCCGTGGCGTTGAAGACCACGGTGCCCCCGAAGGCGTCCACGGACGGCGTGAACGACGAGGCGGTGCTCTGCGAACCGTCCTGGGTGAGGCTCACCCGCTCGGTGCGTCCGGTCCACAGGTCGCGGCGGAAGACGTCCGTCTGCTGGTTGGTGTCGTCGGGCACCAGGGTCTCGACGTCGGACGTGAAGTACACCCAGCGGCTGTCGTAGGTCATGACGGGCTCGGACGAGGAGAGGTCCGTCGTGGTGCCGGGGAGCGGGGTGCTGACCTGGGTGACGGTGCCGGTGGCCAACTCGCGGGCGTAGACCACCAGGTGGACCCCGTGCGAGCCGGGCCGCCCGCCGGGCTGGGGGACGCTGTAGACGGCGTAGCGGCCGTCGGGGCTGATCCGGCCGTCCTGGCCGGAGGCCCGGAAGGCCCCCGTCTCGTCGTAGCTGGCGCCGCTGATCCGGCCGGTGCGGGCGTCCCAGACGTAGAAGGGGTAGAACCGGGGCACCGCCAGCCGGGGCTGCGCGCCGGTGGTGGGTGCGGTGGCGTCGTCGGCCGGGTCGGAGGTGCCGGAGGTGTCGGCGGAGGTGCCGAAGGTGCCGGCGGGGTCCTGCCCGGGTGGGAGCAGGTTGCCGGCGCGCGAGGTGAAACCGACGGTCCGGCCGTCCGCGCTCAGGGTCGGCTCGAAGGAGTTCTGGTCGGCGGGCGTGCCGTCGGCGCCGACCGTGATCAGCCGGGTGGTGTGGGTCCGGCGGTCGGTGACGTAGACGTTCACCTTGCCGCGCTTGACCGTCGCCCCGAGGTCGGTGCGGTCGGAGGCGAAGGCCACGTAGCGGCCGTCCCAGCTCAGGCTGGGGTTGATGGCCCTGCGGATCGACTGGTCGTCGGACGTCGAGCCGGTGCCGGCGCTGATCAGCTCGGTGCGGCCGGTCCACCGGTCGCGGACGAAGACGTCGTACTCGTGCTTCTGCTGGCCGGGCACCACGTTGGTCGCGGCGGTGCTGAACGCCACGTACCGGCCGTCGCCGCTGATCGAGGCGTCGTAGACGCTCGCGTCCAGCCGGGAGCCGTCGTCGGCCAGGTCGACCTGTTGGACGTGCCCGTTCCGGAGGTCCTTGACGTAGAGGCCCTCGGTGGCATCGGTGTGACCGGGGACGAGGTTGGTCGCCGTCGAGCTGAACAGCACGGAGCGGCCGTCGGAGGTCAGCCCGAGGCCGTACGAGTCGCCGTCGAGCCCCTCGCCCTTGGGCCCCTCGCTGACCCGGGCGGTGTCGCCCTTGGGCGGCCGGGCCTCGGCGGCGGGCATCACGGCGCCGACCGCGGTGGCGGCGGCCAGGACGCAGGCGGCGCGGGCCAGCCGGCGGCGGGTGCGTGCGGTGGTCATCGATCATCCTCCCCAGATGACGGTGCCGGGCCCGCTCGACCCCCGCGGCCCGTTGGGCACGAGCCAAGCGCCGCCCGGCCCGGCGGTCAACGAAGTGAAGCGATCTCGTCCGGAAATACGTCACCGGTGGTACCTCCGTCCGACCCCGCGCTCCCGCCGCGGGCCGATCCTTCCGGTCGAGAACCCCGGCCTGCCCGGTCCGGTCCGCCGCGCTGGCAGAATTGGCTTGTGATCGACGCACGACGGCTGCGGACCCTGCGGGCCGTGGCGGACCACCGCACCGTGACCGCCGCGGCGGCCGCCCTCTACCTGACCCCCTCCGCGGTCTCCCAGCAGCTGGCCGCCCTGGAGCAGGAGACCGGGCACCACCTGCTCGCCCGTGAGGGCCGGGGTGTGCGGCTGACCGCCGCCGGGGAGATCCTGCTCGGCCACGCCGACGTCGTGCTCGCCCAGCTGGAACGCGCCGAGGCCGACCTCGCCGCCTACAGCGCGGGTGTCTCCGGCGAGGTCACCGTGGCCTCCTTCGCCACCGGCATCGGGCTGGTGCTCGCCCCCGCGATCGGCCTGCTCGGCGAGCGCGCGCCGGGGGTGCGGCTCAAGGTGCTGGACGCCGAGGGCGACGCCAGCCTGCCGATGGTCCTGGAGGGGCGGGCCGACCTCGCGGTGGCCGTCGAGTACCGCGGCGCCCTGCGCGCCGACGACGCGCGGCTCACCCGGGTGCCGCTGTACGCCGAGCCCTTCGAGGCCGTCCTGCCGCTCGGCCACCGGCTGGCCGGCGAGGCCGGACCGCTCGCCGTCGCCGCGCTGGCCGACGAGCCCTGGATCGGCCCCTACCCGGGCAACCCCTGCCACGACGTGGTCCTGCTGGCCTGCGAGCATGCCGGGTTCCAGCCGCGGCTGCTGCACTCCTCGGACGACTTCCGGGCCGTGGTGGCGCTGGCCTCGGCGGGCGCCGGGGTCGCCCTCGTCCCGCGCTCGGCGCTGCGCGGCGTCGACCTCGGCCAGGTGGCCGTCCGCCCGGTGGACAGCGAGCTCGCCACCCGCCGGGTCTTCGCGGCCGTCCGGGCCGGCGCCGACGGGCACCCGCTGATCCGCCCCGTCCTCGACGCCCTCGCCGAGGCGGCCGCCGCGGGCGCGTAGCGCGGCGGGGGCTGGGGCGGGGGCTGTGGTGGGGGCGTCCGGAAAGCGGGAGGGTCCGTCAGCGAGGGGTCCGGAAAGGCTGTGCGGCTGCTCGGCGTCCCGGGTCGGGCGGCCGCGCCGTGTGCAGGTGGCGCGGCGTCCCGGCCCGGGCGGCCGTGCAGCCGCTGGTCGGTGGGGGCGGTCGGAGGGCCCGACCGCCGGGGTCACCCGGTCGTGAGGGTGATCAGGCGGACGGCGGGGGCGGAGACCACCTGCACCGTCCCGGTGTCGGGCAGGCGCAGCTTGACGAAGCCGCCCTGGAAGGCCACCAGTGCCCTGGGCACCGAGGAGACCGCTTCGCCGTCCGCGTTCACCACCGTGTAGCCGGCGACCAGTTCGACGGCGGCCTCGGCCCAGTCCTCGTTCATGCGTCCCCCGTGTACGAATGTCCCGCAAAAACGGTACTGATCGGTACCGACTGGAGGACGGTACCGACCGGTGCCGTTTGGCGTCAAGAGCGGTTAGGATCGCGTACATGGCAGTCAACGCACGGGCGCGCCTGCTGAGCACGGCAGAGTCCCTCTTCTACGCCAACGGGATCCACGCGGTCGGCGTGGAGCGCATCCTCTCCGAGTCCGGTGTGGGCCGGGCCTCCTTCTACCGGCACTTCGCCGGCAAGGAGGCCCTGGTGACCGCCGTCCTGGAAGGCCGGGACGCGCGGTGGCGCGCCTGGCTCTCCGAGCGGGTCGCGGCCCACGGCGGCCACCCGCTCAACGTCTTCGACGCGCTGGCCGAACGGTTCGCCGCGCAGGACTACCGCGGCTGCGTCGCCATCAACACGATGACCGAGATCGCCGACCGCGCCAGCCCGGCCCGCGAGATGGCGGCGCTGCACAAGAGGCGCGTCATCGAACTGGTCGAGCAGCTCATGCGGGATGCGGACATCCCCGAACCGGACCGCCGCGCACGGCAGTTCGCCCTGCTGATGGACGGCGCCATCGTCACCGCCCTGCGCGAGGGCACCGCGGACGCCGCCTGGCGGGCCCGCGGCATCGCGGAATCCCTGCTGGCCGCCTGAGCCCGGCCGTACCGCCGGGCCCTGCTGACCCACCAGCCCACTCGACGGGTGTCCCGGCGCGTCCGGTGTCTCCCATGTGAAGCACCGTGACGGGTTGGTGGCGTGCGGGAGCCGGTGAATAGAGTGGGGGTGATGGTGTCGACATGCGTGTGGAGAATCCGATGAGTTCGACCTCTGTCCCCGACAGCGACCTTCTTCCGGTCGGGGTCATCGGGATCGGCGATATTGCGCAGAAGGCGTATCTGCCGGTTCTGGGCGGGTTGCCGGGGTTGGATCTGCGGTTGATGACCCGGGACGGGGCGAAGCTGGACCGCATCGGTGACGCGTACCGGATCGCGGCCGAGCACCGGTTCACCGACCTCGGCGCGCTGATCGGCTCCGGCATCCGGGCCGCCTTCGTGCACGCCGCCACCGACCAACACGTCCCGATCGTCGAGCGGCTGCTCACCGCCGGGGTGGACGTCTACGTGGACAAGCCGCTCGACTACACCCTCGACGGCGCGCGCCGACTGGTCGACCTCGCCGACCGCACCGGCCGCTCGCTGATGGTGGGCTTCAACCGCCGCCACGCGCCCGGCTACGTCCAGGCCAAGGAGCGCCCGCGCGACCTGATCGTGTTGCAGAAGAACCGCGAGGGTCTGCCCGAGGAGGCCCGCACCCTGGTCTACGACGACTTCATCCACGTCGTGGACCTGCTCCGCTTCCTCGTCCCCGGCGAGATCGAGCACGTGGACGTCCGCTCCCGCAGCCGCAACGGCCTGGTCGAGCACGTGGTCCTCACCCTCGGCGGGCAGGGCTTCACCGCGCTCGGCATCATGAACCGGGTCTCCGGCTCGACCGAGGAGGTCCTGGAGGTCTCCGGCGGCGACTCCAAGCGCGAGGTGCACAACCTGGCCGAGGTGATCGACCACCGCGGCCAGCCGACCGTGCGCCGCCGTGGCGACTGGGTGTCGGTCGCCCGCCAGCGCGGCATCGAGCAGTGCGTGCTCGCCTTCCTGGACGCCGTCCGCGCCGGGCGGACCCTCGACGCCCACGACGCGCTGCGCACCCACGAGCTGTGCGAGCTGGTCGTGGAGCGCGTCGAGGCTTCCTGGGAGTCCGCCGGGAGCGGGCTGTGAGAAGACTGTGAGCAGGCCGGGCTGACCGTCGGTCAAGTCACCTGGGCGGAACCGACAGTTCACTGACGAGGTCTTGTCGGGGCATTTTCTACGCGCGTATCTTGAGGGGCGCCGCGGGGGGCGGGCGTCCGTCCCCTGCTCTTCCTCTACGCGAGTAGCGCGCGCTTCGACCGCGCCTCCGCCCGGACCGCCGTGCCACGACCGTGCCGCACGACGGAGCTAGGAGACCTGCCCCGGTGACCACCGCCCCCGCATCCCGCCCGCACAGAACCCTGCTGCGCGCCGCCCTCGTCCCGGCCTCGCTCGCCGCCTCGCTGGTGCTCGTCCCGCTCCCGGTGGCCAACGCCGCCGGCGCCGCCACCCCCGCCCCGACCGAGGCCGGCCCGCTGCGGATCCACGACGTCCAGGGCACCACCCGGATATCCCCGCAGGCCGGCAAGCCCGTCACCGGCGTGCCCGGCATCGTCACCGGCGTACGCGCGTACGGCAGTTCCAAGGGCTTCTGGATCCAGGACCCGAACCCGGACGCCGACCCGGCCACCAGCGAAGGCATCTTCGTCTTCACCGGCGGCACCCCGAGCGTCAAGGTCGGCGACTCGGTGCTGGTCAGCGGCAAGGTAACCGAGTACTACCCGAGCTACTCCGGCGGCTCGCAGTCCGTCACCGAGATCTCCGCCCCGGGCATCACGGTCGTCTCCGCCGGCAACCCGCTGCCCGCCCCCGTGGTCGTGGACACCCGCAACATCCCCGGCACCTACTCCCCGGCGGCCGGCGCGGACGGGACCATCGACGCCGTGAAGCTCGACCCGGAGAAGTACGCCCTGGACTTCTACGAGTCCCTGGAGGGCATGCTCGTCCAGGTCAAGGACGTCCGGGTGGTCCAGGCGACCGACCAGTACAACGAGCTGTGGGTCGCCGCCGACCGCCAGGACCAGCGCAGCAAGCGCGGCGGCGTCCTGTACGAGTCCTACCGCGAGCCCAACGTCGGCCGCCTGATGGTGCAGCAGCAGGCGCCGGTCTCCCAGCAGCCCTTTCCGGTGGCCAACGTCGGCGACGAGCTGACCGGCGCCACCACCGGCCCGCTGGACTACAACAACTTCGGCGGCTACACGCTCGTCGCCGGCACCGTGGGAACGCTGAAGGACAACCACCTCCAGCGCGAGGTCACCGCCCAGGCGAGCGACCGCGAACTCACCCTCGCCACCTACAACGTGCAGAACCTGGCCCCGAACAACCCGGACGCCAAGTTCGCCCAGCTGGCCCAGGGCGTCGTCACCAACCTGCGCTCGCCCGACATCGTCGCCCTGGAGGAGATCCAGGACGACAACGGCTCCAAGAACGACGGCACGGTCGACGCGAGCCAGACCGTCGCCAAGTTCGTCGCCGCGATCAAGGCGGCCGGCGGCCCGGCCTACGACTGGCGCTCGATCGACCCGCAGGACGGCAAGGACGGCGGCGAGCCCGGCGGCAACATCCGCCAGGTCTTCCTGTTCAACCCGCAGCGGGTCTCCTTCACCGACATCGCGGGCGGCAACGCCACCACCGCCGTCGGCGTCACCGGCACCGGCGCCGCCGCCGCGCTGACCGCCTCGCCCGGCCGGATCCAGCCCGGCGACGAGGCCTGGACCAACAGCCGCAAGCCGCTGGTCGGCCAGTTCGTCTTCCGCGGCCAGAAGGTCTTCGTGATCGCCAACCACTTCAACAGCAAGGGCGGCGACCAGGGCATCGACAGCCGGTTCCAGCAGCCGACCCGCAGCTCGGAGGTGCAGCGGGTCAAGCAGGCCACCGTCGAGCAGGCCTTCCTCTCCCAGCTGCTGGCCGCCGACAAGGAGGCCAAGGTCGTCTCCCTCGGCGACTTCAACGACTACCAGTTCTCGCCCGCCCTGGCGACGCTCACCAAGGGCGGCGTGCTGCGCGACCTGGTGAACGAGCTGCCGGAGACCGAGCAGTACTCCTACGTCTACCAGGGCAACTCCCAGGTGCTGGACCACATCCTGGTCAGCCCCGAGGTCGGCTACGCCAAGTACGACGTGGTCCACATCAACTCCGAGTTCGCCCAGCAGGCGAGCGACCACGACCCGCAGGTGGTCCGCATCAAGCCGTGACGCGGGCCGTGACGCGGGCTGTGATGCGAGCCGCAGTGCCGGCTGTGATGCGAGCCGCAGTGCGGGCCGTCGTGCGGGCCGCGGTGCTGGCCGTCGTGCGCATCGCGGTGTGAGCTGCGGTTATCCTGCCTCCGCCGCCGGTGATCACCGGCGGCGGAGGCAGCGTCGTTGTGACGGCCCGGGTGACGGGGGAGAACGTGCAGTACCGGATCGAGCGGATCGGCCGAGAGGACTGGCAGCGCCTGCGGAAGGTGCGCCTCGCCCAACTCCTCGACACGCCCATGGCGTTCGGCGAGACCCACGAGTACGCGAGCCACCAGGGCGAGGGCAACTGGCGGGCCCGGACGAACTGGGTCAACGAACCCGACAAGGTCGGCCTGGTCGCGGTCGACGCCGAGGGGGAGTGGGTCGGCACGATGCTGTCGGTCGTCACCAAGGAGCAGCCCGGCGCCGTCGACCTGATCGGCGTCTGGGTCGACCCGGCGCACCGCGGCCGCGAGCGCGGCGTCGCGGACGCCATGCTGGACGCGGCCCTCGCCTGGGCGCGCGGCCTGGGCGCCGACCGGATGCTCCTCGGGGTGCACGAGGCGAACCCCCGCGCCGCCGCCTTCTACCTGCGGCGCGGGTTCGCGTACACCGGGGGCGAGACGCCGTACGTGCTGGACGCCTCGGCGCGGATCCTGGAGATGGCCCTTCCGCTGGGCTGATGCCGCCCTGCGGCAGCCTCAGCCGACCTCCCGCGACAGCCCCAGTCGCCGCCCTGCGACAGTCCCAGCCGCAACCTTGTGGCAGTCCCAGCCGACGTACTCGGCCAGGGCCTCGCCGGTCGGCGTGGAGCGGGCGGCGACCAGGTCGGCCGGGGTGCCCTCGAAGACCACTCGACCGCCGTCGTGGCCGGCGCCCGGGCCGAGGTCGATGATCCAGTCGGCGTGCGCCATGACCGCCGGGTGGTGCTCGATCACGATGACCGACTTACCGGACTCGACCAGCCGGTCCAGCAGCCCGAGCAGTTGCTCGACGTCGGCCAGGTGCAGGCCGGTGGTCGGCTCGTCCAGGACGTAGACGCCGCCCTTGTCCGCCATGTGGGTGGCCAGCTTGAGCCGCTGCCGCTCGCCGCCGGAGAGCGTGGTGAGCGGCTGGCCGAGGCTGAGGTAGCCGAGCCCGACGTCCGCCAGCCGCTCCAGGATCCGGTGCGCCGCCGGCAGCTTGGCCTCGCCCGAGCCGAAGAACTCCTCGGCCTCGGTCACCGACATCGCCAGCACCTCGGCGATGTCCCGGCCGCCCAGCCGGTACTCCAGCACGGCGGGCTGGTACCGCTTGCCTTCGCAGTCCTCGCAGGTGGTGGCCACCCCGGCCATCATCGCCAGGTCGGTGTAGACCACCCCGGCGCCGTTGCAGGTCGGGCAGGCGCCCTCGGAGTTGGCGCTGAACAGGGCCGGCTTGACGTCGTTGGCCTTGGCGAAGGCCTTGCGGATCGGTTCGAGCAGCCCGGTGTAGGTGGCCGGGTTGCTGCGCCGCGAGCCCTTGATCGCGCCCTGGTCGACGGAGACCACGCCCTCGCCCTTCGGGATCGAACCGTGGATCAGCGAACTCTTGCCGGAACCGGCCACCCCGGTCACCACCGTGAGCACCCCCAGCGGCACGTCCACGTCCACGTCCCGCAGGTTGTGGGTGTTCGCTCCCCGGATCTCCAAGTGCCCGGTGGGCTTGCGCACGCTCTCCCGCAGCGGGGCCCGGTCGGCCAGGTGGCGGCCGGTCACGGTGCCGCTGCTCCGCAGCCCGTCGACACCGCCCTCGTAGCAGACCGTGCCGCCCGCCGTACCGGCGCCGGGGCCGAGGTCGACCACGTGGTCGGCGATCGCGATGGTCTGCGGCTTGTGCTCGACCACCAGCACGGTGTTGCCCTTGTCGCGCAGGCGCAGCAGCAGCTTGTTCATCCGGTCGATGTCGTGCGGGTGCAGGCCGGTGGTCGGCTCGTCGAAGACGTACGTGGTGTCGGTGAGCGAGGAGCCGAGGTGGCGGATCATCTTGACCCGCTGCGCCTCGCCGCCGGACAGCGTGCCGGACGGGCGGTCCAGCGAGAGGTAGCCGAGGCCGATCTCCACGAAGGAGTCGAGGGCCTGGCGCAGGGTGGTGAGCAGTGGCGTCACCGAGGGCTCGTCGAGCCCCCGGACCCAGGCGGCGAGGTCGCTGATCTGCATCGCGCAGGCGTCGGCGATGCTGATCCCGGCGATCCTGGAGGAGCGGGCGGCCTCGCTGAGCCGGGTGCCCTCGCAGTCGGGGCAGGTGGTGAAGGTGACGGCGCGCTCCACGAAGGCGCGGATGTGCGGCTGGAGCGCGTCCTTGTCCTTGGAGAGCATCGACTTCTGGATTTTGGGGATCAAGCCCTCGTAGGTGAGGTTGACGCCGTTGACCTTGACCTTGGTCGGCTCCCGGTACAGGAAGTCCTGCAGTTCCTTCTTGGTGTACTTGCGGATGGGCTTGTCCGGGTCGAGGAAGCCCGAGTTGGCGTAGATGCCGACCGTCCACCAGCTGTCGGTCTTCCAGCCGGGGATGGTGATCGCGCCCTCGGAGATCGACTTGCTGTCGTCGTACAGCTGGGTGAGGTCGATGTCGGAGACGTTGCCCCGGCCCTCGCAGCGCGGGCACATGCCGCCGGTGATGCTGAAGCTGCGCCGCTCCTTGACGGTCTTGCCGCCGCGCTCGACGGTGACCGCGCCCGCCCCGCTGATCGAGGGGACGTTGAAGGAGAAGGCCTTGGGCGAGCCGATGTGCGGGGTGCCGAGGCGGCTGAAGAGGATGCGCAGCATCGCGTTGGCGTCGGTGGCGGTGCCGACGGTGGAGCGCGGGTCGGCGCCCATCCGCTGCTGGTCGACGATGATCGCGGTGGTCAGGCCCTCGAGGACGTCCACCTCGGGGCGGGCCAGGGTGGGCATGAAGCCCTGGACGAAGGCGCTGTAGGTCTCGTTGATCAGCCGCTGGGACTCGGCGGCGATGGTGTCGAAGACCAGCGAGCTCTTTCCCGAGCCGGACACGCCGGTGAACACCGTCAGTCGGCGTTTGGGGAGGTCGACACTGACGTCCTTGAGGTTGTTCTCTCGCGCGCCGTGGACGCGGATCAGGTCGTGGCTGTCGGCGGCGTGCGACGCGGGGTGCGCGTCCGTCCTCTTGGGCATCGTTCGGTCTCTCCCTGTCGATCGGGCGGGCCCGTCCCCGCGGTCACGGTCGGCGGTGTACCCCTCGATCCAACCAGAATCGAGGGGGTCCGGTCCGGCCGGTGCCGGGGGCGGGCCCGTCGGGGCTACGGCTGCCGGGCTTCGGCTGGTGTCGGGGTGCCGACCGGTTCAGCGCACCTCGTTGAAGCGGACCATGGTGCCCGCCGGATCGCGGAAGGCGCAGTCGCGCAGGCCCCACGGCTGCTCGGTGGGCTCCTGCACCAGCTCGGCGCCGCCGGACTTCAGCCGGTCGAAGGTGGCGTCCAGGTCGGCGGTGGCCAGGACGAGCCGTGCGTAGGTGCCCTTGGCCATCATCTCGGTGATCGTCTTGCGCTCCTCCTCGGTGACGCCGGGGTCGGCGGCCGGGGGCTCCAGCACCACCGAGACGCCGGACTGGCCGGGCGCCCCGAAGGTGATCCAGCGCATCGCGCCGCCGCCGACGTCGTTGCGGACCTCGAAGCCGAGCAGGTCGCGGTAGAAGGCGAGGGAGGCCTCGGGGTCGGTGTGCGGAAGGAAGGACCAGTGAATGGTGATGTCGCTCATGACCGCAACGCTAGGCGCGGCTCCCGACCGGGTGCTTCTCGAAAACTGATCGGTCCCCGCGGGCGGCGAACCGGAGCCGGGTGATCGCGGCGGGTGGCCGTGATCTCAGGAAAACAAGCAGGCATGATTGCTTTTTTCTTCGGGCGGTGCCACGCTGCTGCCCGACGGCGCTCGTGCGGGAGTGCCGCCAACTCACCGTCAGGGGAGGCGCATTGATGCGCGAACGCGCGGTACTGCGGATCGGCAACGCCTCGGGGTTCTACGGGGACCGCTTCGCGGCGGTGCGGGAGATGCTCACCGGTGGGCCGCTGGACGTGCTCACCGGGGACTACCTGGCCGAGCTGACCATGCTCATCCTGGCGCGGGACCGGCTGAAGGACCCGTCGCGCGGGTACGCCCGGACCTTCCTGCGGCAGATGGAGGAGTGCCTCGGCCTGGCCCGCG
Source organism: Kitasatospora sp. NPDC051164 (assembly GCF_044455625.1). NCBI lineage: Bacteria > Bacillati > Actinomycetota > Actinomycetes > Kitasatosporales > Streptomycetaceae > Kitasatospora > Kitasatospora sp. NPDC051164. The sequence goes on along the minus strand of NZ_JBITFB010000010.1, from coordinate 140,077 downwards.
AGCGCGACGTGACGATCGTGGTGAACGCGGGCGGCCTCAACCCGGCCAGGCTCGCCGACGAACTGCGCGAGCTGGCCCGGCGGCTGGGAGTCGAGACGGCCGTCGCGCACGTCGAGGGCGACGACCTGCTGCCGCGCCGGGAGGAACTCGGCCTGCCGACTGGCCTGTTGGCCGCCAACGCCTACCTCGGCGGCTTCGGCATCGCGGCCTGTCTGCGTGCGGGAGCGAACGTGGTGGTCACCGGCCGGGTGACGGACGCGGCGCTGGTCGCCGGCCCCGGGATCGCCCGGTTCGGCTGGACTCCGGAGGACCTCGACGCCGTCGCCGGGGCGGTCGTCGCCGGGCACGTCCTGGAGTGCGGCGCCCAGGCGACCGGCGGCAACTACGCGTTCTTCCGCGAGCACGACGTGACCCACCCCGGCTTCCCGATCGCCGAGCTGCACGCCGACGGCTCCAGCGTGATCACCAAGCACCCGGGCACCGGCGGCGCCGTCACCACCGGCACCGTCACCGCCCAACTCCTGTACGAGACCGGCGGATCGCACTACCTCGGCCCGGACGTCACCGCCCGACTGGACACCGTCCGGCTCACCGAGGAGGGACCGGACCGGGTCCGGATCGACGGCGTACGGGGCGAGGCCCCGCCGGCCACGCTGAAGGTCGGCCTCAACTCGCTCGGCGGTCACCACAACGAGGTGGTGTTCGTCCTCACCGGCCTGGACATCGAGGCCAAAGCCGCCCTGGTGCAACGGCAGTTCGCCGCGGCCCTGCCGCCGGAGGCCCGCCCCGCCGAACTGCGCTGGACGCTCGCCCGCACCGACCACCCGGACGCCCCGACCGAGGAAGCCGCCTCCGCCCTCCTCCGGTTGACCGCCCGCGACCCCGACCCGGCCAGGGTCGGCCGCGAACTCGGCAAGGCAGCAGTGGAGTTGGGCCTGGCAGGCTACCCCGGTTTCCACCTCACCGCCCCACCCGGACCGGGCGCGCCGTACGGGGTGTTCACCGCCGCCTACGTCGACGCCAAGGCCGTCGAGCACACCGCCGTCCTGCCGGACGGCCGCCGGATCGCCGTCCCACCCACGCCGGTCACCGGCCAAGTCACCACCGCCGAACAGCGGTTGCCCGAACCGCTGACCGCCGGGCCGACCCGCCGGGCCCCGCTCGGCCTGGTGGCCGGCGCCCGCAGCGGCGACAAGGGCGGCGACGCCAACCTCGGCGTCTGGGCCCGCTCCGAGGCCGGCTGGCGCTGGCTTGCGCACGCCCTCACGGTGGAAAGGCTGCGCGAACTCCTCCCTGAAACAGAGCAGTCGGACGTCACCCGGCACCTGCTCCCGAACCTGCGCGCGGTCAACTTCACCATCACCGGCCTGCTCGGCGAGGGCGTCGCCGCCCGGCACCGCTTCGACCCGCAGGCCAAGGCCCTCGGCGAGTGGCTGCGCTCCCGCCACCTCGACATCCCGACGGCGCTCCTGGCTCCGGAACCGCTCCGGGCCTCCGAACCGCGACCCGACAGCCCGACCGTACGTCTCGACAGCCCGGAGAGGCCGCTGTGACCGTCCTGCCCACCCGCGTCGACCCGGCCGGGCCCGAGTACGCCGAACACCGCGCCGCGATGCTCGCCAAGCTCACCGACCTGGACGCCGAGCACGCCAAGGCGCTGGCCGGCGGCGGCCCCAAGTACCTGGAGCGCCACCGCAAGCGCGGCAAGCTGCCGGCCCGTGAGCGGATCGAGCTGCTGATCGACCCGGACTCGCCGTTCCTGGAGCTGTCCCCGCTGGCCGCCTGGGGCAGCGACTACCAGGTCGGCGCCGCGCTGGTCACCGGCATCGGCGTGATCGAGGGCGTCGAGTGCGTGATCACCGCCAACGACCCCACCGTGCGCGGCGGCGCCAGCAACCCCTGGACGCTGCGCAAGGCCCTGCGCGCCAACGAGATCGCGCTGCACAACCGCCTCCCGCTGGTGAACCTGGTCGAGTCGGGCGGCGCCGACCTGCCCAGCCAGAAGGAGATCTTCATCCCCGGCGGCGCCCTCTTCCGGGACCTCACCCGGCTGTCCGCCGCCGGAATCCCCACCGTGGCCGTGGTGTTCGGCAACTCGACGGCCGGCGGCGCGTACGTCCCCGGCATGTCCGACCACACCGTGCTGGTCAAGGAGCGCGCCAAGGTGTTCCTCGGCGGCCCGCCGCTGGTCAAGATGGCCACCGGCGAGGAGGCCGACGACGAGTCGCTCGGCGGCGCCGCGATGCACGCCCGCACCTCCGGCCTCGCCGACCACTTCGCGGTGGACGAGGCGGACGCGCTGCGGCTGGCCCGCCGGATCGTCGCCCGGCTCGACCACCGCAAGCCCGGCCCGGGCCCCGACCCGCTGGCCGAGCCGCCGAGGTACGACGAGGAGGAGCTGCTGGGCATCGTCCCCGGCGACCTCAAGGTGCCCTTCGACCCGCGCGAGGTGATCGCCCGGCTGGTCGACGGCTCCGACTTCGACGAGTTCAAGCCGCTCTACGGCGCCAGCCTGGCCACCGGCTGGGCCCGCCTGCACGGCTACCCGGTCGGCATCCTGGCCAACGCGCAGGGCGTGCTGTTCAGCGCGGAGTCCCAGAAGGCCGCCCAGTTCATCCAGTTGGCGAACCAGCGGAGCACCCCGCTGCTGTTCCTGCACAACACCACCGGCTACATGGTCGGCAAGGACTACGAGCAGGGCGGCATCATCAAGCACGGCGCGATGATGATCAACGCCGTCGCCAACTCCACGGTGCCCCACCTGTCCGTCCTGATGGGCGCCTCCTACGGCGCCGGCCATTACGGCATGTGCGGCCGGGCCTACGAGCCGCGCTTCCTGTTCTCCTGGCCGAGCGCCAAGTCCGCGGTGATGGGCCCGCAGCAGCTCGCCGGGGTGCTCTCGATCGTCGCCCGGCAGTCGGCCGCGGCGAAGGGCCAGCCCTACGACGAGGACGCGGACGCGGCGATCCGGGCGATGGTCGAGCAGCAGATCGAGGCCGAGTCGCTGCCGGTGTTCCTGTCCGGCCGCCTCTACGACGACGGCGTGATCGACCCGCGCGACACCCGTACGGTGCTCGGCCTGTGCCTGTCCGCGATCCACAACGCGCCGGTCGAGGGCGCGCGTGGCTACGGCGTCTTCCGAATGTGAGCCAGTCCTGTGACGGAGCCACGAATGACTACCAAGACATCGATCGGCAATCTGCTGGTCGCCAACCGGGGCGAGATCGCCCGCCGGGTCTTCCGCACCTGCCGTGAGCTGGGCATCGCGACCACCGCCGTCCACTCCGACCCGGACGCCGACGCCCCGCACGTGCGCGAGGCCGACGCGGCCGTCCGGCTGCCGGGTGCCGCGCCCGCCGACACCTACCTGCGGGCCGAGCTGATCGTCCGCGCCGCGCTCACGGCCGGGGCCGACGCCGTCCACCCCGGGTACGGATTCCTGTCCGAGAACGCCGAGTTCGCGCAGGCCGTGCTGGACGCGGGCCTGGTCTGGGTGGGTCCGCCGCCGGCCGCGATCGCCGCGATGGGCTCCAAGACGGCCGCCAAGCGGCTGATGGCCGCGGCCGGGGTGCCCGTCCTGGGCGCGCTCGCCGAGCCGACCGCGGCCGACCTGCCGATCCTGGTCAAAGCGGCGGCGGGCGGCGGCGGCCGGGGCATGCGGGTCGTCCGGAGCCTCGCGGACCTGCCCGGCGAACTGGCGGCCGCCCGTGCCGAGGCGGCCAAGGCCTTCGGCTCGGACGAGGTGTTCTGCGAGCGCTACCTGCCCGCCGGGCGGCACGTCGAGGTCCAGCTGCTGGCCGACGCGCACGGCACGGTCCGGGCGGTCGGCGACCGCGACTGCTCGCTGCAGCGGCGGCACCAGAAGGTGATCGAGGAGGCCCCCGCCCCCGGCCTGTCGGCGCAGGTCCGCGCCGAGCTGCACGCGGCCGCGGTGAGCGCCGCCCGGGCGATCGGCTACGTCGGCGCCGGCACCGCCGAGTTCCTGCTCGCCGAGGACGGCCGGTTCTGGTTCCTGGAGATGAACACCCGCCTCCAGGTCGAGCACCCGGTCACCGAGGCGGTCACCGGACTGGACCTGGTGGCGCTCCAACTCGCTGTCGCCGAAGGGGAGAAGCTTCCGCCGGAGCCGCCGGCGACGCACGGCCACGCGATCGAGGCCAGGCTGTACGCGGAGGGCCCGGCCAAGGACTGGCAGCCCGCCACCGGCACCCTGCACCGCCTCGAACTCACCGTTCCACACCAGCAGTTCACCGGCCGGGGGATCCACCCGGACTCCGGCCTGCGGCTGGACTCCGGCGTCGAGGCCGGCAGCGAGATCACCCCGCACTACGACGCGATGCTCGCCAAGGTGATCGCCTGGGGGCCGACCCGCGCGGCCGCCGCCCGCCGACTGGCCGACGCGCTGGCCCGGGCCCGGATCCACGGGCCCGCCACCAACCGGGAGTTGCTGGTCCGCGCGCTGCGGCATCCGGCGTTCCTGGGTGAGTGCCTGCACACCGGATTCCTGGCCGAGCACGGCGCCGAGCTCACCGCGCCGGACACCAAGGGCGCCGAACGCGCCGCCCTGGCCGCCGCCCTCGCCGACGCCGCCGCCCGGCGGGTGGCGGCGTTCCCGTCCGGCTGGCGCAACCTGCCCTCCCAGCCGCAGCTCAAGCGCTACCGGGCGGACGACGGAGCCGAGTTCGAGGTCCGCTACCGCCTCACCCGCACCGGTCTGCGGGCCGAGGACCACCCGGACGTCGAGCTGGTCGAGGCCACCCCCGACCGGGTCGTGCTACGCGAGGGCGGGCTGCGGCGCACCTACCGCGTGGCCCGCCACGGCGACCGGGTGTACGTCGACACCCCTGCCGGCGGCAGCGTGCTCACCACCCTCCCGCGCTTCCCCGACCCCACCGTCCGCACCGACCCCGGTGCCCTGCTCGCCCCGATGCCCGGCACGGTCGTGCGCACCACCGCCGCTGTCGGGGACACCGTCACCGCCGGACAGCCGCTGCTCGTGCTGGAGGCGATGAAGATGGAGCACCGCGTCACCGCCCCCGCCGACGGCGTCCTCGTCGAACTCTGCGCCACCCCGGGCCGGCAGGTCGAACTCGGCACCCTGCTGGCCGTCGTCAAGTCCCCCCAAGAGGTTGAGCCCCCAAGAGGCTGAGCCCCCAGAGGCCTGAGGAAGGAACCACCGCATGTCCGCCATCGGCAGTCAGCTCCTCGAAACCCCCGAACGCCGGGCCCTGCGCCAGGCCGTCGGCGACCTCGGCCGTCGCTACGGCTCCGCCTACTACCTCGCCAAGGCTCGGGCCGGCGAGCCCGCCGACGAACTGTGGGCGGAGGCCGGCAAGGCCGGCTACCTCGGTGTCAACCTGCCCGCCGAGTACGGCGGCGGAGGCGGCGGCATCACCGACCTCGCCATCGTCCTCGAGGAACTGGGCACCGCCGGCTGCCCGTTGCTGCTGCTCATCGTCTCACCGGCGATCTGCGGCACCGTGATCGCCCGCTACGGCACCGAGGAGCAGAAGCAGCGCTGGCTGCCCGGCCTCGCCGACGGCAGCCGCAAGATGGCCTTCGGCATCACCGAGCCGGACGCCGGCTCCAACGCGCACCGGATCTCCACCGTCGCCCGCCGCGACGGCGAGGACTGGCTGCTCACCGGCCGCAAGGTGTTCGTCTCCGGCATCGACCACTCCGACGCCGTCCTGTTCGTGGCCCGCACCGAGGACGCTCGCACCGGCAAGCTGAAGCCCTGCCTGTTCGTCGTCCCGCGCGAGACCCCGGGTTTCGAGTACCGGGCGATCCCGATGGAACTCGTCGCCCCCGAGAAGCAGTTCCAGGTCTTCCTGGACGACGTCCGGCTGCCCGCCGACGCCCTGGTCGGCGACGAGAACGCGGGCCTGCTCCAGCTGTTCGCCGGCCTCAACCCCGAGCGCGTCCTCACCGCCGCGTTCTCCCTCGGCCTGGCCCGCCAGGCACTCGGCAAGGCCGTCGAGTACGCGAAGACCCGCACCGTCTGGTCCACCCCGATCGGCGCCCACCAGGGCCTGGCCCACCCGCTGGCGCAGTGCGCGGTGGAGATCGAGCTGGCCCGGCTGATGACCCAGAAGGCCGGGCTGCTCTACGACGCGGGCGAGGACCTCGCGGCCGGTGAGGCCGCCAACATGGCCAAGTACGCCGCCGGCGAGGCCGCCGCGCGGACCGTCGACCAGGCGGTGCAGACCCTCGGCGGCAACGGCCTCACCCAGGAGTACGGGCTGGGCGCGCTGCTGGCCGCCACCCGGGTAGGCCGGGTCGCCCCGGTCAGCCGCGAGATGGTGCTCAACTACGTCGCCCAGCACACCCTCGGCCTGCCGAAGTCGTACTGAGCCGGGCCGTCGTGACCGCTGCTCACCGCGAGGAGGACAGGTGGGCGAACACCACGGTGTTGGACTCGTACCCGGTCTTCCGGTCGAACTTCCCGCCGCAGGTGATCAACCGCAGCTCCGCGCGGTCGGCGCTGTCGGCGCCGTACACCAGGGCGTCCGGGAAGTCCTTCTTCGGGAACACCTGGACGGAGTCGATGGTGAACACGGCGGTGTGCCGGTCCTTGCGGGTCACCTCGACGGTGTCGCCCGGGCGCAGCAGTCCGAGCCGGTAGAAGACGGCCGGCCCGCTGTGGTTGTCCGCGTGTCCGACGACGATCGCGTTCCCGGCGGCCCCGGGCGCGGCGCCGACCCGGTACCAGCCGGTCAGGTTGCGCTGCTCCATCGGCGGGGTGGCGAGCTGCCGGGCGGCGGTCAGCCCGACGCCGGTGACCGGGGCGTCGACCTTGATCGCGGGGATCCGGATCCTGGTCGGAACCGAGGCCGGCAGCGGCGGCGCGGGCACGGGGGCCGGAACCGGGGCCGGAACCGGGGCCGGCGTCGGGGCGGCGGCCGGCGAGGCGGGTGCCGAGGCGGCGGGTGCCGAGGACGCGGGCGGCAGTGGTGGCCCGTTCCGGCCGGTGGTGCCGTTGTGGACCAGCCAGACGCCGCACGCCGCGAGCGCCAGCGCGGCGACCCCCGCCCGCCAGGGCAGGGGTCGCCGTGCGGCGCGCGGGTGGGGCGGTCAGGACTCGGCATTGCGCCCGGGGCGGCGGCGCATCGCGCGGATGGTGAGTCCGCCGGCGCCGACTACCAGTGCGACGCCGCCGACCACCTCGGCGGCGTTCGCCCCGGAGGTGCCGCCACCGCCGGTGCCCACCCCGCCGTGCGGGCCGGGCTTGGGCGAGTGGCTCGGTGACGAGGACGGTGAGGAGGAGGGCGAGGGAGATGGCGACGAGGTGGCGCAGGAAACGTCGAAGACCTTCTGCTTCGCGTTGCCGTTCTCGCCGACGAACGTCCATTCGAGCTTGTAGCGCCCGTCGGGCAGGCTGTACGTCTGCGTCGAGCCGGTGCCGGTGGCCAGCACGATCGACCCGGCCAGCACCTGCGCGGTGCCGGTCGGCGGCTGCTGCGAGATCGTCCAGTTGACCAGCGTGACGGTGTCGAAGTTGAAGGCGTCCAGGTAGAACTGGCAGACCTTCGGGTCGTCGTTCTGGCTGGCCACCGGCGTGGTGCTGTCGTGGATCTTGACGTCACCGTTGTCGCCCGGCGCGGCCAGCGCGGCCGGCGCCGCGCCGAGGGTGAGCGCGAGGGCGGCGCCGGCGGCGGCGAGCAGCCGGCGGGCCGGGGGGCAGGGGAGGGGAGGTGGTGCTCACGGTGGGGTGCTCCAGGGTCCGAGGCCGCCCTGGGCTGGGCGGCCGTGGTGCAACACCGTCCGCGCGGGCGCCCCCGGGAGCAACTGTGCCACGCGAGCTCCCCCCGGTTCCCCACAATGGCCCAGCCTCCCCCCTGACTGTCCGTATGCTCCTGAACACGCCCTCGCAGGTTTTGTTGCCGCGTCAACTTCCTTACTGGAGGCTTACCTTGGTGTTCCGCAGCGATTTCCCGGACGTCCCCGTGGTCGACCTGCCGATCCATGACGCGGTCCTCGGCGCCGCGGCCCGGTACGGCGACCGGCCGGCTCTGATCGACGGCCTCACCGGGGAGCGGGTCAGCTACGCGCAGCTCGCCGCCGCCGTCGAACGGGTCGCCGCCGGGCTGGCCGAGTCGGGCGTGCGCCGGGGCGACGTGGTCGCCCTCTTCAGCCCCAACTCGATCACCTACCCGATGGCCTACTACGGCGCCACCCGGGCCGGCGCCACCGTGACCACCGTCTCCTCGCTGGCCACGCCCGCCGAACTCGCCGGCCAGCTGCGCGACAGCGGCGCCCGCCGGCTGGTCACCGTCTCCCCGTTCCTGCCGACCGCCCGTACGGCCGCCGAACTGCTCGCCGAGCAGGGCCACCCGCTGACCGAGATCGTCGTGCTGGACGGCGCCGACGGCCACCGCTCGCTCGCCGACCTGCTGGCCGCGCCCGGCCCCGCCCCCGAGGTCGCGATCGACCCCGGCGAGGACGTCGCCGTGCTGCCCTACTCCAGCGGCACCACCGGCCTGCCCAAGGGCGTCATGCTCACCCACCGCTCGATCGCCACCAACCTCGCCCAGTGCGACGCCCTCTACCGCCCCGCCGAGGGCGAGCGGGTGCTCGCCGTCCTGCCGTTCTTCCACATCTACGGCCTCGCGGCGCTGCTCAACCAGCCGCTGCGCTGCGGCGCCACCGTGGTCGTGCTGCCCCGCTTCGACCTGGAGCAGTTCTGCCGCGCCGTCGAGGAGCACCGGGTACAGGCCCTGGTGGTGGCCCCGCCGATCGCCCTGGCCCTGGCCAAGCACCCGGCCGTGGAGCGCTTCGACCTCTCCTCCGTCGAGTACCTGCTGTGCGCCGCCGCCCCGCTGGACCGCGAGCTCGCCGACGCCTGCGCCCGGCGCCTCGGCCTGCCGCACCTGCTCCAGGGCTACGGCATGACCGAGCTCTCCCCGGTCACCCACGTGGTCTCCCCACGGGAGGGCGACCCCTCGCTGGGCTCGGTCGGCCGGATGGTCCCCTCCACGGAACTGCGGATCACCGCCCTGGACGGCTCCGACGGCGACCTCGGCGCCGGCGAGCGCGGCGAGCTGCTGATCCGCGGCCCCCAGGTGATGAAGGGCTACCTCGGCCGCCCCGCCGAGACCGCCGCCGTCATCGACGCCGACGGCTGGCTGCACACCGGCGACGTCGGCTATGTGGACGAACGCGGCTACCTGCACATCGTCGACCGGGTCAAGGAACTGATCAAGTACAAGGGCTACCAGGTCGCCCCCGCCGAGCTGGAGGCCGTACTGCTCGGCCACCCGCAGATCGCCGACGCCGCCGTGATCGGCGTCCCGGACGCCGAGGGCACCGAGTGCCCCAAGGCCTTCGTGGTCCGCGTCCCGGGCAGCGGCCTGACCGCCGAGGAGGTCACCGGGTACGTCGCCGGGCAGGTCGCTCCGTACAAGAAGGTCCGCGCGGTGGAGTTCGTCGACGCCGTCCCCAAGTCCCCGGCCGGCAAGATCCTCCGCCGCGAACTGCGCGCCCGCGAGGCCGAGCGCGCCGCCGTCGGCTGAGTGCGTCGCCGCCCCGCGCCCGCCGCCCCGCGCCCGCCGCCCCGCGCCCGCCGCCGACCGGGCCCGCCGCCGACCCGGGCGGGCCGGGCCCCGGCGGGCGAAGACCGGCGCCCGTCTGTGAGGATCGACCCGCCGCGCCCCCACCGGAACAGGAGCCGCCCGCCGCCATGACCAGCCACGCCGCCGCCCGCACCCCCCAGCAGGACCGCAGCCGCGCGACCAGGGCCCGGCTGCTCGCGGCGGCCGTGGACTGCCTGGCCGAACGCGGCTGGAACGGCTCCACCGTCACCGTCGTCGCCGAACGCGCCGGCGTCTCCCGGGGCGCCGCCCAGCACCACTTCCCGACCCGCGAGGACCTCTTCACCGCGGCCGTCGAGCACGTCACCGCCGAGCGGCTGGCAGCCGTCCGCGCCCACGCGGACGAGCTGCCGGCCGCCGGCCCCGACCGCACCCGCGCCGTGGTCGACATGATCGTCCGCCTCTACACCGGCCCGCTGTTCCGCGCCGCCCTGCACCTGTGGACCGCCGCCGCCACCGAGGAGGCGCTGCGCGAGCGGATCATCACCCTGGAGGGACACGTCGGCCGGGAGGCCCACCGGGCCGCCGTGGAGTTCCTGGACGCCGACGAGACCCGCCCCGGCGTGCGCGAATCGGTGCAGGCCACCTTGGACCTCGCCCGCGGGCTGGGCCTGGCCAACCTGCTCACCGACGACAGCCTTCGACGATCCGGAGTGATCCGGCAGTGGGCGGGCATTCTGGAGAGTACGCTGCGCCCGGTAGGCCCATGACGCCCGTACACCCGGAGCGGCCGGAGAACCTCTGACCAAGGGGTCGCCGGGCGGCCGATGTCCGTGCAGTCTGGAGAAGAATCCCGGCCGGCACGGACCGCGAGGCCCACCCGGCCGGGCACGAGCCGAACCGGGGTGCTGCCTGATCATGCACGGACACGAGTGGGGCGCGACCGACGCCGCCGACCCGGCACCGGGTGGCACTCAGCCACGTCCCGAGGGCGCACGTCCCGAGGGCGCACACCTCGAAGGCGCACACCTCGAAGGCGCGCGCCCCGAGGGCCACCGGCTCGTCCCGCTCGCGACGGCCCTGCTCCAGGACGATGGCCTGATCCTGCACTGGAGCGAGGACGCCGAAGCCCTGCTCGGCTACACCACCGAGGAAGCCGTCGGCAGCTACGCCGCCCAGCTGCTCACCGACGGCGGCAACCGCGCCGAGGTACTGGCCCTCTTCGAACGGATCATGGGCGGCGTCGGCTGGTCCGGCGTCTTCCCGGTCCGCCACCGCGACGGCCACACCGTCGACCTGGAGTTCCGCACCTACCCCATCGCCGGACCGGCCGGCACCCTGCTGCTCCTCGCCACCGCCTCCGACAGCCGTGCCCTGCACGCCGTCGAGGCCGACCTGGCGGTACTGGACGGCATCTTCGGCCGCTCCCCGATAGGCATGGCCGTCTACGACACCGACCTGCGCTACGTCCGGCTCAACGAGGCGCTCGCCCGGATGAACGGCGTGCCGGTCGCCGCCCACCTCGGCCGCCGGATATCCGCGGTGCTCCCCGGCATCAACGGCGCCGAGATCGAGCAGACCATGCGGCAGGTGCTGAAGACCGGCAAGCCCGTGGTGGACGCCCGCTCGCACGGCCGCGTCCCCGGCGACCCCAAGCGGGACCGCGCCTGGTCCGCCTCCTACTTCCGCCTCGAGGACCCCACCGGCCGGGTCTTCGGCGTCTGCTCCTCGATCATCGACGTCACCGAACGCTTCCAGGCCGAGGCCCGTGCCGCCCGGGCCCAGGAACGGCTCGCCACCATCGCCGAGGCCACCGCCCGGATCGGCACCACCCTCGACCTCCAGCGCACCGCCGAGGAACTGATCGAGGCCGTCGTCCCCCGGTTCGCCGACTTCGCCACCGTCGACCTGCTGGAGCCGGTCCTGCGCGGCGCCGAGCCCACCCCGATCCCCGCCGACCGGACCGCCACCCTGCGCGCCGTCGCCGTCGGGGAGTCCTACGAGACCGGGCTCGCGAGCGCCGTCGACGTCGTCGGCGAGACCTCCGAGTACGCCCCCGACCGCAGCTACACCCAGTGCCTGCGCAGCGGAAAGCCGCTGCTGCGGGCCCACGTGGACGAGGAGGTGCTGCGCGGACTGGTCTCCAGCGAGGACCGGGTGGCCCCCGGGATGGCGGCGGGCATCCACTCGTACCTGATGGTGCCGATCACCGCCCGGGGCATGGTGCTCGGCGGCTCCGAGTTCATCCGGATGCGCAACCCCGAGCCCTTCACCGCCGCCGACGTCGCCCTCGCCGAGGAACTGGTCGCCCGCACCGCGCTGGCACTCGACAACGCCCGGCTCTACCGCCGCGAGCGGGAGACCGCCCTCACCCTGCAGCGCAGCCTGCTGCCGCAGGAGGTGCACCGCACCCTCGGCCTGGAGATCGCCTACCGCTACCTGCCCAGCAGCGTGGTCAGCGAGGTCGGCGGCGACTGGTTCGACGTGGTGCCGCTGTCCTGCGGACGGGTCGCCCTGGTGGTCGGCGACGTGATGGGCCACGGCATCCGGGCCGCCGCCACGATGGGCCAGCTGCGCACCGTCGCCCGGACCCTCGCCACCCTCGACATGCCGCCCGAGCAGGTCCTCACCCGGCTGGACGAGACCGCCTCAGGAATCGGCGAGGGTCAGTTCGCCACCTGCATCTGCGCGGTCTACGACCCGCTGGAGCGCACCGTCCAGGTCGCCTCGGCCGGGCACCTGCCGCCGGTCCGGGTCGCCCCCGACGGCACCGCCGAGATGGTCGAGGTGCCGCCCGGCGTGCCGCTGGGCGTCGGCGGGGTGGCCTTCGAGTCGATCGAGTTCACCATCCCCGAGGGCGGCATGGTCGCGCTCTACACCGACGGCCTGGTCGAACGGCGCGGCCAGGACCTGGACACCGGGATCGACCTGCTCGCCCGCACGCTCTCCGGGCCCGGCCGGACCCTGGAGGAGAACTGCGACGCCGTCCTCGGCGCCCTGGTCACCGACGGCACCGAGGACGACATCGCGATGATCATGGCGCGGGTGCTGCCGCTGCCCGCCGACCGGATCGCCACCCTCCCGCTCAGCGGCGGTGGCCGACTGCCCGGCCGGGCCCGCCGCTTCACCCGCGCCACCCTGGAGACCTGGGGCCTGACCGCGCTCACCGACTACGCCGAACTCCTGGTCAGCGAGCTGGTGACGAACGCACTGCTGCACGCCGACGCCCCGCGCCGGCTGCGGCTGTTCCGCGACCGGGTGCTCACCGTCGAGGTTGCCGACGCCGGCGGCCAGACCCCGCAGCTGCGCCCCTTCGCCGAGCAGGACGAGGGCGGGCGCGGGATGTTCCTGGTCAGCGAGCTGGCCCAGCGCTGGGGCAGCCGGCTCACCCGGGACGGCAAGGTCGTCTGGGCAGAGCTGGAGCTGCCTTTCGGGGCGAAGTAGCGGCGCCCGACCACGCAGGAACGGACGTTCCCGTGAGGAGAACGGCCGTTTCCGCAGGGAGCGACGGCGGAGCGACAGGGAAGCCATCGGAGAAGGGCCGTTCCCCGTACCCCCGTCGGGACGGCGAGGAGGTACGGGGGAGCGGGTCACGCGTGGACCTTCTCCGAGGTCTCGGCGGGCGCCTCGGCGGGTGTCTCGACCGGTGCCTCGGCGGGTGTCTCGACCGGTGCCTCGGCGGGCGCCCCGTCGGTCGCTGCCGCAGCGTCGGCCGGCTCGGAGAGCCCGTGCAGCAGGCGCCAGGCCATCACGGCCGCGCCGACCAGCAGCGCGGCGGCCAGCAGTCCGGCGCTGTTCATGCCGCCGACGAAGACCTGCTTCGCGCTCGCCAGCAGCGGCTGCGCCACCTCCGGCGGCAGCCCCTGCGCCGACTCGACCGCCGAACCCAGCGACTCGCCGGCCCGGACGGCGACCGCCGGGTCCGTCCCGGCCGGGACGGCCAGCCCGTTCGCGTAGATCGAGCCGACCACCGAGCCGACCAGTGCGATGCCGAGCGCGGTGCCCAGCTCGTACGCCGTCTCCGAGACCGCCGAGGCGGCCCCGGCCTTGTCGGCGGGCGCGGCGCTCAGCACCAGGTCGGCGCCGAGCGTGTAGACCACGCCCTCGGCCGTTCCGACCAGCAGGAAGGACACGGCCAGCAGCAGGTAGGTGGTGTCCTGCTCCAGCCAGCCGAGCACGCCGACGCCCAGACCCATCGCGAGCAGACAGGCCGTCAGCGCCTTCCGGGCGCCGAAGCGCCGGGCCACCCGGACGGTCAGCAGACCGCCGACCACCGAGCCCGCGAAGGCCGGCAGCTCGGCCAGGCCCGCCTGGAGCGGCTGGTAGCCGCGGACCAGCTGCAGGTACTGCGAGACCACGAAGATCACACCGGAGAGCCCGACCAGGGAGATCAGCGAGGCCGAGACGGCCGCCGTGAACCGCCGGTCGCGGAACAGCCGGACGTCGAGCAGCGGGGTCTCCAGCCGCAGCTGGCGGCGGACGAAGACGGTCAGCGCCGCGGCACCCAGAACGAACGAGACCGGCACGTCCCAGCGGACCACGCCGTGTGCGGCCGCCTCCTTGACCGCGTACACCACGCCGATCACCCCGGCCATCGACAGGACGACGCTCAGCACGTCCCAGCGGCCCGGCTTCGGGTCCTTGGACTCCGGCAGCAGCCAGACGCCGAAGCCCAGCAGCAGGAGCAGCACCGGGATGTTCATCAGGAACACCGAACCCCACCAGAAGTGCTCCAGCAGCACCCCGCCGACCACCGGCCCGAGCGCGGCACCGGCCGTGGCGGCCGCGCCCCAGATGCCGATCGCGGTGGCCCGCTCCCGGTCGTCCGGGAAGAGGCTGCGGATCAGCGACAGGGTGGACGGCATGATGGTCGCCCCGGCGACACCCAGCAGCCCGCGGGCCAGGATCAGCCAGCCCGGGCTCGGCGCGTAGGCGGCCAGCAGCGAGGCCCCACCGAAGGCGGAGGCACCGGCCAGCAGCAGCCGCTTGCGGCCGATCCGGTCGCTCAGCGCCCCCATGCTGACCAGCAGACCGGCCAGAACGAAGGAGTAGGAGTCGCCGATCCAGAGCAGCTGGGTGCCGCTGGGGCGCAGCGTCTCGCTGATCGACGGGATGGCGAGGGAGAGGACGGTCGCGTCCAGCGCGACCACGGTGACGGCCAGGACGAGGACGGCGAGGCCGGTCCAGCGCTGGCGGGCGGTCGGGGTACTCATGGTTTATCGGTGTCCGGTCTGCAGTCAGAGGTGCTGCGATCCGAGGTGCTGTGGGTGGTGGACTCGTGGGCGGCGGCGTCCGGTCTGCGCAGCGCCCCGCCCAGGAAGAGCTCGGTGAGCGAGAAGGCGGCGTCGCGCGGGGCGAGCCGGCCGTCCTGGATCGACCAGCCGACGCCGGCGACCAGGTCGAAGAAGGCCTCGCTCAGCCAGGCGGCGCTCAGCTCGATGCGGAACACGCCCTGCTGCTGGCCACGCAGGAAGAGCGCGTGCAGCCGGGCGATCTGGAGCTCCCAGAGGTCGTTGATCTCGTCGTTCTCGTAGAGCTGGTTCTCGCCGGCCAGGAAGGCGCAGAGCATGGCGTCCGGGACCGAGGCGTCCACCAGGCGGCGCAGTGCGGCCTCGGCGTCGCCCTCCTCGACCCCGGCGGTGTCCAGTGCGCCGGCGAACCGGCGCAGGCCGAGCAGGCCGACCTCGCGGATCAGCGCCTCGCGCCCCGGGAAGAGCCGGTGCAGCGTGGCGCGGCTGATGCCGGCGGCCCGTGCGATCTCGTCCAGGTGGGCGGTCGGGCGGCGCGAGAGCACGCCGACGGCGGCTTCGAGGACGGTGTCGCGGTCGGTGGCCATGAGGGGAGTCTAGTTCATGTGAGACATGTATGTCTCAGAATTGAAGTCCCAGTCTCAAATGATCCACTGGCTGAGGCGTGCCCGGACAGCAAAAACCGGAGACGGCGGGTGCCGTCCCCGGTCAGGGGTGCCGCTGCGCCCTGGGCGCCGCGGCTCAGCTCTGGTTGTAGAAGCCGGTCTCGTCGAGCGGGCGGTCGATCACCATGACCTCGACCTCGGCCGGGGTCAGCAGGAAGACCCGGCGGGCGATCCGCTCGATGCCGCCCTGGGTGCCGAAGATCAGCCCGGAGGCGAAGTCGACCATGCGCTTGGCCTCGGCCTCCTCCATCTCGGTGAGGTCCATGACCACCGGGATGCTCGCCCGGATGTGCTCACCGACCGTGCGGGCCGCTTCGAAGCCCGTCGGCCGCAGGGAGACGATCTTCGCGGGCGCGGCGACGGCCGGTACCGTCTCCTGATCCACCCACTCGTCGTCGTACACCGCGGCCGGGTAGTTCCCCGAGGGCATCAGCCACCCGTTGTGGTGCTCGTCGCGAAGTGCTCCCATGCCGCGCCTCCCTGCCTCGTCCCGTCTGGTCCCCCGGGGGCGCGTGTCGCTTTTTGACACGTCATCCACTCGTCGGAACTGTCCGAGTATCGCACTGTTCACCGGTCCCGTGCCCGCTCGCGACCCCCGTACGAGTCGTGCCGCGCCGGAAACCCGGGCGGACCCGGGCAAAGAGAGCAGACGCGGCGTAGCGCCGTACGGTTGCGCGCGTAGACCATATCGGTAGCGGTCGCCGAGTAATTGACCTTCTGTCAACAATGCGGAAACGATTTCGCGCGGCCGGTCACTCGCCGGTCGCGCCGTCCACCGATTCGCGCAGAAGATCGGCGTGGCCGTTGTGTCGCGCGTACTCCTCGACCATGTGGGCGAGGATCCAGCGGAGCGTCACTTCCTCGCCGCGGCGCGGCCGCTTGCCGACCGTGTCGAGCGGCAGGCCGGCGGCCGCCCGGCGGGCGGCCTCGATCTCGGCGCGCCAGGTGGCGAAGTCGGCCGCGACGTCGGCGGTGTCGACGTTGTCGAAGTCGCCGTCCGGGTCGGCCTTGGTCCAGTAGTGGCCGGTGGCGACCTCCTCGCCGCGCAGGATCCCCTGGAACCAGTACCGCTCGACCTCGGCCATGTGCCGGACCAGGCCGAGCAGCGAGAGGCCGGACGGCGGGACGGAGCGCAGGCGCAGCTGGTCGTCGCTCAGCCCCTCGCACTTGAGCGCGAGGGTGCTGCGGTGGTAGTCGAGGAAGGCGGTGAGGGTGGCGGCCTCGTCGGCGGCCATCGGCGGGTCCACCCGCGGGTTCATTCCGGTCATGCGGGCAATCCTGGCGCCGGCGGCCGCAGGGGCGCGAACGATTTGTTCGGCCGGACGTCGGGTCGGGCGGTCTACCGGGAGGTCGGCCGGGGAGGTCTTCCGGGCCGACCTCCGGGCCGACCGCTCAGGCGGCCGCCGCCCGGCGCCGTGCCCTCGCCGCCCGCCAGAGCCCCGCCACGCTGCCCAGCCCCAACAGCGCGATCAGGCCCGCCGACAGCAGGAACGCCGCCGACCCGGGCTTGCCCGAGCTGGCCGCCGCCGTCACGTACACCGCCGTGGTCGGCACCGCGCCGATCGCGGTCGCGAGGACGAACGGCAGGGCGCGGGTCCCGGAGAAAGCGGCGCCGTAGTTGACCGCCTGGAACGGCATGCCGGGCAGCAGCCGCAGCACCAGCACGCTGCGGAACCCCTGCTCGGTGAACCGCCGGTCCAGGGCGCCGAGCACCTTCCCGCGCAGGTACGGGCGCAGCGCGTCCCGGCCGAGGCCCCGGCCGAGCCCGAAGGCCAGGGCGGCGCCCAGCGTGGTGCCGAGCACCGCCAGCGCGACGCCCTGCTGGACGCCGAGGAGCAGCCCGGCCGCCGCGTTGAGCGCCGGCCGGGGCACGAAGGCGAGCGTCCCCACCGCGTACACCAGGGCGAACAGCGGCCCGAACCAGTACCCGGGCATCCGGTCCGCCAGCCCCCCGGACAGCAGCTCCGTCGGGTTCCACAGCATGAGCGACCCGGCCGCCGTGCCGAGCAGCACGATCAGCAGCGCCAACCGCCACCGGGACGAACGCGGCGCGGCGGGGGGTGCGGGAATGACATCGGGCTCGGACACCGCCCGAGCCTAACCGGGGCCGCGGGCTACTGGGCCACCGGGCCGTTGGTGAACCAGTGCTGGTTGGGCCTGTCGTTGCACGGCCACTGGATCACCGGCGTCCCGTCCGCCGGACTCCCGCCGTACAGGTCGAGCCAGAGGCCGCTGTTCACGTTCGGGTAGACGTGGGGGAAGCCGGTGCCCAGGGTCTCGTCGAGCCAGCCCTGGTTGGACCCGCCGTTACAGCTCCACTGGTCGATCGGGGTGCCCATGGTGGTGCTGTACCCGGGGACCTCCAGGCACTTGCCGCTGTGGACGTTGATGATCGTTGAGCCCGGTCCGCTCGTCCACTGCTGATTGGCCCCGCCGGTGCAGGTCCACTGGCGGACCGGGGCACCGTCGTCGGTGCGCCAGTCGGCCACCTCCAGACACTTGCCCGTGGCGACGTTGCTGATCCGGTACTGCCCGGCCTGGCTCGCCGAGGCCGACGGGGCGGCGAGTACGGTCGCGGCGGCGGTGGCGAGGCCGACGGCGGCGGCAACGAGCACGCGGCGGGCTGCGGCGGGCGGGACGGGTCTGTGGTGCCGGACACGTGACGACGTGGTCATGGATTCCCCCTGGGAGCGTGGTCATGGGACGACGTGCGTCGAAACCCTATTCGGTGACGTACCGGTTCCGGACGCGAACCGTGGTCACGGGTTCGCCTGGGAGGTGGCCATGGATGCCTGCCGTCGGATGTGTCCGATGGCAGGCTGACGGCGGGTGGGCGAGTGGTGCTGCTCTCCGGTGGCCGCCGGGCGGCCGGGGGATCAGCTGTACGGGTCCTTCTCGGGGTTGTAGTGCCAGAACTGGTTGGCGCCGGCGAGGTACTCCCACTGGATCACCGGGGTGCCGTCGGTCAGTGCGCCGCCGGCGACGTCGAGGACGAGGCCGCTGTGGGCGTTCACGATGCGGCGCGGGGTGCCGGGGTGGCTGGCGGGCGGGTCGCTCCACTGCTGGTTGGAGCCGCCGTTGCAGGTCCACTGGTCGGCCTGGGTGCCCCAGGCGGTGCTGTAGCCGGGGATCTCCAGGCACTTGCCGCTGTGCAGGTTGATCCAGCCGTTGGCGGTCTGGGTCCACTTCTGGTTGTCGCCGCCGGTGCAGGTCCAGATCCGGACCGGGGCGCCGTCGTCGGTGCGCCAGTCGGCGACCTCCAGGCAGAGGTCGTTCGTCCCGGCGTACATGCCGGTGCGGATCTCGGCAGGGCCGAAGTCGGTGGTGGTGGCGGGCGCTGCGGGCGCCGCCGGGGCGGTGAAGGCCACGGCGGCGGTGGCGAGGACGGTACTTGCGGCGACGAGCCGCGTGCGGCACAACATCGGTCGACCTCCGGTGGTGCGGTTCGGCGGTGGTGCGGTCCGGCGCGACCCGGCGAGGAAACCCGGCAGGCGTTGCCGGGAGTCCCGGGCCGCGGCGGCGTGTTCGACCGCCGAGAGTTCGAGGAGGTTGTGCGGAGCACCCGGATGGCGGAGAAAGTCGTGCGGGCAGTCGGCCGGGGGTCGGCGGTGCGGGCGGGGAACTCCTTCAGGAACTCGCCGTCATGTCCGATTCCACGGCGGTCGCGCTTCTGCCGGTGGAATGCCGTCCGGCCTGGCGCAGCGCCCCGGCGCTCAGCAGCAGGGCGAAGACGAGGGCAGTGACCAGTCCGAAGGAGACGGTCAGCGAGGTGGCCTCGGCGAGGGTGCCGATGACGGCCGGGGCGATCAGGCCGGAGGTGTAGGTGACGGTGGCGACGCCCGCGATGGCCTGGCTGGCGTTGGTGCCGATCCGGCCGGCGGCGGCGAAGGCGAGCGGGACGATGACGGCGATGCCGATGCCGATGAGGGCGAAGCCGGGGATGGCCAGCGCCGGGCTGTCGGCGGCGACCACCAGCAGGCCGCCGACGGTGGCGACGGCGCCGCCGATCCGGGTGGCGCGGACGGCGCCGAGGCGGCGGATCGCAGCGTCCCCGGCGAGGCGGCTGACCGCCATGGTGAGCGAGAAGGCGGTGTACGAGGCGGCGGCGACGGTGGCCGAGGCACCGGTGACGTCCCGCAGGTAGACGCCGCTCCAGTCCATCGAGGCGCCTTCGGCGAAGACCGCGCAGAAGCCGACCAGCCCGATCACCAGCGAGCTGCGCGGCGGCAGCGCGAACCTCGGCGGCTCCTCCGCGCCCTCGTGCGCCCGCAGGTCGGGCAGGCGGCGGCAGACCGGCTGGGCGAGGGCGAGCAGGACCAGTGCGGTGACGGCCAGCTGCAGCCGGGCGTCGAGGTCGAGGTGGGCGGCGAGGATGCCGAAGCCGGAGGCCAGCAGGCCGCCGGCGCTCCACATCCCGTGCAGGCCGGACATGATCGAGCGGCCGAGCCGCTCCTCGATCTCCACGCCCTGCGCGTTCATCGCGACGTCCGCCATGCCGGCCGTGGCCCCGTACGCCAGCAGTGCCACGCACAGCACCGGCAGCGAGGGGGCGAGCGCGGGCAGGGCGAGGGCCAGGCACCAGAGCGCGATCAGGCCGCGCACCGCCGCCCGGCCGCCGTAGCGGTGGACGAAGCGGCCGGCCAGCGGCATGGCGAGGGAGGAGCCGATGGCGGGCATGACCAGGGCCAGTCCGAGCTGTCCGGTGGACAGGTCGAGGTGGTCCTGGATCCACGGGATGCGGGTGACGAAGGTGCCGCTGACGGCGCCGTGCACGCCGAAGACCAGGGCGATGCTCGCCCGCGCCCGGCGCGGGGCGGCCAGGGGTTCCGGCCGTGGGTCCGGCGGGGGTGCGGTGGTGCGGTTCATCGGCGTTCCCTCCCGGTCGCGCGGTGCGGGGCGCGACAGTGCCCTGTGGGTGGCCTTGCTGACAGTCAAACGCAGGTGCAGCCGGCCGGTCGACGGTTCGATAAACTATCAGGAAGGGACCCTGATAGAAACACTCTGGAAGGATGAGTGGCCATGACCACCGCGCGTACGGCCACGCCGAGCACTGCCCGGGCGATCAACGACCGGCTGGCGCTCAACCTCCTGCTCGAGCAGGGCCCCCTGACCGCGACCGAGCTGCGCGACCTCACCGGCCTCTCCCGGCCGACCGTCGCCGACCTGCTCGAACGCCTCCAGCGCACCGGCCTGGTGGCGGTCGTCGGCGAACGCGGCGAACAGCGGCGCGGCCCCAACGCCCGGGTCTACGCACTGGTCGCCTCCCGGGCGCACATCGCCGCCTTCGACGTCCGCTCCGGCGGTGTCAGCCTGGTCGTCGCCGACCTTGCCGGCCACGCCCTCGCCACCGCCGAGATCCCGGTCGACGGCGACGGCGGGCCCGACACCGCCGCGGCGATCACCGCCACCCTGCTGGAGACCGCGCGCGGCGCCGGCGTCGAGCGGCTGCACACCGTCGCGGTCGGCGCCCCCGGACTGGTCGACCCCGCCACCGGGCGGCTGCAGAGCACCGGCAAGCTCCCCGCCTGGCACGCCGAACTCCTCGCCGCACTGGAGGAGTTGCCCGGCACCGAGGTGATCCTGGAGAACGAGGTCAACCTCGCCGGGCGGGCCGAGTACCGGGTCGGTGCCGCGCGCGACCGCGACACCTTCGTGCTGATGTGGCTCGGCCACAGCGTCGGCGCCGCCGTCATCCTGGACGGGCGGCTGCGCCGCGGCTTCTCCGGCGGCACCGGCGAGATCTGCTTCCTGCCCGTCCCCGGGACCGCCGGGCTGCCCAGCGCCGACAGCTGCGAAGGCGGCTTCCACGGCCTGGTCGGCAGCGCGGCGATCTGCGACCTGGCCCGCGCCCACGGGCTGCCCGCCGACCCGGCCGGGGACTCCTCCGCCGCCGAGGCCGTCGTCCGCACGGCGGTGGCGGCGCCGACGGCGGGCACGGGCCAGGCGGGCGAGGCAGGCGGGCGCTTCCTGGACGAGCTGGCCGCGCGGATCGCCCTCGGCGCGGCGAGCGTGTGCGTCGTGCTCGACCCCGGCTGCGTGGTGCTCGGCGGGGAGATCGGCCGGGCCGGCGGCGCCGAGCTGGCCGGCCGGGTCGAGCGGCGGCTGGCCCGGCTCTCCCCGCTGAGCACCGAGGTGCGGGCCGGTACGGCGGGCGGCGGCGCGGTGCTCGCCGGTGCGGTGCTGACCGCCGGGGACGCGGTGCGACGGGACCTCTTCGGCGAGCCGTAGCGGCCCCTGGCTTCGAGCGGTAGCAGCCCCTGACTTGCCCGTTGCCGTACCCGGTACGGCAGGATGGCGGACGGGGGCGTGTACCGCCACGACCCTTGTTCCTCGAACCACCGTCAGGAGTCGCTCATGGGCCAGCCCGAGGTGCCGGCGAACCCGTACCGCATCGGCGAGGCGGCGGCGCTGCTCGGCGTCAGCGCCGACACCATGCGGCGCTGGGTGGACGCCGGGCGGCTCGCGGCCGCGCGCGACGAGCACGGGCACCGGATCATCCCCGGCGCCGAGCTCGCCGCCTTCGCCCGCGAGCTGGCCCGGCCGGAGAACGCCGAGGCCGAGGGCCGCCCGTCCTCGGCCCGCAACCGCTTCCCGGGGATCGTCACCCACGTGGTGCTCGGCGACGTGGCCGCGCAGGTGGAGATCCAGGCCGGGCCGTTCCGGGTGGTGTCGCTGATCAGCCGGGAGTCGGCGGAGGAGCTGAACCTGGTGCCCGGCGCACCCGCCACGGCGGTCATCAAGTCCACCAATGTGATGATCGAGCGGCGCTGACGCCCCACCGACGAGTCCCGGACGTCGAACCGACCGAGAGGCCCGGATGCCACCCCCGCACCTGCCGACCACCCAGAGCGCCGTGCTCGCGATCCAGACCGTGGCGGACCGGCACGGCCGGACCGTCCGCGCCCGGCACGACATCGGCCGCGACCAGACCTTCGCCGGCCTGGTCGGGCCGCCCGGGCCAGTCGGGTCGGGCAGCTCCGGCGGCTCGGGCGGCTCGGGCGGCGAGTTCGACGGGATTCCGCACGAGGCGCTGCTGGAGTTCGACGGCCGCCCCCGTGTCGCCGTCCGGCTGTTCACCCACGACGAGGTCACGGTGACCGTCGAGGGCATCGCCTTCGACGTCGAGCGCGACCGCGTCCCGGGCTTCCTGGACGCGGTCTGGACCGACCTCGTGCACGTCAGGGCGCGCACCTTCCCGCCGTCCACCACGCTGATCGTCACCGTCCCCGGGGAGCCGAGTCACCGCGAGGACGTCGGCGTCCACAACCTCACCCCCTGGCTCGCGGAGAGGATCCGATGACCACCGACCGCAGCCCCCGGGTACTGGCCGTCGCCCACCGCGGCGACCCGTACCGCCACCGCGAGAACACCCTGCCCTCGATCGAATCCGCGCTGGCCGCCGGCGCCGACGCCGTCGAGGTGGACATCCGGCTCACCCGCGACAGGGTGCCCGTCCTCCTGCACGACCGCACCCTGGAACGGCTCTGGAACGACCCGCGGTCGATCGACCGGGTCACCACCGAGCAGCTGGAGGAGCTGCGGCACGGCCGGCTCGCCATCCCCACGCTCGCCGAGGCGATCAAGGCGGTGACCGCCACCGAGGGCCGCCGACTGCTGATCGACCTGGACGACCCCGGACCGGCCGCCGCCACCTGGTCCGTGGTCACCGGGCTCGGCGCCGAACGGCAGGTCGCCTTCTGCGGCCCGGTCACCGCCATGCTCGCGGTGCGCGAACTGACCCCCGACGCCGAGATCGCGCTCACCTGGAAACAGCCGCGGATGCCCGTCCGCACCCTGCTGGACGACCTGCGCCCGCGCTACCTCAACCCGCCGTTCGGCCTCGTCACCCCCGAGTTCGCCGCCGCCGCGACCGACGCCGGACTCGCCGTCTCCACCTGGACCGCCGACCTGCGCCGCACCATGCGCCGACTGCGGGACACCGGGGTCGCCTCCATCACCACCAACCGGATCGGCGTACTGCGCTCGGTGCTGGACGGCCGCCGGTGACCGAACCCGGGCAGGTGCTCGGCACCCGGGAGCTGGGCCGCGCCCTGCTGGCCCGTCAGCACCTGCTCGCCCGCACCGACCTGGAACCCGCCGCGATGGTCCACCACCTCGCCGGCCTCCAGGCCCAGGCCGCGCCCCAGCCGCCCTACCTCGGGCTGCTCGCCCGACTCGACGGCTTCACACCCGAGCCGCTGAGCACGCTGATCGAACAGCGGTCGGTGGTCCGGATCGCCCTCCAGCGCGGCACCATCCACCTGGTCACCGCCGACGACTGCCTGACGCTGCGCCCGCTGCTCCAGCCCGTCCTGGACCAGGGGCTGCGCACCACCTTCGGCAAGGGGCTCGCCGGGCTCGACCCGGACGCGCTCGCCGCCGAGGCCCGGGAGCTGGTCGAGGAGCAGCCGCGCACCTTCCAACAGCTGGGCGCGCTACTCGCCGCCGCCCGCCCGGACCGCGACCCGGCCGTGCTCGCCCAGGCGGCCCGCTGCCTGCTGCCGCTCGTCCAGGTGCCGCCGCGCGGCCTGTGGGGGCGCGGCGGCCCGGCCGCGCACACCACCGCCGAAGCCTGGCTCGGCCGCCCGCTCGACCCGGTGCCCGTGCTCGACGACCTCGTCCTGCGCTACCTCGCCGCGTTCGGCCCGGCCACCGCGGCCGACCTGAAGAAGTGGTCGGGCCGCACCGGACTCTCCCCGGTGCTGGCACGGCTCGCGCCGCGGCTGCTGACCTTCCGCGACGAGCAGGGCCGGCTGCTGTACGACCTGCCGGAGGCGCCCCGGCCGGACGCGGACACCCCGGCGCCGGTGCGGCTGGTCGCGCCGTTCGACAATCTGCTGCTGTCGCACGCGGACCGCACCCGGGTGCTGCCCGAGGAGTACCGGGGGCGGGTCATGACGCAGAACGGGATCGTGCTCGGGACGCTGCTGGTGGACGGGATGGTCGCCGGGTCCTGGCGGCTGACGGGTGAGCAGGAGGTCGTCGTGCAGCCGTTCGTGGCGCTGCGGCGGGCCGACCGGCAGGCGGCGCTGGCCGAGGCGGAGCGGGTGCTGGCCTTCGCGGGCGCGGGCGGTGCGGTTCTGATCGAGGACCCCGAATAGCGATACAACGGGCAGATCGTCACATTCTCTGCTGAGCTGGGTCGGTTCGGACCCAACGACGATCCCCGGCGGAGGTGGCCGTGTCCGTGGAGCGCCCGCCCGGCAGGCAGCCCGACCACCGCAGGCCGTACCTGATGCTGCCGCCGGCGCTGCGGCAGGCGGCGGCCTGGGCGATGGCGGTGATCCTGCTCATCGCGGTCGCCTCGCTGGTGGTCTTCGCGCTGGTCGAACTGCGGGCCGCCACCGTGCCGTTCGTCCTGGCGCTGCTCGGAGCCTCACTGCTCTACCCGGTGGTGCCCTGGCTGGTCGGGCGGGGCGTGAGTCGGGGCCTCGCCGCCGGGCTGACCTGCATGGTGCTGGTCGTGGCGGTCGGCGGGGTCCTCGCGCTGCTGGTCAACTCCCTGGTGCACAGTGCCCCGCAGATCGCCACCTCGCTGCCGCAGGCCGGGCACCGGCTGGCCGAGTGGCTCGGCCCGTTCGGGGAGAAGATCCAGCACGCCCTGAACAACGCCAAGGGCGAGACCAACTCGCTGGTCTCGACGCTGACGAACGGTGTGCTCTCCGGGCTCGGCCTGCTCACCCAACTGATCACTGGCGGGGTACTGGCGCTCGCCCTGGTCTTCTTCTTCCTCCGCGACGGCCACCGCACCGCCGACGCCATCCGCTCCTACCTGCCCGGACCCGGCGCCGAGACCGTGGTCGCCTGCGCCGAGCGGGCCTTCGACGCGATGGCCGGCTTCATGCGTGGCACCACCCTGATCGCCCTGATCGACGCGGGCTTCATCACCATCGGCCTGGTCGCCCTCGGCGTGCCCGGCGCCCCCGGCCTCGGCGCGCTGGTCTTCATGGGGGCCTACATCCCCTTCGTCGGCGCCTTCCTGTCCGGCACGGTCGCCGTCCTGGTCGCCCTCGCCGACGGGGGCCTCGGCACGGCCCTGTGGGCCCTCGGCGTGGTGCTCGCCGTGCAGATGATCGAGGGCAACATCCTCCAGCCCGTCATCCAGAGCCGGACCGTCGAGCTGCACCCGGCCACCATCATGGTCGCCGTGGTGGCCGGCTCCGGCATCGCGGGCATCATCGGCGCGCTGCTCGCCGTCCCGGTCTGCGCGGCGGCGACGGGTGTCATCTCGGTCCTGCGCGGCGTCCCGGGGCGGGCGGTCGGCGGGGCGTGAGAAGCCGGTTGCCAGGCCTGCGGGCCCTGTGTGAACATCACTAATGCGACGACAGTCGCGATAGTGCCGGGAGGGGTGCGGATGGAACTGTTCGAGGTGGCCGAAGCGGGGGCCGGGCCGTACGGGGTGGCCGTGGGGGCGGACGGGAGCGTCTGGTTCACGCTGGTGCATGCCGGGGAGATCGGGCGGTTGGCGGCGGACGGGGCGGTCCGGCGGTACGGGCTCGGTGCGCCCGGGTGCGGGCCGGCGGTGATCGCGGCCGGCCCCGACGGGGCGATGTGGTTCAGCCGGATGCGGGACCACCGGATCGGGCGGATCGACGGGGACGGGACGGCGGGCTCGTTCGCGCTGCCGGGCGAGAACGCCGGACCGTACGGGATCGCCGCCGGGCCGGACGGGGCGGTGTGGTTCACCGAGATGAACGCGAACCGGATCGGGCGGCTCACGCCGGACGGGGAGGTGACGGAGTACCCGCTGCCGGTCGCCGGGGCGTTTCCGTCGCTGATCACGGCCGGGCCGGACGGCGCCCTGTGGTGCACGCTCAACCAGGCGGACGCGGTGGCGAGGGTCGGTACGGACGGGCAGGTGACCGTCCACCGGCTGCCCACCGGGGGCACCGCACCGGTCGGGATCACCGCCGGGGCGGACGGCGCGCTCTGGTACGTCGGCATCGGCGGCGGGCTGGTCGGGCGGCTCACGGTGAACGGCGAGGTGACGGAGTACCCGCTGGCCGACCGGGCCGCCAAGCCGCACGCCATCGCGGCGGGGCCGGACGGCCGGCTCTGGTTCACCGAGTGGGGCGCGGGACGGATCGGGGTGCTCACCCCGGACGGGCGGCTGGACGGCCACCCGATCCCGGGCGAGGGCGCCGAGCCGCACGGCATCGCCGTCGCCCCGGACGGCACGGTGTACGCGGCGCTGGAGCGCGGCGAGATCCTCCGCCTGGCCCCGGCCCGGGGCTGAGGCCCGCACCCGCCTCAGCGGCGCAGCAGTTCCTCCAGGTCGGCGAGGAGGCCGAGGGCGGCGGCGCGGTCGGGGGCCGGCTGCGGGGCGGGGGCGCGGTCGGCGATCACCCGGAGGGCGGCGGCGGCCTGGCGGGCGAACATGGCCAGCAGGTCCAGTTCGGGCAGGCTCGCGCGGGCCTGCGGGGCCGGGTCCAGGACCTCCAGGACGCCGAGCACCCGGTTGCCGTGGGTGAGCGGCGCGGCCATCAGGGCATTCGGGACGTACGCGGTGGACTGGGCGAAGTCCCGGTCGAAGGTGCGGTTCGCGCCCAGGTCGTCGACCACCATCGGCTCGCCGGAGGCGGCGACCCAGCCGGCGATGCCCCGGCCGGCCGGGAAGCGGCGGCCGACCAGGGACTCCTCGCCGCGCCCCGAGACGGCCTGGAACACCAGCTCCCCGGCCGTCTCGTCGAGCAGGCAGACCGAGCCCGCCTGGGCGCCGAAGATCGCCCGGGCGACATCCACCACCGACTGCAGCAGCTCGCGGGCCAGCGGATCGACGGCGGGGTCAGTGCTGAGGGTCATCGGGCGCCTCCGGGGTGGGGGTGGTCGGGACCTGGACGTTGGCCGCGGTCAGGTAGAGCGCGCTCTTCAGCTGGAAGGTGGTCAGCCTCGGCCGCCGGGACAGGATGCGGGCGCAGAGCCCGGCCACGTACGGCGTGGCGAAGCTGTTGCCGGTGGTGCGGATGGTGGCGCCGCCGAGCCAGGGCACCCGGACGTTCTGGCCGGGGGCGAAGAACTCGACCGGCGGCGCCGGGTTGTACAGGTGCAGGGCCGGGTCGTCCTCCTGGTGGCTGCCCACCGAGATGACCGAGGAGAACCGCCAGGGGAAGCTCTCCACCGGGGTGTTGTGGGCGGAGGCGACGATCGCGGTGCGGGCGAAGAAGGCGTCGTCGGCGATCGCGTGCAGCTCCTCCAGGAAGCGGGTCCGGGTGGTGGAGAGGCTGAGGTTGACGACGTCGAAGCCCTGCCGGACGGCCCAGCGCAGTCCGGCGATCAGCATGTCGCCGGTGCCGGTGAAGCGCTCGCCGAGCACCCGGACGCTGTACAGCTCGCAGTCCGGGGCGGTGCGGCGGATGATGCCGGCGCAGGCGGTGCCGTGGCCGCAGGTGTCGCCGGCGGTGTCCGGGCGGACGGTCAGCTCCCGGGTGACCGGGTCCTTGACGACTGCCCAGGAGCCCTGCAGCGGGCCGACCAGCGGGTGGTCCGGCTCGACGCCGGAGTCGACCACACAGACCCGCACGCCCTTGCC
Source organism: Kitasatospora sp. NPDC051164 (assembly GCF_044455625.1). Classification (NCBI taxonomy): domain Bacteria; kingdom Bacillati; phylum Actinomycetota; class Actinomycetes; order Kitasatosporales; family Streptomycetaceae; genus Kitasatospora; species Kitasatospora sp. NPDC051164. The sequence continues at coordinate 112,104 of NZ_JBITFB010000010.1, read as the reverse complement.
GCTGGAGTTGCCGCCGTTGCCGCCGTCACTGCCGATGGTGTCGTCGGTGTCGTCGGTGAGGCGGTCGGCGAGCACCGGCAGGTCGGCGGGGGCGCGGTCGCGCAGGCTCCAGGTGAGGCCGGCCGGGCCGTTCACCGGGTGCCCCCGAGCCGCTCGGCCCGCCGGACGCCGGGCAGGTGGCCCTTGGCGGCGAACCGGTCCCGGGCGGTGGCGGCGGCCTCGGCGGCCTCGGCGGGGCGGTCGAGCAGCAGCAGGGCGTGCGCGCGGTCGAGCGCGGTGAGCGCCTGGAGCAGCAGCGACTCGGTGGCCTCGGCGGCGCGCAGGGCGGCCGCGGTGAGGTCCAGCGCCGGCTGGGCCTCGCCCCGGGCGGCGGCGAGCCGGCCGCGCAGCGCGTCCAGCTCGATGGCGAGCACCGGCGCCAGTGCGACGGTGGCGTCCGCGCCGTCCAGGTGGCGGGCGGCCTGGGCCGGGCGGTCGACGTCCAGCAGGACCCGGGCGGTGGCGAGGGCGAGGCGCGGCAGCGGGGCGGCGGTGCCCTGACGGCGGGCGATCTCGGCGGCGTCGGCCAGCAGGTCCAGGGCCTGGCCGGACTGGCCGGTGGCGGCCGCGGCCTGGGCGGTCAGCGCGGGCAGCGCGACCATCGCCTCGGCCAGCGACAGCTCCCCGGCCAGGCCGTTGGCCTCGGCGAGCAGCAGCTCGGCCTCCGCGGGGCGGTCGCGCAGGGCCAGCAGGACGGCCAGCGGGCCGTTCAGCGCGACCCGGACGGTCCGGCGGCCGGTGCCGTGCTCGGCGAGCAGGGCCCGCAGTCGGAAGGTGGCGTTCGGGACGGGCTCGGGGCCGGTCAGCAGCGCGGCGGCCAGCGCGGCCAGCACGGCGGCCCGGTCCAGCTCGGCGTCGGTGCGGCAGACCTGGTCGAGCGCCTGGTCCAGCAGCTGCCCGGCCTCGGTATGCCGGCCCGCCAGCAGGTGCTCCTCGGCCAGCCGCAACCGGGCGCGGGCCTGGCCGAGGTCGTCCCCGGTGCCGGTGAACAGCGGCAGCACGGCGCGGGCGGTGGCGGCGGGCTGGTCCTGGCCGGGCGGCAGGCCCCGGGCGGCCAGGGCGAGCCGGGCGTGTGCGGCGTCCAGCGGGTCGGCGGCCGCGTCGCGCACCTGGGCGAGGACGGGCAGCGCCTCGTCGGCGCGGCCGAGTGCGAGGCGGGCCTCGCCGAGGCGGCGCAGGACGGGGCCGGCGGCGCGCTCGTTCGGGTAGTGCAGCCGGACGGCCCGCTCCAGCAGGTCGGTGGCGGCGGGCAGGTCGGCGCGGGCCAGGGCGCCCGCCCCGGCGGCGCCGAGGGCGGCGGCCGCGCGGGTGCGCAGGGTGTCGGTGCGGGCGTCCAGCAGGCCGAGTTCCAGCCGGTAGCGGTGGGCGCGTTCCAGGTGGCCGCCGACGGCGGCGTCCCCGGCGGAACGGACGGCCGGCAGGTCGGCGGCGCGCTCGTGGCGCTCGGCGCGGGCCCGCTTGGACATCGACTGGTAGACCGACTCCTGGACCAGGCCGCTGCTGAACCGGTAGCCGGTGCCGGTCGGTTCGACCAGGCGGCGCTCGGCCAGCCGGGCCAGCGCGGCGTGCAGCCGGGGCGGGGTGCCGTCGCCGTCGGCCGGCGGGCCGACCGGCAGGCCGTCGATCGGGCCGGTGAAGACATCGTCCTCGGGGTCGGCGAAAGCGTCCTGGTCGGTGCCGCCGTGAGCGAGTTCGGCCAGCTCGGCGGCGGTGAACGCGCGTCCGAGCACGGCGGCGAGGTCCAGCGTGGCACGCTCGTCGCGCTCCAGCCCGTCGATCTGGGCACTGAGCAACGCCCGTCCGGCGGGGGGGAGTTCGTCGGCCAGAGCGGGCCCCTCGGCCTCGGTGAGGGCGGCCAGCAGCTCCTCCAGGTGGAGCGGGTTGCCCTCGGCGCGCTCCAGCAGCCGGGTGGGCACCGCCTCCTGGTGGGCACTCAGCTCGGTCAACTGGGCGGCCAGCAGCGCGGATTCGTCCCAGGACAGGCCGCCGACCGGCAGCGTCGGCACCTCCGGGCGGACGGCCGGGAGCTCGGGGCGGGCCAGGCACAGCAGCAGCACGGGGGCCGAACCGAGAGCGGCGGTCAGCCGCTCGGCGGCGTCCAGCAGCGCCGGACCGGCCCACTGGCAGTCGTCCAGGACGAGGACGGCGGGGCGCTCCACGGTACGTCCGCGCAGGATCGCGGCCAGCAGCTCCAGCGACTGCCCGGCGCCGACACCCGGCGCGGTCGCCTCGTCCAGCCGGGCCAGCGCCTCGGCCGGAGCGGCGCCCTCCGGCTCGTCCAGCAGGGTGCGGACGGCCTCGGCGAGCGGCGCCAGTACGCCCTGCTCGCCGAAACTGCGGCAGCGGGCGGTGCCGCAGCGCGCGGTACGCCGGCCCACCCGCTCGCGCCACTCGCGCACCAGACGGGTCTTGCCGATCCCGGCCTCGCCCGCCACCAGCAGCAGCTCGGCACCCGAGCCGCCTGCCACCCGGGCCAACGCGGCGTCCAGATCGGCCAGTTCACGCTCCCGGCCGACCAGCGGGACGTCGAAACGGCGCAGCAGCTCCGGGTCGTCCTCGTCCAGGCCGACCAGCCGGTAGGCGGTGACCGGCTCGGCCTTGCCCTTGAGCCGCAGCGGGCCGACCTCGTCCACCTGGGCGGCCGGGCCGGCCGCGCGCAGCGTCTGCGGGCCGATCAGCACCTGGCCGGGGGAGGCCTGGGTCTGCAGCCGGGCGGCGATGTTCACGGTCTCGCCGGAGATCAGCGCCTGACGCGCCGAGGCGTCCGAACCCGCCACCACCTGACCGGTGTTGACGCCGATCCGGACGTCCAGCCGGACCCCGAGGGTGGCGTCCAGCTCGGTGTTGAGATCCTCCAGGTCCTCCAGCATGGCGAGCGCGGCGGCCAGCGCCCGGTGGGCGTCGTCCTCGCGGATCACCGGGACGCCGAAGACGGCCATCACGGCGTCTCCGATGAACTTCTCCAGGGTGCCGCCGTGCGCCTCGATCTGTCGGTGCATCCGCTCGAAGTAGCGCAGGATTACCTCGCGCAGCGTCTCCGGATCGAGCGCGCCGGACAGGGCGGTGGAGTCGACCAGGTCGCAGAAGACCACCGTGACCAGCTTGCGCTCCTCGGCGACCAGGTCGAGGGCGGCGGCCCGCGGTGTGCCGCAGGATGGGCAGAACTGGTCGTTCGTGGCGACGAGTTGGGCGCAGAGTGGGCAGGGCATGGGGCCGTCCTTCGGTCGTCCTCCGCTGTGCGGGGCGTACGGGGCGCGGGCGATGCGGGTGTTCGCGGCCGTGCGAGGCGTTCGGGCGTGCGGCGTGTTCGGGCGTGCCGGGTCAGGGTTGCGGGGGCGGCTTCGAGCCCGGTTCGGGACCGCCTGGCGACCGGTATGGCCGCAGGCGGGGCGGGGTTCGGCGGGGCCGGCCGGGCTCTGTGGCGTGGGGCGGGCGCCGGCGGCGGCGTCCCGACCTGCGGGCATACCGGTGCCCAACCGGCTCCGAAGCCGGGCGCAGCCGGCCCCGCCCACCATGTGGTCGGCACGGCGGGCAGCCGCCCGTCGCCACCGTAACGGCTTACCTGTGGAAGGGAGTTCGACCATGGCTGAGAACATCGACCAGAACGTCGACCAGAACATCGGCGAGAACGGCGAGGAGACCCCGGAGGTCGAGGCGCACGCCGCCAACGTCCTGGACCTGCAGTCGATGAAGGTCCTCGCCGAGTCCTCGGACGGCAACTGCTTCAGCCTGATCAGCTACGTCGGCGGCGCCGAGACCTCCGCCTGACCGGCACCGGTCGCCGGCCGTAGCGCAAGGCTTCCGGGGCGGTCCCGTCGACACGGGGCCGCCCCGGCCCGATCTGCCACCACCCCCACCCCGGAGGACGGCCATGGAGCCCACCCCGCTCGCCCGCAACCGGGACTTCCGGCTGCTCTGGGTCGGCGGCCTGCTGGCCTCGCTCGGCTCCCAACTCGCTTCGATCGCCCTGCCGTTGCTGGTCCTGCGGGAGACCGGATCGGCCGCCCGGGCGGGCGCCATCGGCACCGTCTCGGTCGGCGCGCTGCTGCTCACCATGCTGCCCGGCGGTGTGCTCGCCGACCGGATCGAGCGGCGCCGGCTGATGCGGATCTGCGATGTCGGCAGCCTGCTCGCGGTCAGCGCCCTGGTCGTCGCCGTGCTGCGGGGGCACGCCCCGCTGGTGCTGGTCCTGCCGGTCGCCGCCGCCGGGGCATTGATCTCCAGCGTCTACGGGCCCTCCGCCGGCGCCCTGCTGCGCGCCGTGGTGCCGCGCGAGCAGGCCCGGGAGGCCTCCTCGCGGATGCAGGCGCGCGGCGCCGCGGCCCGGCTGATCGGACCGCTCGGCGGCGGCGCGCTGTTCGCCTGGCACCCGGTGCTGCCGTTCCTCGCCGAGGGCATCGGACTGCTGCTGTCCACGATCTGCGTGGCACTGATGCGGACCCGCTCGACGCCCGCCGAGAAGAGCGGATCGGTGTTCAGCAAGCAGGAGTTGACCGCCGGGCTGGCCTTCATCTGGCAGCAGCCCTACCTGCGGACCCTGCTGCTGATCTTCGGCCTCGGGATGAACTTCGCGTTCAGTGCGCTGATGTTCGCGACCCTGGCCGTCGCCTCCGACGGCGGGCACTCCGGGGTCGGCGGCGGCACGGTCGTCTCCTGCACCGCCGCCGGGGCCCTGGCGGGTGCGCTGCTCGCCCCCCGGCTCGGCGCCCGGGCACGCGACGGCAGCCTGGTGGCGCTCGCCTGCTGGGCGTCCGCGCTGACGGCCGGGGTGCTGACCGTGACCAGGGTGCCGCTGCTGATCGGGCTGCTCTGCGCGGCCTGCATGTGCCTGTCCACCGTCGCCAGCATCGGCTTCGTCTCCGGCATGCTGCTCGCCGCGCCGCCGGACCGGATCGGCCGGGTGCAGAGCGCCGCCGGCTTCCTGTCCACCCTGATCCAGCCGTTCGGCCCGCTGGTGGGCGGCATCCTGCTCGGCTCCCTCGGCGGCACCCGGACCTTCGGCCTGCTGGCGATCGCCATCGCGGTCTGCGCGGCCGTGGTCACCTGGGCGCCGCCGGTGCGGCGCGGGCCGGTGCCGATCCCCGCCGTCTGACCCATCCCCGGACCCCGTCCCCAGGCCCGCCCGGAACCGGAAGAGGAGGCGCGCCATGGCCGGCGCCCACGAGACCCAGCTGTACTGCCTCGCCGACCCGACGTACTACGACACCCCCGGGCGGCTGCGTGACCGGGCGAGCCGCTACCCGCTGGGGCTCGGTGAGCCGCTCGACGGCTGGCGGCGCGAGCAGCGCGCACTGTGGACGGTGCTGCGGCCCGACGGTGTCCGGCTGCCGGAGCAGGGCTGGAAGCTGCACGTGTCGGCGGTGGAGGGCGGCGCCGAGGGCACACTGGCCGTCGTCGCGCGGATCTGCCGCACGCACCGGGTGGCGTTCAAATTCCTGCGCAGCGCGGCGGCGTTGCGGGTGGCGAACGGCAAGTTCACCGGGCGCGGCAGCGGCGGCAAGTTCATCACCGTCTACCCGGGGTCAGATGAGCAATTCGCGCGGCTGGCAGCAGAGTTGGCGGAAGCTCTGGAGGGGCGCCCCGGGCCGTACGTGCTGACCGACCTGCGGATCGGCACCGCCCCGGTGTACGCGCGCTACGGCGCGTTCGTCGAACTGTGGTGCCAGGACGAGACCGGCCGGCCGGTGCCCGCGCTGCGCGACCCCGCCGGGGAACTGGTGCCGGACTCGCGGGAGCCGGTGTTCCGGCTCCCGGAGTGGGTCGAGCCGCCCGAGCTGCTGCGCCCGCACCTGGCCGCGCGGGACGCGGCCGCCGGGGACCTGCCGTACCGGATCCTCGAGGTGCTGCAGTTCTCCGGCGCCGGCGGGATCTACCTGGCCGAGCGCCCGGGCACCGGGGAGCGGGTGGTGCTGCGCGAGGCCCGCCCGTACGCCGGACTGGACACCGCCGGCGCGGACGCGCCGACCCGGCTGCGGCGCGAACAGTGGGCGCTGGAACGGCTGGCCGGGCTGGACTGCGTGCCACGGCTGCACGAGGTGCGGACGGTGTGGGAGCACACCTTCCTGGTGCAGGAGCACATCGAGGGCGTCCAGCTGTTCACCGAGGCGATCCGGCGCTACCCGCTGGTGCACCAGAACTGCACGGCCGAGCAGCGCGCCGAGTACGCGCAGTGGGTCGGCGGGGTGGTCGCCGCGCTGGAGAGGGCGCTCGGCGCGCTGCACGGGCGAGGCGTGCGGTTCGGGGACCTGCACCCGGCCAATGTGATGCTCCGGCCGGACGGTTCGGTGGTGCTGGTGGACTTCGAGTACGCGGCGGAGCTGGACGACCGGCGGGTGCCGACGGCCGGCGCGGCCGGGCTGCGGATCCCGCCGGGCCTCGACGGCGCCGAGGCGGACCGGTTCATGCTGTGGGCGACCTGGCTGATGCTGCTGATGCCGGTGCTGGAGCTGGCCGACCGCGACCCGGGGAAGCTCGCGGCGCTGGAACGGCGGGCGCGGGAGTGGTTCGGACTCGGGCCGGAGGAGGGGCCGGTGCGGCCAGGAACAGGAACAGGAACAGGGGCAGCGGCAGGGGCGCGGACGGCGTTGACGGCGTGCACGGAATCGGCGAGCGAGCGGCGGGGCCGCGAGCTGCTGGACGGCCCCTCCTGGACCCCGGCGCGGCGTGAGCTGATCGCGGGCATCCACGCGGGAGCCACCCCGGACCGGCCGGACCGGCTCTTCCCCGGGGACGTGGCCGGGTTCGCCGACGGCGGTACGGGCGTCGCCCACGGCGCCGCCGGGGTGCTGTACGCGCTGCACCGCGCGGGCGCCGACTGGCCGCAGGAGTACGCGGACTGGCTGGTCGCCGCGCTGCGCCGACGCGGAGCCCGGCCGGGCACGGCCGGGCTGTACGACGGCCCGCTCGGCGTCGCGGTCGTGCTGGCCCGGGTGGGGCGGCCGGAGGCGGCGCAGGAACTGGTCGCCCGGGCGCGCACGGCCCGTCCGGCGCGCCAGGCCGGCCTGTTCGGCGGCCGGGCCGGTGCCGCGCTCGCCCGGCTACGGCTGGCGGAGGCACTGGACAGCCGGCGGGAGGCGGCGGACGCGCTGGCCGACGCCTGCGAGCTGGCGGCGGTGGTCCGGGGCGAGACGGTGGACGGGCTGGACGCGCCCCCGGCGGCCGGGCTGCTGTACGGGCTGGCGGGCATCGCGCTGCTGCAGCTGCGGTTGTACCGCCGCACCGGTGAGCCGTGGCTGCTGGACTCGGCGCGCCTCGCGCTGGAACGGGCGACAGCGCAGTGCGTCCGGGTGCCGGACGGGTCGCTGCAGGTGCTGGAGGCCGGACGGCGGCTGGCGTACCTGGACCGGGGGAGCAGCGGGATCGCCCTGGTGCTGCGGGAGTACCTGGAGGCGGCCGAACTGCCCGGCGGGGAGGCGTTCCTGGCGGACGTCCGGAAGGTCTGCGCGCCCGGGTTCATCCGGGAGCCCGGGCTGTTCCGGGGGCGGGCCGGGCTGACGCTGGCGCTGGACCGGCTGGGCGGGACACCGGAGGCCGTGGCCGGGCAGGTGGCGCGGCTGCAGTGGCACCTGGTGGCACGGCCCGAGGGGCTGCTGGTGCCGGGGATGCGGCTGCGGCGCTTCTCGGCGGACCTGCACACGGGGGCGGCGGGCGTGCTGCTGGGGTTGTGGGGGCTGGAGGAGGAGCGCGGGGACATGCTGGACCTGCTGACGCTGGGGTGATCAGGATGCTGACGGTGCGTCAGGATGTGTTGTCCAGGGGTGCGGCCGCGCGCTCGCGGGCGTGCAGGTGGGTGAGCCGGGGGAGCGCGTAGAGGGCGGCGTGGGCGGTGACCTCGCCGACGGGGGAAGTGACCGCCCCGGTGTCGGTGAGCGACTCCAGGGTGCGCAGGGCCAGCCGCTCGGGGCGGCCGAGGGCGGCGGCGGCCTCCGGGAGGGTGAAGAGCAGGGACAGCGGCAGGGCGGCGAGCCGGGCGAGGGCGAGCCGGCCCTGGTCGGTGAGGTCACGCCAGCCGGAGTCGAGGCGGGCGCGGACGGTGACGTCCCCGGCGACCAGCTCGTCCAGGGCGCCCGCCGGATCCTCCAGCCGCGCCGCGTACTCGGCCGGCGGGAGGTGGCGCAGCACGGCCAGCCGGGTGCCCGCCACCCGGACGGCGAGCGGCAGCAGCCCGCAGGCGTCCACGATCCGGGCGGCCGCCGCACGGTCGGTGCCGATCCGGCCGGTGCCGACGATGCGGCCGAGCAGCTCCAAGGCCTCGGCGGGGGCCAGCGGCGGGACGGTGATCCGGTGCACCGAGGCCAGGCCGGCGAGCTGGCTGCGGGAGGTGACCAGGACGGCGCTCGGGCCGTGGCCCGGCAGCAGCTCACGGACCACGGACTCGCCCGGGGCGTCGTCCAGGATCAGCAGCATCCGGCGTCCGGCGAGCGAGGCGCGCCACAGGGCGGCGGCCTGGCCGGGGTCGGCCGGGGCGGGATCCACGGGGGCGGCGCCGGATCGGGTGGAGAGGGTGGAGAGGGCCGTCAGGGTGGCGAGTTCGGCGAGCACCTCGGGCAGCGGGCGCGGGGCGCCGTCGCCGGTGCGCAGCCGGACGAGCAGCCGGCCGTCCGGGAAACGGTCGGCGAGCAGATGGCCGGCGTGCACGGCGAGCGCGGTCTTGCCGCTGCCGGCCGGCCCGGAGAGCACCGTGACGCGTCCGCCGCCCTCGCCCAACTCGGCGATCAACTGCCGCAGTTCGACGCTCCTCCCGGTGAAGTCGGCGGTGTCGGCGGGCAGCAGGACGCCGTGCGGGGCGGCGCCGCGCTCCGGGCGGGCCGCAGCGGGCCCGCTCCGGCCACGGGCGAGCAGCTCCCGGTAGCGAGCGGTCAGGGCGGGGCTCGGCTCCAGGCCCAACTCGCGGGCGAGCAGCTGACGGTGGGTGTCGTACACGGCGAGCGCCTCGGCCTGTCGGCCGGAGAGGTGCAGCGCGTTCATCCGGGCCGCCTGGAGGCGCTCGCGCAGCGGGTGGCGCTCGGCGAGCTCGGCCAGCTCCTCGGCGACGGCGGCGGCGTTGCCCAGCTCCAACTCCGTTTCCGCCCAGTCCTCGTGAACACCCAGGCAGCGGGCCTCCAGCCGCCGGGCCTCCGCCTCGACGGCGGGCGAGGACCGCAGGTCGGCGAGCGGCGCGCCCTGCCACAGGTCGAGGGCCTGGCGCAGCAGCCGGGCGGCCGGCGCCAGCGCACCGCCGTCGGCGGCCGCCCGGCCGGCCCGGGCCAGGGCGCGGAACCGCAGGAGGTCGAGCTCGGGCTCGGCCGCCCGCAGCAGGTAGCCGCCGGCCGAGTGGACCAGCCGGTCGGGACCGTCCTCACGGCCGAGCAGTGTGCGCAGGGTGCAGATGTAGACCTGGAGGTTCTTCCGGGCAGTGCGCGGCGGCTCCTCGGGCCAGACCGCGTCGGTGAGCAGGTCGACCTGCACGGCCGTGTTGGCGCGGCTCAGCAGCACGGCCAGCACCAGCCGCTGCTTCAGCGGCCCGAGGGCCAGCGGGCGGCCGCCGGCCTCGCCGGCGAGTGGGCCGAGGACGGAGAAGCGCAGCCGGGCGGGGGTGGCGGTCTGGGCCAGGGGCATCGGCGTACCTCCGGGGCGAGGGCGGGGCGTGGCCATTCGGCGGTGCGAAGGCGCTTCGAGGGCGGTGCGATGGCGGTGCGAAGGCGCTTCGAGGGCGGTGCGATGGCGGTCCGTCGAAAGCGGCGATGGCGGTTCGTCGGTGCGCGCAGGCTACTTGACGGTCGATCGGCACTGAAGGGCACGGAATCGGGCGGGTTCGCGCACTCCGCCCTCACAGCTCGGGCGCCCGAGGATGGGATCGGTGGGTGGTTCCGTAGGGGTGTGCGGATGGCGTTCCGGCAGGCCGGGCGGGGTGCGGGGCGGCGGCGGGACCCGGGGCGCGGGTGGTGTGGGGGCGTTCGTCGGCCGGGTGTCCGGGGACGTCGGGACGGCGGCGTTCCGGTGGTTCTCGACCGGGCCTCCGCAGCCGGGCGAGCGCAGCCCGAGCGGATAGGGGTGTGGCCGGGAGCTCTCGGTCGGGAGCTCTCGGTCGGGAGGTCCCGGTCGGGGCCCGGGGCCGGGGCGGGTGTTGGGTAGGCGGGTGGGTAGGTGGTGGCAGAGCCGCCGAGCCCGACGCAATGGGGCCCTTCGGCCCTGGGACCCGGCCGCGCGGTGGGCGATGATGCCCTGGGCCCCGCTGGGAGTGGGCGGGGGTGACGAAGGTGGAGCCGCGCGATGGCGACCAAGGCCGAGGGCGCCGGGGCCCCGGCACCCGTACGGGTGTTCCTGCTGGACGACCACGAGGTGGTGCGCCGAGGCGTGCACGACCTGCTGGACGGTGAGCCGGACCTGGAGGTGGTCGGCGAGGCGGCGACCGCCGAGCAGGCGCTGGTCCGGGTGCCGGCGCTGCGGCCCGACGTCGCCGTGCTGGACGTCCGCCTGGGCGACGGGGACGGCGTCTCGGTCTGCCGCGAGCTGCGCTCCCGGTTGCCCGACCTCGCCTGCCTGATGCTCACCTCCTCCCACGGGGGCCTCACGGCCCGATCGGGGCCTCCCACGCCAGCCGGGCTCCGCCGTCCTCGCCCGGGCCGACGGTGAAGGACCCGCCGACCCGGGCGGCTCGCTCGGCGAGGTTGCGCAGGACACTGCGCCGTCCGCCCTCGGGCACGCCCACGCCGTCGTCCGTGACGGTCCGCACCACCCGCCCGGCGAGGGCGCGCAATGTCACCTCGACCCGGGAGGCGCGGGCATGCCGGGCGGCGTTCCTGAGTGCCTCGGCCAGGACGGCCACCACGTGCTCGGCCAGTTCCTGCGGCACGTCGGTGTCCAGCAGGCCCTCCATGCTCAGTCGGGGTGCGAAGCCGAGCGGTCCCTGCGCATCGGTGACCACCCGGGTAGCCCGGGCGCGCAGGCCGTGGTCGGGCTCGCTGTGGGCGCGCAGGCCGAAGAGGGTCGAGTGGATGATCTTGGTGGCCTCGTCCAGGTCCGCCACCGCCCGGGCGACCCGGTCCGCGGCCGCCGGACTCTCGATCAGCCGGCCCGCGCTCTGCAGCGTCATCCCGGTCGCGAACAGCCGCTGGATCGCCAGGTCGTGCAGGTCCCGGGCGATCCGGTCACGGTCCTCCAGCAGGTTCAACTGCTCGGCGTCGCGCCGCCGTTCGGCCAACTCCAGAGCGAGCGCGGCCTGGTCCGCGAAGCCCGGCAGCGGGCCGGTCTCCTCCGGCCCGAAAGCCGGCTGCCCCTGCGCCCGGGCCGGCAGCAGCACGCCCCGCCCGTACCCGGCGCCGGTGCCCAGCGGCACCGCCACCGCCGCACCCAGCCCGTTGAAGCGGCCCGCCGGGCCGGCCGGGAAGCGCGCGTCGCAGGCCGGCTCGTCACTGGCGACCGGCGAACCGGAGACGTACGCGGCGCCGGACAGCGTGCCGTCCACCGGCACCGTCACCCCCAGCCGCGCCGACGGGGTGCCGCCCAGCGCGACCTCCACGGTCAGCTCCTCGGCCCGCTCCCGCGGGCCGGCCAGCGCCACCGACACGTCAGCCGGCTCGGCGCCGGAGATCTCCCGGGCCCGCCGGGCGATCAGCTCGACCACCTCCAGGCGCGGCGCGCCCGACAGCAGGCTGCGGGTGATCTCGGTGCTCGCCCGCAGCCAGCGCTGGCGCTGCTGCGTCTCCTCGTACAGCCGGGCGTTGTCGATCGCCACCCCGGCCGCGACCGCCAGGGTGGCGATCACCGCCTCGTCGTCCTCGGCGAAGTCCAGCCCGCCGCGCTTGTCGGTCAGGTAGAGGTTGCCGAACACCTCGCCGTGCACCCGCACCGGCACCCCCCCAGGAAGGTGTGCATCGCCGGGTGGTTCGACGGGAAGCCCACCGAGGCCGCCGGCCCACCACCCCTGCCCCGGCCTCTGCTCCGGCCCGGCGCGGGCGCCGTCCGACCAGCGGGAATGTCCCGTTCACGGTAGTGCCCGGGTGTCGGCGGGGTGCACGGCGGGGTCGGTCGTAGGCTCCGTCGGGCGGGCCTTTCGTCCCGTGGCCGAGGGCCCTGCGGCCTCTGTCGTGGGGCCGGGCGCCGCTGCCAGGATGGGGAGGCGGACGGGGCGTCAGCGCGCGCCGTGTCCCGTGCCGAACCGCCGACTGACGACACCTGGAGGAACGTTCATGAGCGAGCGGAGCGAGTCGACGTCGACCGTGCTGGCCGGAGTCGACGGTTCGCAGCAGAGCACGGCCGCCGTGCACTGGGCCGCGGCGGAGGCGGTGCGCCGGGGCTCTTCGCTGCGGCTGGTGTACGCGTGGCCGTGGCTGACCGACGGGGTGTCCTCCTACGCCGAGCCCGACGACCTGCCCGACGCCGTCCAGCGGACCCTGGCCGAGGCGGCCGAGGAGATCCGCGGGCGCCACCCGGAGCTGGCCGTGGAGACCGACGCGGTGTTGGACGCGCCGGTCGACGGCCTGGTGGCCGCCGCCGCGGACGCCGACCTGCTGGTGCTCGGTTCGCGCGGCCTCGGTGGCTTCACCGGGCTGCTGCTCGGTTCGGTCAGCAGGTCGGCGGCCGGGCGCAGCCCGGTGCCGGTGGTCGTGGTGCGCGACGCCCAGGAGGGTGCGGAGGCGGCGGCGGAGGAGGTGGTGGTCGGCGTCGACGGGCACAGCCCGGCGGAGGAGGTGTCGGCCTTCGCCTTCCGCGAGGCCGCCCTGCGCGGTGCCCGGGTCCGGGCGGTGCACGGCTGGGACCTGCCGCCGCTGTTCGGCTACGCGGGCGGGGCTGTCCCGGAGGGTGAGGTCGCCCAGTTGGAGGCGCTGGAGGCGAAGCTGCTTTCGCTGGCCCTGGCCGGGCTGCGCGAGCAGTACCCGGACGTCGCGGTGGTCGAGGACGTCCGGCTGGGCGCGGCCCGCGCGCTGGTCGAGGCCTCGGCCGGGGCCGCGCTGGTCGTCGTCGGCCGACGCCACCGCCCGGCCGAGTTCGGCCCCCGGCTCGGCCGGGTCGCGCACGCGGTGCTGCATCACGCGGAGGCGCCGGTGGCGGTCGTCCCGCACGAGTGAGGCGACCACGGCGGGGCTCCCGGCCCCCGGCGGGAGACAGAGCCGAACGGCTGTCGCCCGCCGGGGGCCGGCGCATGGAGCCCGTCGGTTAGTTGCGCGGCCGGTCAGCCGGTGCCAGTACCTGGGCCCTGAGCCGTAGTTCGGGGCTGTGGCGGAAGACGAGGGTGAACTCCACCCACTGGCCGGCCCGTAGCGGCGGCGGGTCGGCGATCATCAGGTCCGCGTCCTCCGGGGACATCGCCAGCTCGCCGCCGCCCGGTACGGGCAGGGCCGTGGCCGGTTCCCAGCGGCCCGCCGCGCCCTGGTGGAGGTGCCGCTTCAGGGTGATCCTCCCGCCGAACTCCCAGCTGGTGCCGGTCAGTTCGTCCGGCACGTCACCCGGGTTGCGGATCGTGAAGAAGGCCGACGTGGCCGTGGCCGCGCCCGCCGTCGGCAGCAGCACCCAGCCCGGCCCGGCCTCCACCGGGCGGGTCCGGCCGGCCCCGCCCACCGCCGTCCACCCGGTGAGCAGGACCAGCGCCAGCGCCGCCGCGCCGACCGGCGGGCCGACGACCTTCAGCCGCTCCAGCGCACCCATCGCCGAGACCCGTTTCCGCGCGGTCGTCGCCGGGCTTCCTTCCCGTGCGCTCATCGCCGGGCCCCCTTCCGGCGGTCGAGGCCCGTCCCGCGCGCCGAACCGCCCCGCCCCGGCTCCCAGGTGCGCAGCCGCAGGCTGTTGCCCACCACGAGCAACGAGCTGAGCGACATCGCGACCGCCGCCAGCATCGGGTTGAGCAGCCCGACCGCGGCCAGCGGGATCAGCACCAGGTTGTAGCCGAAAGCCCACAGCAGGTTGGCCCGGATCGTCGCGAGGGTCTGCCGGGCCAGCCGTACGGCGTCCACCACCGCCTCGATGTCGCCGCGGACCAGGGTCAGTCCGGCCGCGCCGATCGCGGCGTCACTGCCCGAGGCCAGTGCCACCCCGAGGTCGGCCGAGGCCAGCGCGACCGCGTCGTTGACGCCGTCGCCGACCACGGCCACGGTCCGTCCGGCGGCGCGCAGTTCGGCCACCACCTCGGCCTTGTGCTCGGGCGAGGCCGAGGCGTGCACCCGCTCGATGCCCAGCTCCTGCGCCACCGCCCGGGCGGCGCCGGGGCCGTCCCCGGTCAGCAGGACGGTCTCCAGGCCCATCCCGCGCAGCCGGTGCAGCGCCCGCCAGCTGCCCGAGCGCAGCGTGTCGCCGACCGTCAGGACGGCCGCCGGGCACCCGTCCAGCTCGACCAGGACGGCGGTGCGGCCCGCGTTCCCGGCCTGGGTCACCGCCTCGGCCAGGGCCGGGGGCAGCGCGATGCCGTCCGGGCGGACCACTCGGACGGCCCGGCCCTCGACCGTCCCGGACACCCCGAGGCCGGTGGCGGCCGCGAAGCCGTCCACGGCGGGCAGGTCGCCGCAGCGTTCCCGGGCCGCCGCCGCGACGGCCCGGCCGATCGGGTGCTCGGAGCGGTGCTCGACCGCGCCGGCCAGCCGCAGCACCTCCTCCTCGCCGGCGCCGTGGGCCGGACCGCCGTGGGCCGCCGCACTGTCGGCCGCGGCGCTGTCGGCCCCAGTGCCCTCGGCCGCAGCTCCTTCGGCCGTGGTCACCGCGGTCAGTTCCATCCGGCCGGTGGTGAGCGTCCCGGTCTTGTCCATCACCACGGTGTCCACCCGGCGCAGGCTCTCCAGCACCTCCGGGCCGCGCACCAGCACACCCAGCTCCGCGCCCCGCCCGGTCGCCGCCAGCAGCGCCGTCGGCGTGGCCAGCCCGAGCGCGCACGGGCAGGCCACCACCAGCACCGCGACGGCCGCCGTCACCGCGGCCTGTGGGGCCGCGCCCGCGCCCAACCAGAAGCCCAGCACGGAGGCCGCGACCGTCAGCACACAGGGCACGAACACCCCGGCCACCGCGTCCGCCAGCCGCTGCGCC
This sequence comes from Kitasatospora sp. NPDC051164, assembly GCF_044455625.1. Classification (NCBI taxonomy): domain Bacteria; kingdom Bacillati; phylum Actinomycetota; class Actinomycetes; order Kitasatosporales; family Streptomycetaceae; genus Kitasatospora; species Kitasatospora sp. NPDC051164. The sequence goes on along the minus strand of NZ_JBITFB010000010.1, from coordinate 97,074 downwards.
CGCGCCTTCCCGGCCTGGGCGTCCGCCACCAGGGCGGTGATCCGGGCCAGCTGGGTGTCCGCGCCGACGGCCGTGGCCCGGACCACCAGCGCGCCGCCGACGTTCACCGTCGCGCCCGCCACCCGGTCCCCGGGGCCGACCTCGACCGGCACGCTCTCCCCGGTCAGCAGACTCAGGTCGAGCGCCGAACCGCCCTCGACCACCACCCCGTCGGTGGCCACCCGCTCGCCCGGGCGCACCACGAACTCCTGCCCGGGCAGCAGCAGTTCGATCGGTACCAGACGCTCCTCGCCGTCCGCCTGCCGCAGGCACACCTGCTTGGCGCCCAGCTCGGCCAGCGCCCGCAGCGCGGAACCGCTGCGTCGGCGCACCCGGCCCTCCAGCAGACGCCCGGCCAGTACGAACAGCGGCACCCCGACCGCCGCCTCCAGGTACACGTGCGCGGTGCCGCCGCTGTCGGCGGTCAGCGAGAACGGCATCCGCATGCCCGGATCCCCGGCCCCGCCGAACACCAGTGCGTACGCCGACCAGCCGAAGGAGGCCACCACACCCAGGCTGACCAGGGTGTCCATGGTCGCCGCCGCGTGCCGCAGCCCCTGCCAGGCCCGGCGGTGGAACGCGGCCGAGCCCCAGGTCACCACCGGGACGGCCAGCGCGAAGCACACCCACTGCCAGGCGGTGAACTGCAGCCCGGGCGCCATGGACAGGACCAGTACCGGGACGGCGAGCAGCGCCGTCACCAGCAGCCGCCACCGCTCGTCCGGCTCCTCCGCCGCCGCCCCGACCGGGACCCCGGCCGGCGCCAACGCGGCGGTGTAGCCCGCCCGTTCGACGGCCGCCACGAGGTCGGCGGCCGACACGTCGGCCGGGTGCAGGACCCGGGCCCGCCCGGTCGCCAGGTTCACCCCGGCCGTCACCCCGTCGATCCGGCCCAGCCGCTTCTCCACCCGGCCCACGCACGCCGCGCAGGTCATCCCGCCCACCGCCAGATCGGTGGACACCAGGGCGTCGGCGTCGGTCCCCGCGACGGCGCTCATCGCATCCCGCCCATGCCGTGCCCGTCCATCCCCGGCGACGCCCCGCCCCCGCTGCCCGGCCGCAGCCCGGGCGCCACCGGCCCCACCTGCCGGCCCACCCCGTAGGCCACCACGAACACCACCACCAGCAGCAGGGCGAACCCCGCCAGCACACTCAACGGCCGGACACCCGGCGATTTCGCACTCACCCCACAGCAGTCGGACGGACCCCCGGATCGGTTCCCGTACGCTCCGAAATCCCCTGGCGAATCCCCCGGCGAAGTCCCCGCGCGAACCAGCCGAACAATTCGGATGACGGACCGGGGCCCGACCCGGTAGCGTCCGGGACGGCGCCTCCCGATGCGCCCGGCCCCGGTTACTTCCTGACAAAAACAAGTGCCACCGGTGCCACTTCTGATCCCGGGAGGCGCCGTCCCGGCGTGCGCCCGCACACCTCGGCCCCGCACCTCAGCCCCGCCATCCCCGCCTCTCTCCACCCCTCCGCGCCTCAGCCTGACCACCCACCAGGGGGACTTCTGCATGACCCGGTTCAGCCGCCAACGGACCAAGGCCGCCACCAGGGCCGAGATCCAGCGAGAACTACCGGGACTCACCAGGCGCGGGGTGTCCTCCCCACTCGCCACCGACGGCCAGTGGCCGATCCCGGAGGTCCGGCACCTGCGGTGTGCACCGCCTCCGGTGATCTCGCGCAGGAAGGCCGCCCCCAGTGGGACGCTCGGCCCGGGCGGGGCGGTCATCAACCACCAGGGCGGCACCGGGTACGTCCGGGAGCCGAAGTCGGAGCTGTTCCTCCTCGCCGTCTCCCACCTGTTCGGGCAGGAGAGCTTCTACGAAGCGGCCGTCGAGCGCGACGAACGCTACCTCCGCCTGATCCGCGAGCAGGCCGTCAGCGACCCGCTGTGGACCCTCGGCCTGCTGCGCTGGCTGCGCGCCGAGGCCCGGATCCGGACCGCCGCACTGGTCGGGGCGGCCGAGTTCGTCCACGCGCGGAGCGCCGCCGGCGCCGCCGGGTACTCCCGGCAGGCCGTCGACGCCGTGCTGCAACGGCCCGACGAGCCGGGGGAGTTGCTGGCCCACTGGACCGCCCGGTACGGCCGCCGGCTGCCCCAGCCGCTGCGCCGCGGCATCGGCGACGCCGTCCGCCGCCTCTACACCGGCCGCGCCCTGCTGAAGTACGACACTCCCTCGCACCGCTACCGCTTCGGCGACGTCCTGGAGCTCACCCACCCCGCGCCCGACCCGGCCAAGCCCTGGCAGGGCGCGCTGTTCCGCTACGCCCTGGACCGCCGTCACCACCCGGAGCGCGCCCTGCCGCCCGCCGACGAGGGCCTGCTGAGCGCCCACCACGCCCTGCTCGGTGTTCCGCAGGCCGACCGCCGCGCACGGGTCACCGACCCCGGCGGCGCGGACCGCCTCGCCGAGGCCGGAATGACCTGGGAGGCCCTGGCCGGCTGGCTGCGGGGCCCGCTGGACGCCGCCGTCTGGGAGGCCGTCATCCCCTCGATGGGGCCGATGGCGCTGGTCCGCAACCTGCGCAACTTCGACGAGGCGGGCGTGGGCGACGAGGTGGCGGCGGAGGTGGCCCGCCGGGTCGCCGACCCGGAGGAGGTGCGGCGGTCCCGGCAGTTCCCGTTCCGCTTCCTGGCCGCCCACCGCGCCACGCGCTCGCCGCGCTGGGCCGGCGCCCTGGAGACCGCCCTCGGCCACTCGCTGGCCAGGGTGCCCGCGTTGCCGGGCCGCACACTGGTGCTGGTGGACCGCTCAGGCTCGATGTTCGACCTGCCCTCGGCGCGGACCCAGCTCAACCGGGCGGACACGGCCGCCATCTTCGGCACCGCGCTCGCCCTGCGGGCCGAACAGGCCGACCTCGTCCAGTTCGGCAGCGGCAGCCGGGTGGTCGAACCGGAGCCGTCGGTGCTGCAGACCCTGCGGCGCTTCCGCAACCTGGGCGGTACCTCCACGGCCGCCGCGGTCCGCACGCACTACCGGGACCACGACCGGGTGGTCGTGGTGACCGACGAGCAGACCCACTGGGCGCCGTACGACGTCTTCGAACCCGTCCCCGAGGACGTCCCGGTCTACACCTGGAACCTGGCCGGCTACGCCACCGGCCACACCGCCCCGGGCCCGCGGCGCTACACCTTCGGCGGCCTCAGCGACGCGTCCTTCACACTCATCCCGCTGCTCGAACGCGGCCAAGCCGCCGCCTGGCCCTGGGAGTGATCAGGGCCGAACCTCAGGGCCGCACACTGCGCGGCCCGGTCACCGTGGCACCCAACGCGCCGACACGGGCGCGCAGTTCGCGGTCGGCGGTGACCACCAGGCAGTCCCGCTCGGGGTGGTCGGCGCGGGCCGCCCGGACCAGCTCGACGATCCGGTCGTCCCCGCTGCCGCTCGCCTCCACCACCCGAACCTCCGGCAGCCCGGCGAGGCCCCGGGCCGCGCCCTCCACGACCAGGACCACCTCCAGCGGGCCCGGGCGGTCCGGCAGCCCCCGTCCGGCGACGGCGACCAGCGTGTCCCGCAGCCGTTCGGCGGCGCCCCGTCGGTCCCGCCACCAGCCGTCGGGCACCGACCCGACCACGTTCGCGCCGTCCACCACCAGCAGGGTCGGCGCGCCCTCGTTCTCTCCCATGGCCGCCAAGCCTGCCACCCCGGACCGCCCCCGGCCGAACCGGCGACACCCCCGGCAGGCCCGGCAGGCCCGGCAGGCCCGGTGGCGTGCCGACGGGCCCGTACCCGTACCCGTCGTCAGTCCGCCAGCGTGATCCGGATGCCGACGGTGCCGCGCTCGCCGCGCCGCAGCCGGCTCCCGAGCAGGGTGAGCACGCCGAGCAGGCCGTACTTCTGGCGCAGCAGCGTGCGGTAGGCGGCGGTGCGCTCGGGGCCGAGGATCTCGGCGGTCGCCGGGTACGGCGCACCGGTCGGCCGGCCCTTGACGTCGCACGGGCCGACCAGCACGTCGGCGCGGTTGCGGATCCGCTTGACCTTCCAGGAGTCCGCGACGGTCCAGATGCCGAGCGCCTCCCCGTCACGGACCACCCACACCGGGGTCGGCACGGTGGTGCCGTCCTTCTTGTACGTGGTGACGAGCAGGTAGCTCCCGGCGGAGAGCTGGACGATCCGGGCGAGCCGGTCCGCGGCGGAGGGGTCGGGGGTGGTCATGGCCGGAAGTCTAGAGGGGACCGGCCGCGGACCGGGCCGCAGGTCGGCGGGCTCAGCGCGTCCGGCGGGTGCGAGTGGTGCGGGCGGTGCGCAGCATGGCGCGGGCGCGGCGGGTCAGCCGGCGCCGGCCGTGGCCTCCGATGCCGGTGGCGCCGCCCACGGCGGTCGCGCCGCCGCGGTGCACCGGGACAGCGGAGGCAGGGGTGGTGGCGGCAGCGGAGGAGGCGCGGGCGGTGGCCGGGGCGTGGGCGGGCGCGGTGCGTCGGCGGGCGGCGGTACGGGCGGTGGCCCAGACGGCGAGGGTGGTGCCGAGGACGGCGGCCGTCCAGACGGCGGGGGCCATGCCGGGGCCGTCGCCGCTGAGGACGGGTGCCCGGGACCACGGCGGCAGCTGGGAGCCGGCCGCGGCCTCCGGGACCCCGGGGGAGGCGGAGGCCGCGGGGGAGGAGGCCGGGGCGCCGGTGTCCTCGACCAGCTGCCCGACCGGCTGGACCTTGCCGGCCGCCGCGAAGCCCCAGTCGAGCAGGCTGGCGGCCTCGTCGTAGACCTTGCCCTGTGCCTCGGGGTGCATCACCGTCACCAGCAGGGTCCGGCCGCCCCGTTCGGCGGCGCCGGTGAAGGTGGCGCCCGCGTTGGTGGTGTAGCCGTTCTTGACGCCGATCAGGCCCGGGTACTTGCCGAGCAGCCGGTCGGTGTTGGCGATGTCGAAGCTGGTGCGCTGGCCGGTGACCTTGTCCAGCCCGCCGGGGAAGTGCGCGGTGCGGGTGGCGCAGTAGGAGCGGAAGTCGGCGTTGCGCAGCCCGGCGCGGGCGAAGAGGGTGAGGTCGTAGGCGGAGGTGACCTGGCCGTCCATGTCGTAGCCGTCGGGGGAGACCACCTTGGTGTCCTTCGCCTGCAGTGACCCGGCGCGGGCCTGCATCTCGGCGACGGTCTGCTGGAGCCCGCCGTTCATGTGCGCGAGGACGTGGACGGCGTCGTTGCCGGAGCTGAGGAAGACGCCCCGCCAGAGGTCCTCGACCCGGTACGGCAGGTTCTCCTTGACACCGACCAGGCTGCTGCCGGCACCGAGGTTGGCCAGCTCGGCCGGGGTGACCAGGTGCTCCAGCGAGCGGTCGAACTTGGGCATCACGGTGTCCGCGAACAGCATCTTGAGCGTGCTGGCCGGGGGCAGCGGCAGATGGGCGTTGCGGGCGGCGAGCACCTCGCCGGTCCCGGCGTCCGCGACCAGCCAGGACCGGCCGGACAGCGCGGACGGCAGCGCGGGCGCCCCGGCGAGCGGCGCGACCTGGACGTCCGGGCTGCCGAGCCGCTGCCCGCCGACGACACCGGCGGCGCCGGCGGCGTCCTGCCCGAAGGCCGCGAGGGCCGCCGGAGCGCCGATGGCGAGTACCAGGGCGGCCGAGGCGGCGGCACCGGCCGCGGCCCTGGTGACGTACGGTGACTTCTTCGATATGCGCGTGGGCTGCACACGGCGAACGTACCCGGGCCGCCGCCGGGCCGCCGTGCCTGCTGCTCCGTCCGGTGCTTCGGACGGTGCTTCGTGCCGAGCTTCGGACGGTGCTTCGTGCCGAGCTCCGGACGGTGCTCCGGACCGGGTGGCCGCGGGCCCACGACTTTGGTGGTGCCCGGTCGCGCCGAAAGTCGGATGTCCGGGCGGTGGCGGATTCCTAGGGTCGGGGGTATGAAGACCCTGCTCGGCTACCTCGGTTTCGTGCTGATCCTCGGCGGCGCCTCCGGCCTGCTGTCCGGTTGGATCGGGGGCTTCCGGCTGTTCGGCTTCGTCCGCTTCCTGGTGCCCGACGGCCACGAGACCGTCGGGTACGCCACCCTGCTGGTGCTCGGCGTCCTGCTGGCGATTCCCGCCGCCCGGCGCGGATAGCCGGGCGGCGGGCGGCGAGGCACCGAGGGTGGGTCAGAAGGTGAGGTTCCAGGTGTCGATCGTGCCGGTGTCGCCGGAGGCGCCGTCCTTCACCCGGAGTTTCCAGGTGCCGTTCGCCGCGCTCGCGGCGGCGTTGACGGTGTAGGTCTTGGCGACGTTGTCGGCGCTGTCGTTGTCCGGGAAGTCCTCCAGGAGGTAGACCGTGCCGTCGGGGGCGACCAGGGAGAGGACCAGGTCACCGCGGTAGGTGTGCTTGATGTCCACGCCGACCTTGAGCGCCGCGGGCGCGTTGCCGGTGACACCGGTGACGGCGATCGGGCTCTCCACCGTGGTGTTGTCGGCGATCGCCACATCGGCAGGGTTCTCGAAGTACTTCCCGGTGGGCGGGGTCGTGCCGCCGACCGCCTTCAGCGCGTCGACCTGGCCCTCGCCGAAGAAGGCGTTGTTCGCGGTGGTGCCGGTGCAGCGGCTGTCCCCGGCGGGGCAGGCCAGGTCGTCGGCCTGGGTGGCCAGACGGGCCCGGATGTCGGCCGGGGTGAGCGACGGGTCGGTGCTCGCGATCAGCGCGGCCACCCCGGTGACGTGCGGGGAAGCCATCGATGTGCCGCTCTTGGTGCCGTACTTGCCGCCGGGCAGGGTTGAGTAGACGGCGGTCGCGCCGTCGCCGCCGGGCGCCGCGACGTCGATGACACCCCGGCCGAAGTTGGAGTAGGAGGCCTTGCCGCTGCCGCTGCCCGTGGCAGCGACGGTCACCACGCCGGGGAGTTCGGTGGGGATGTCGAGGCAGGCGTTGCTGATGGTCCGGGTGACCGGAGTGGAGTCGTTCGGGCTCGCGGTGTCGGTGGTCTTGGCGGCCAGGTCGTAGTCGGCGTTGCCGGCCGCCGCGACCTGCAGCGAACCCTTGCCCTCGGCGTACTCCTGGGCGCGCTTGACGCCCTCGATGACGGCCGCCTGGTCGAGGTCGTTCGGGCAGTTGAACTGCCACGGGTCGGTGTAGTAGCTGTTGTTGGTCACCTTGAAGCCGTGGTCGCCGGCCCAGATGAAGCCGCAGACGGTGTTCTCGGCGTAGAACAGGGTGCTGGTCGGCTCGGCGATCCGGACCGAGGCGACTTTCACGCCCGGCGCGACGCCGATGACGCCCTTGCCGTTCTTCGCGGCCGCGATGGTGCCGGCGACGTGGGTGCCGTGGGTGTCCACGTCGCGCCAGGCGCCGGTGCGGGTGTCGGGCTTGCCGTACGCGCAGGAGACCGAGTCGGCGGCGTCGAAGTTCGGTGCGAGGTCCTGGTGCTGGTCGTCCACGCCGGTGTCGAGCACGCCGACCTTGACGGAGGGGGAGCCGGTGGTGACGTTCCAGGCCTGGTCGGCCTTGATCTGGGTCATGTCCCAGCGGTTGGACTCGGTGAGCGTGGTGGCCGACTGGGCGGGGTTGGCCGGCAGGGCCGGGTTGTAGGCGTCGGCCGGCACGTCGGAGGTGCGGGTCGCGCCCACTTGCTGGACGCCGGGGACGGTCCGCAGCGCGGCGGCGAAGCCGGTGCCGGTCGAGTGGGCGACGATGACGCCGATCGTGTCGTAGCTCGCGAAGACCGTTCCGCCCTTCGCGGCGACGGCGCTCTTGGCGGCGGCGATGTCGGCGGGTGCGCTGATCACCAGGTAGGCGCGGGTGCCGGCGGCCCAACCGGCGGCGGTGCCGGGGCTGGTGGCGGTGCCCGTGGCGGTCGTGGGGGCCTGCGCGGCCGTCGGGGCGGCGGCTGCCGTGGCGCTGCCGGGGACGGCGGGTGTGGTGCTCGTGCGGGCGGCGGTCGCGAATGCCGTGGGGGTGGCGAGCGCCATGGCCGAGGCGACGGCGAGGGCGGCGGCCGGGCGGCCGAGCCGCCGGGATATCAGGGGTGACACGTGTCCTCCGATCCGGCCCGTGCGCGAGGGGGAGCGCACAGGAATTGAAGGAAACATGCCAGATTGGCCAGGAGTTGGGGAAGGCTTTACGCATGACGACTTTTCACGGAAGGGCCGTCGAGCCGCCCACTCCCGCCGAGCTGCCGTCGAGCTGGATGTCGAGGCCGGTGGCGTAGGCCTCCCGGTGGCCGTCCGGGGTGCCGCCGGCGACGCGGGCGTCGGCGGTGACGGCCGCGCGCCGGTCGTCCGTGGGCGGTGGATCGGCCGGGAGTCGGGCCAGTGCGCGGTCGTACGTCAGGTCGAGTCGTCCGGCCTTTCCCGGCATGTACGTGTAGAGCGGCATCGTGGTGTGGCCGAGTCGTTCGCCTACGGCGCGCCTCGCGAGCGCGGCCATGACGGACGGTCATCCGGAATCTCCTGGCGGCGCACATTATCGCCTCCGGAGAAAACTGTTTATACAGTAAAAGTGACCAATTGAATGGGCTGGTGCCGGGCCTACCTGATGTCCCTGGTGCAGAGCGCCTCCTCCCCGCCGCGCCGGGTCTGGTTTCGGCAGCGGACGGCGGGGAAGGGAATGTCGCGGTGTCGACATGTGGTCAGCCCGGTGGCGAGGTTTCGCCAGTGTCCGGAGTTCGCCACGGGAATCCCGGGTGCGGGAGCGTCCGGTGCCGGGCGAGGCCGATTGGCTGAAAGATGTGGATTCGGCCCGATTTCCGCCCGCGAATTTTACCGAGTGATGGTCAACTTTACTTTCTGATGGGGATTTACCCCCTTGTCGTGATCGCGTTCAGGTGCGTTGGATTGCGTCAGCCATAAAACAGACGAAAGGATGTCCATGATCGGCTGGCGGAAAACCCAGCTAGCAGCTGCCGTCACGGTCACCGCCGCGTCCATGGTCCTGAGCTTCGGGACCGGCGCCAACGCAGCTCCGACCCCGGACCCGCAGAACGCCCAGGCGGCGTCCGCGGACGGGCCCCCGGTGCCGGTGATCGTGATCCTGAAGGACCAGATAGCGGACGCCCCGGCCGACCACGGTCACCTGGGCGCCCGTCAGCAGAAGACCGCCTCCTCGCAGGCGCCGCTGCTGAACAAGGTCAAGGCGGCCGGCGGTACCAACATCAAGAGCTTCGTGGTCGGCAACGCCTTCTCGGCCACGGTCAGCCCCGCCCTGCGCGCCCAGCTGCAGGCGGACCCGGCCGTCTCCTCCGTGGTGGCGGACACCCAGGTCCAGGTCGCCCCGGCAGCCGCCGGCAAGGCGAAGCAGACCAAGGACGCCGCCGACTCCGCGGCCGCCGACGGCGCGAAGGCGCCCAAGGCCGCCGCCGCTCCGCAGGCCGTTTCGGGCAGCAACGGCCAGGGCGCCGAGGAGAACGCGACCAACACGGTCTGCCCCTCCGACCCCAGCAAGCCCCTGCTGGAGCCCGAGGGTCTGTACTCGGTCCGGGCCTACACCGGCAACGGCAAGCCCGGTGTGGAGAACCTCGCCACCGGCAAGGGCGTCAAGGTCGCCTACATCGCGGACGGCCTCGACCCGAACAACCCGGACTTCATCCGGGCCGACGGCTCGCACGCTGTGGTCGACTACAAGGACTTCGCGGGCGACGGCTGGGACGCGCCGACCGGCGCGGCGGAGGCCTTCGGTGACGCCTCGGCGGTCATCGCCCAGGGCCGCCAGACCTACGACGTCTCGCAGTTCGTCAACGCCTCGCACCCGCTGCCGGCCGGCTGCAACATCCGCATCCGCGGCCTCGCCCCGGACGCCGACCTGGTCGCCCTGAAGGCCGGCGGCGAGCTGATGTCCAACTCGTCGATCCTGCAGTCCATCGACTACGCGGTGCGGGTCGCCCACGTGGACGTGCTCAACGAGTCCTTCGGCGGCAACGTCACCCCGGACAGCGGCGCGCACGACACCATCTCGCTCTTCAACGAGCAGGCCGTCAAGGCCGGTGTCACCGTCGCCGTCTCCTCCGGTGACGCCGGCATCAGCGGTACCGTCGGTACGCCGTCCACCGATCCGTACGTGATCTCGGTCGGCGCCTCCACCGACAACCAGAACTACCAGCAGACCGGTTACGCGGCCTCCCAGTTCTCCAACAAGACCTGGAACAACAGCCGTATCTCCGCGCTGTCCTCGGGTGGCTTCACCCAGGCCGGCCGCACCGTCGACCTGGTCGCGCCGGGTGAGTCGGACTGGGCGCTCTGCTCCCCCGACCTCACCAAGTACACCGACTGCTCGGGCTTCAACGGCAAGGCCTCGCCGATCCAGCCCTTCGGTGGCACCAGCCAGGCCGCCCCGTTCGTCACCGGTGCCGCGGCCCTGGTCATCCAGGCCTACCGCGACACCCACGGCGGCGACTCGCCCACCCCGGCGCTGGTGAAGAAGTTCCTCACCGGCACCGCCAGCGACCTCGGCGTCCCCGCCGAGGAGCAGGGCGCCGGCCTGCTGAACGTCCGCGCCGCCGTCGAGGCCGCCCGCGGCTACGACGACGGGGACGGCACCGACGGCGCCAACACCGTCGTGGTCAACACCGGCCAGGTCGACATCGCCGGCACCCCCGGCTCGACCCACAGCACCGACGTGTCCGTCACCAACACCAGTGACGAGCCCCAGACGGTGAGCGCCGCGACCCGCGGCTTCGCCCCGCAGTCGAGCAACCAGCAGACCGTCCAGCTGGACTCGTCCTCGACGGACACCTTCAAGTACGCCACCAACGGTACGAACTGGGTGCAGAAGCAGGTCAAGTTCACCGTCCCGGCCGGCGCGGACCGCCTCGCGGCCTCGATCGCCTGGCACGGTGCGCCCAACCCGGTCACCAACGGCCCGGTCGTCCGCATGACGCTGCTCGACCCGTCGGGCCGCTTCGAGACCAACACCCGTCCGCAGGGCGGCGCCACCCCGGCGAACTTCGGCCTGGTCGACGTCCCGCACCCGGTGGCCGGCGAGTGGACCGCGATCCTCTACACCCCGGCGGGCAAGGCCGGCTTCACCGGCCCGGTCCAGCTGGGCACCGCCACCCAGCGCGCGGTGCCGGCCGGCGCCGTGAGCCCGAGCACCACCGAGCTGCAGCCCGGTCAGACCAAGACCCTCAAGGTCCAGCTGACCACCCCGGCGACCAGCGGTGACTCCAGCGAGGCGATCACCGTCTCCAGCTCCAACGGCAGCACCACCAGCGTCCCGGTCACGCTGCGCAGCCTCGTCCCGGTCAACCAGGGCAAGGGCACCTTCACCGGCTCCATCACCGGTGGCAACGGCCGCAGCGCCTCGCCGACGCAGAGCTTCACCTACGGCTTCGACGTCCCGAAGGGCCAGAAGGACCTGCGGGTCGGCGTCACCGTCGGCAAGGACGCCAACCTGCTCATGCAGGGCGCGCTGATCAGCCCGAACGGCACCCCGATCGACATCGAGGGCAACGGCCAGTTCGACGCCCAGGGCAACCTGACCGGCACCTCGGCCGGCGTCTCGGCCACCACCGTCAACCCGGCCGCCGGCCGCTGGCGGTTCGTCCTGAACGTGCTCGGCCCGGTCAGCGGCCAGCAGCTCGCCCAGGACTTCACCGGCACCGTCGCGTTCAACCAGAACCAGGCCACCGCGGCCGGTCTGCCGAACGACGCGCACACCAAGCTGGCGGCCGGCAAGCCGGTCACCGTCCAGGTGAACTACACCAACAACACCGTCGCGGCCCAGAAGATCGCCGCCGACGGCCGCCTGGACCGCCGGGTGGACGTCCCGCTGGTGCCGCAGGGCGCCTCGGCGAGCGTCAACCTGCCGCTGAGCCTCAGCTCCACGGTGCCGTCCTTCCTGGTGCCGCCGGGCACCGACCAGCTCAAGGCCGTGGCGGCGTCCTCGACGCCGGCGCAGATCGAGCTGAGCGCCACCACCGGCTCGCCGGACCTGTTCGGCGACCTGAAGAAGGCCCAGAACGGCTCGACCATCTCGGTCGTGACCGACAACGGCACAGCCGAGCAGCCGGTCGTCCCGGGCAACTGGAGCACCTTCGTGCAGCAGATCGGCCCGTTCGGCAACGGCGGCGCCCCGACCGGCACCTCCACCATCACGGCCACCGCGCACACCCAGGCCTTCGACCCGGCGCTGACCTCCAGCACCGGTGACCCGTACGCCGCCTCGGTGGACGCCTCGGCCCAGGCCGCCAGCCCGGTGACCGTCGCGCCCGGCGCCACCGGCTCGCTGCAGGTGACCCTGACTCCGACCGGCCCGAAGGGCAGCACGGTCAAGGGTGTGCTGTACCTGGTGTCCGGCCCGACCGGGGTGGCCACCGCCAACAACGTCCTGAACACCACCGGTGCGGTGCTCGCGGCGATCCCGTACAGCTACACGGTGAACTGACGCTCAGTCACTCCATCGCTTCAGATGAGGCCGAGGCCGTCCCGGATTCCGGGGCGGCCTCGGCTGCTTGTGTCCGGGGCGGACGAGGGGTCGAGGAGGGGTTCCGACGGCGGTCGGCGGGGCAGGTTCGGAAGCGGACGGACGTTTCCTAGCGGATGGTGAGTTTCGTGTCGTACGAGTCGATCAAGCACAGCGAGGTCGAGGTGAACGGGGTGCGGCTGCACCTCGCCGAGCAGGGGGAGGGGCCGCTGGTCCTGCTGCTGCACGGATTCCCGGAGAGCTGGTACTCCTGGCGGCACCAGTTCGCGCCGCTCGCCGAGGCCGGCTACCGGGTGGTGGCGCCCGACCAGCGCGGCTACGCCCGCAGCGAGCAGCCCGAGAACGTGGACGCGTACAGCCTGCTGCACCTGGTCGGCGACGTGACGGCGCTGATCGGCGCGCTCGGGGCGGAGCAGGCGGTGGTGGTCGGGCACGACTGGGGCGCCCCCGTCGCCTGGGCCACCGCGGCGCTGCGCCCGGACCTGGTGCGGGGCGTCGCCGGGCTGAGCGTGCCGCCGCTGCCGTCCGGGCCGACGCCGCTGGCGGCCTCCCGGGAGAAGTTCGGCGACGGCTTCTACCAGATCTACTTCCAGGAACCCGGCCGTGCCGACGCCGAGCTGGCGGCCGACCCCAAGGCCTCGTTCCGCCGCATCCTCGGCGGCACCTACCCGGACGGGGAACCGAAGCCGTGGGTCGCCCCCGAGGGCGGGAGCCTGCTGGACACCATCCCGGAGCCGGAGCGGCTGCCCTCCTGGCTCACCGAGGCGGACATCGACGCCTTCGCGGCCGACTACGCCCTGCACGGCGAGCGGGCCTTCACCGGGGGACTCAACTGGTACCGCAACATCGACCGGAACAACGAGCTGATGGCGGCGTTCACCGGCCGGCGGATCGAGGCGCCCGCGCTGTACGTGACCGGCGAGCAGGACCTGGTGAACGCGATGGTGCCGCGTGAAGTGGTGGCGTACCTGCTGCAGCACGTGACCCCTCGGCTGCACCGGCACGTCCGGCTCCCGGAGACCGGGCACTGGACGCAGCAGGAGCGCCCGGCCGAGGTCACCGAGGCGCTGCTGGACTTCCTGAAGTCGCTGGACTGACGCCCGTTCCCGCCGGCACCCCCGTCCGGGCCCGGGCGGGGGTCAGACCGGCAGGAGGCGGGCGATCAGTTCGCCGAGGCGGCGGGCGTTGCGGCAGGAGTGCATCTCCACGACGCCGGCGTAGGCGTGGGCGGCGGAGTCGCCGGTCGGCCAGAGGGACGGCTGTTCGGGGTTCAGCCAGAAGACCCGTCGGGCCCGGCCGGCGATCCGGCGGAGGGCGTCGAGGTTGGGGTCGCGGTGGTTGTTGCGGGCGTCGCCGAGGACCAGGACGCAGGTGCGGGGGCCGACGGCGTCCAGGTGGTGGTCGGCGAAGTCGCCGAGGGCGGAGCCGTAGTCGCTGTTGCCGTGGTAGCCCATCACCTTGGCCTCGGCGAGGATCCGGGCGGCCAGGCGGGCCGGGTCGTCGCCGTTCCTGAGCAGGTCGGTGACCTCCGCGGTGCGGTTGACGAAGGCGAACACCCGGACCTTGCTGAACTGTTCGCTCATCGCCTGGACCAGCAGCATGGTGAAGTCGGCGAAACCCGCCACCGAGCCGGAGACGTCGCAGAGCAGGACCAGTTCCGGCCGGGCCGGGCGGCGCAGCCGGTAGGCGGGGCGCAGCGGTACGCCGCCGGTGGTGAGCGAGCGGCGCAGGGTGCGGCGCAGGTCGATGCGGCCGCGGGCGGCGCGGCGGCGGCGGGCGGCCAGGCGGGTGGCGAGCTTGCGGGCCAGCGGGTGGACGGTGCGGCGCAGTTCGGCGAGCTGGTCGCGGCCGGCGTACAGGAAGTCGATCCGGTCGGCGGTGGGGGCGACGGCGCGCTCGGCGATCCGTTCGGGGCCGCGCAGTTCGGCGACCCGACGGCGGGCCTCGGTGGTGACCTGGGCGCGGAAGTCCCGGATGCGGCGGCGGATCTCGTCGGCGAGGACCAGGTCGGAGACGTCCGCCGGGCCGGGGCGGCCGCGCAGGGCGGCGAGGATCCGGGCCAGCAGCGTCTCGGGGGCCAGCCGGCCGAGCGCCTGCTGGGCGGACCAGCCGTCGGAGCCGGGCGTGCCGGGTGCGCCGCCGGCGCCGTACCGGCCGAAGGCTGCCACGACCTCGCCGGCGAGCCGGGCCTGGGCGGCGCGGTCGTCCGCGGCGAGGGCGGCGGCGAGGCGTTCGCGCAGGTCGTCGCGGAGCGGGTCGGGGCGGCCGAATCGTGGCGGCTCGGGGTCCTCGGGGACCGGTGGCGGGTCGGCTCGGACGGCTTCGGGGGTGCCGACGCCGAGGGGGAAGAACAGGTCGAAGGTGGCGTCGAAGACCACCCGTTGGCCGTCGGAGCGCAGCAGGGCGGCGGCCAGGCCGGCCCGCATCTGCTCGCGGTCGGTGAAACCGAGGACGTCGAGGACGGCGGCGGCGTCCACCGTCTCGGCCGGGCCGATCCGCAGGCCGTGGCCGCGCAGGGCGCGGACCAGGCCGGTGAGGCGGGCGGCGGTGTCGGTGGCCTGAGGCGCGGCGGGGCCGGCGCCCTGGGGTGCGGCGGTCACGCGAGGGTGAGCTTCTGGGCGGCCTTCCGGATGTCGTCCTGGTGCTTGAGGATCACCCCGAGGGTGTCCCGGACGGCCGTCTCGTCGAGGGTGTCCGCGCCCAGGGCGAGCAGGGTGCGGGCCCAGTCGATGGTCTCGGCGACGGACGGTGCCTTGCGCAGCTCCATCGCACGCAGCGCGCCGACGATCCGTACCAGCGACTCGGCCAGGGTGTCGTCCAGTCCCGGCACCTTGAGGCGGACGATCCGGCGCTCCAACTCGGCGTCCGGGTAGTCGAGGTGGAGGAAGAGGCAGCGGCGGCGCAGCGCCTCGGAGAGCTCGCGGGTGGCGTTGGAGGTGAGCAGGACGAAGGGACGGCGGGTGGCGGTGATCGTGCCGAGCTCGGGGACGGTGACCTGGAAGTCGCTGAGCACCTCCAGGAGCAGCGCCTCGACCTCGACGTCGGCCTTGTCCATCTCGTCGATCAGCAGCACCGTCGGCTCCTCGCCGCGGATGGCGGTGAGCAGCGGGCGGGTGAGCAGGAACTCCTCGCCGAAGATGTCGCCGCGGGCCTCCTCCCAGCCCTCGTCGCGGCCGGCGGTGATCCGCAGCAGCTGCTTGGCGTGGTTCCACTCGTAGAGCGCGCGGGCCTCGTCGATGCCCTCGTAGCACTGCAGCCGGACGAGCCGGGCCCGGCCGATCGCGGCGACCGCCTTGGCGAGCTCGGTCTTGCCGACCCCGGCCGGTCCCTCGACCAGCAGCGGCTTGCCGAGCCGGTCGGCGAGGAAGACGGTGGTGGCGACGGCCGGGGAGGCGAGGTAGCCGGTGGCGGCGAGTTGCTCGGCGGCGTCCGCGACCGAGGTGAAGAAGCCCGTGCCACGTGCCGTCGATCCGTCGCTGCCCATGTGCCCGCCCTGTTCAAGGTTCGCCGTCCGTGTGCGGCGCCACCCTACCGGCCGGTCACTTCGCTGTCTCGGTGTCCCGCCCGGTGCCCCGGTGCCCCGGTGTGCCCGGGCACGGCTCAGCGGCGTACGGCGTGGTGCCGGTGCCGTACGCCGCCGTGGTTGGGGTGGGGCTGCGCGTCAGCCGACGGTGCGGACCGGCGGGCGGTGCGGACCGTCAGTCGGCGCGGACCGTCAGTTGACGACGAGGACCGGGCTGCCGGCGACGGAGGTGTCGGTGACCGGGCCGTAGGTGGCGCTGAAGTAGCCCGTCGAGAAGCACAGGCCCGGGCCGGACACGAGGGTGAACGGCTGGGCGGAGAAGCCGATGGTGCTGCCGGTGTTCGAGGCGGTGCCGTTGATCCCGGTGGCGTTCTGGTAGTTGCAGCTGATGCTGCCCAGGATGGTGCTGAGCACCACGGTGGTGCCCATCGCGCCGGCCGCGCCGGGGGTGAGCTTGACCGGGTAGCCGGGGGCGTCGCTGACCGTGTTGGTGAACGGCAGGTTGGTGACGGTGATGCTCCTGACGCCCGTGACACCGAGGACGTTGGAGGTGCAGGAGCCGAAGGTCTGGGTGTTGAGCTGCTCGACGGCGCTGCCCGGGGCGGCCGGGTTGGCGGTCACGGTCGCCGAGAAGGAGGAGGCGGCACACTTGATGCCGCTCGTCCCGGTGGCGCTGTTGTAGAAGGTCGCGTAGCTGCCGGAGGCCAGGTTGGCGGACAGGACGTCACCGACGGCGACGGCCGGGCCGGTCGAACTGCCGGTGGTGAGTACGGCGGTGGCGGCCTCGGCGGGTGCCACGGCCGCGCCGGTGAGGGCGAGTGCGGCGAGTGCGGCGGTGGCGAGGGTGCGACGGATGCGCATGAGGGTACCTCTCTCCGTCCGGGGGACGGGTGGGGGAATCCCGGCGTGCGGGTGTGGTGGTGTGCACGACGGGGGAGGTGCATGGCGTACCGGGGGCTCTCCGGCGGGGCCGCGGTGCGGGCGGGCCCGGCGCCACGGGCCCGCTCGTGCGGTACGGCGGTGTGCGGACGTACAGCGGTGTACGGGTGTATCGGTGTACGGCGCTGCACGGACGTACGGATGTGGATGTACGGATGTGGACGTCCGGTGGTGCGGGACACAGCGGCACTGCGCAGAGTCGGTGCGGACGTGCGGTGCTGTGGGGGTGCACGTCGGCGGCTGCCACCGCCGCGGGCCCGCGCCCGCCGTGGTCCGGTGGTCCGGGCGGTTCGCCCGGACCATGGGAGCCCCTGGAGGTCGGCCGGTGGGGGCCTGCTCGCCCACCGGTTGGAAACCTGTCAGTGTTGTAAACCCGGTGTTGCGTCAATGTCAATACAGGACACAGGAGTTGGTGATGGATCGGAACTACCTCCGGAGTGCCGACGTGGTCCTGCTGCCGGGTGCGCGGACCGGCCGCGACCCCGCCCGCTCGATCAAGCCCGGCCCGCGCCGGCAGCCCGCGGGCGTGGTCGCCGCGACCCAGCGCGAGCGGCTGCTGGACGGGCTGGTCCGGACCGTCGCCGAACGCGGCTACCAGCACGCGACGGTGAGCGACATCTGCCGCGCGGCGGGTGTGACCAGGCCGGTCTTCTACGAGCTGTTCAGCGGCAAGGAGGACGCCTTCCTGGCCGCGCACCGGTACGGCACCGGAGTGGTGCTCCGGCGGATGGCGGCGGCCTTCGCGGCCGAATCCGACTGGTGCCGGGGGATCCGGCAGGCGCTCGGCGCGATGCTCCAACTGCTCGCCGGGACACCCTCGTTCGCCACCATGGCGGTGATCGAGGTCGAGGCGGTCGGCCCGGAGGGGCGGCGCGAGAGGGATCAACTCCTCACCAGGTTCCGGGCGTTCTTCGCCGAGGTGCCCCAACTGCCGGGCAGCGTAACGGTGAACGAGATGGTGGACGCCGTGGTGGGCGGCGTCTACAGCGCGCTCTACCGCCGGATCGACTCCGGCCGGACCGATCAACTACCGGAACTGCTACCGGTATTGAGTATGTTCTGCCTGGCTCCGTTCCTCGGTCCGGCGGAGGCCGCCGAGCGGCTCGGGGTGGCGGGCACGGTCGAGCGGACCGGCCCGGCGGGAGCCGCCGAGCGGCTCGGGCCCGGGATTGGTGAAGATCCTTCGTGCACCCGTATTGACCCGGCCAATACCCGGCAGTAGCTTCCCAGTTACTTACCGCGCTCCGACCTGACCCGCCCCGCTGCCGAGGGGCGGGTGATCCGGTCGGGCCGCGGAACGCTGTCCGCGCCAGGGCAACATGCCAGTGCCTGCACACCCAATCCACCCACAGGGAGCACACATGGCCATGTCCGAGGACGCCGCCGCGGCGGCCGAGACCCCACAGCCGGCCGGCCCGAGAAGAGGCCGGGTACGGCTCAAGCGCACCGTCCTGATGGCCGTGCCGGCCATCGCCGCCGGGGGCGTCCTGATGGCGCTCACCGCCCAGGGCGTACTCGCCGCGCAGTTCTCCATCTCCGGCATGCCGTTCACCATCACCGCCGACAAGCTGGACGGCCAGGGCTTCGCACAGTTCGGCGCGCTGGACTCGATGATCCCCGACAGCCCCAACGCGGGCTCCACCGGCGGCCAGGTCCTGGTCGCCGTGTCGGCGATCAAGAGCGCCCAGATCACCAACCTGTGCCAGAGCGTCGACCTCGGCGGCATCAACCTGGTGATCCACGCGGGCGACGGCGGCACCCCCGTCTCCGCCACCAACCTCACCACCGACTCCGATCTGCTGTCCGGCGACGCGGAGTTCACCAACATCGAGATCGGCGGCGACGCCAGCACCTTCGACAAGGCCGGACCGGTCGGCAAGGGCAACCCGGGCGTCTTCGGCCAGCAGGCCGACACCGTCCTGCTGACGCACCTCAAGCAGCACAACTACGCGAGCACCGCCGTCGGGTTCAAACTTCCCAATTTGCGGCTGAGCTTCAGCTCCCAGGGCTGCTGAGCATGGCGGAGTCCGCACCGGAGCCGACCGGCACCGGCGAGAGCACCGCGGCACGGGCCGAGGGGGTGGCGGCCGAGGGGACGGCCGCCACGCCCGGCACCGCTGCCACGGCCGCCGCCGAGCCCGCTGCCGCCACAGCCGCGGACGCCGAGCCCACAGCCGGCGAGCCCGCCACCCGCCCGGTCAAGCGGCGCGACTGGCGGGGCAGGCGACCGTTCTGGGGCGGGCTGCTGGTGCTGCTCGGCGGCGCCGAGATCCTGTTCACCCTGCGGGCCCCGCTGCCCGTCGTCCTGCACATCGGGATGCAGGGACTGGCCGGGTACCTGGTGCCGGCGGTGATGGTGCTGTGCGGCCTGCTGATCCTGTTCAACCCGGCGCAGCGGCTGTTCTACTCCATCCTCGCCGTGCTGGCCTCGCTGGCCAGCTGGGTCACCTCCAACCTGGGCGGCTTCCTGATCGGGATGCTGCTCGGGGTGGTGGGCTCCTGCCTCACCTTCGGCTGGCTGCCCGACCAGCCGCTGCGCCGTGGCCGGCAGCGGCGGCTGGACCGCCGCGAGGAGCGGCAGGCGGCCAAGACGGCCTCCGTCTGAAACGCGGGTGCCCCGCGCCTGGTGACGGGAGAGCACCAGGACGCGGGGCACCTGCTGACGGGCTCGTGCGAGCTCCGTCGGATCGTCGCGAGGCGTCGATCAGATGGTCGAGGCGTCGATCACGAAGCGGAACCGGACGTCGCCGTCCAGCACCCGCTGGTAGGCCTCGTTGATCTGGTCGGCCCGGATCAGCTCGATCTCGGCGGTGATGCCGTGCTCACCGCAGAAGTCCAGCATCTCCTGGGTCCCCGGCAGCCCGCCGATCATCGACCCGGCCAGCGAGCGGCGCCCGGTGATCAGCGCGTGGGCGTTGACCGAGACCGGCTTCTCCGGCGCACCGACCTGCACCATGGTGCCGTCGGTGCGCAGCAGGAGCAGGTAGGCGCTGAGGTCGAGGTCGGCCGAGACGGTGTTGACGATCAGGTCGAAGCTGCCCGCCAGCTCACTGAAGGTCGCCGGGTCGGAGGTGGCCCGGTAGTGGTCGGCGCCGAGCTTGAGGCCGTCCTCGCGCTTGCGCAGCGACTGGCTGAGCACGGTGACCTCGGCGCCCATCGCGTGGGCGAGCTTGACGCCCATGTGGCCGAGGCCGCCGAGGCCCACGATCGCGACCTTCTTGCCCGGGCCCGCGCCCCAGTGGGCGAGCGGCGAGTACAGCGTGACGCCCGCGCACAGCAGCGGCGCCGCGGCGTCCAGCGGCAGGTTGTCGGGGATGCTCAGCGCGTACGCCTCGTCCACCACCAGCTCCGAGGAGTAGCCGCCGTAGGTCGGCAGGCCGTCCGTGCCCATGCTGTTGTAGGTGAAGGTGACGCCGCCCTCGCGGGTGCAGTACTGCTGGAGGCCGGCGAGGCAGTTGTCGCACTCGCGGCAGGAGTCGACGAAGCAGCCGACGCCGACCCGGTCGCCGACCTTCCAGCGGGTCACGCCGGGGCCGACCTCGCTGACCACGCCCGCGATCTCGTGGCCCGGCACCATGGGGAAGATGCCGGTGCCCCAGTCCTCGCGGACCTGGTGGATGTCGGAGTGGCAGATCCCGGAGTACTTGATGTCGATCACGATGTCGTGCTCGCCCACGGCCCGGCGGGTGACGGTGGTCTTCGCCAGCAGGGCGTCGGGCCGCTGCGCCGCGTAGGCGGCGACGGTGCGGGTGTTCGTCGTGCTCGTGGTGCTCGTCATGCTCGTCGTGCTCGTCGTCTCGTTCGTCATGCCCTCAAGACTGCTGCGGCGCGATCGGGCCAACCAGACCAGAGGTCTTCGTACGAACCCGGGACGTAGGGGAGCGGAACGTAGGCGGGCGGAACGTAGGCGGGCCGGACGTACGCCCGCGGAAGGTACGCACGGCAGTATCACCCTCACCCGCCCCCCGGCGCACCGGATCGCCCGCATACTGCAGACATGGACCAGCGCACCGAACTCAGCGAGTTCCTCCGATCCCGCCGTGCCCGGCTGCGGCCCGAGGACGTGGGCCTGCGGGACACCACCACCCGGCGTCGGGTCCCCGGGCTGCGCCGCGAGGAACTGGCCCAGCTCGCCGGAGTCAGCACCGCCTACTACACCCGGCTCGAACAGGGCCACGGCGAGAACGTCTCCACCGCCGTGCTGGACGCCATCGCCCGGGTGCTGCGGCTCAGCCCCGCCGAGCGCGACCACCTCGGCCGGCTCACCAAGCCCGCCCGCCGCCGCTCCGGCCGGGCCGCCGCCCGGGCGCAGCTGGTGCGGCCCGCGCTGCAACAGCTCCTGGACGCGATGGACGGCGTTCCCGCGTACGTGCTCGGCCGGCGCCTCGACATCATCGCCTGGAACCGCCTCGGCACCGCTCTCCTCGGCGACTTCGCCGCGATGCCGCCCGAGCAGCGCAACATGGCCTGGAACGTCTTCCTCGACCCGGCCGCGCGCGAGCTCTACCAGGACTGGGAAGGCAAGGCCAGCGACGTCGTCGGCATCCTGCGCCTGGACGCCGGGCGCGACCCGGACGACCCCCGGCTGGCCTCGCTCATCGGCGAACTCTCCGTCAAGAGCGAGGACTTCCGCCGCCTCTGGGCCACCCACAACATCCAGGACAAGGGCCACGGCACCAAGCGGCTGCACCACGCGGTGGTCGGCGGGCTCAGCCTGCAGTACGAGACCCTGCGTCCGGCCGGGGACTCGGACCAGGTACTGGTCACCTACCACGCCGAACCGGGCTCGTCTTCGGCCGAATCGCTGCGCCTGCTGGCCAGTTGGGTGGCCACCGAGTTCCAGACCGACCCGTCCGAGCGGACGACCGGCTCACCCGCCGGTTCGCCCCCCGGTTCGCCCGCCGAGCAGTCCCGGTAGTCGGCAGGGGTCTTGGCAAGGGCTCCTGGCAAGGCCCGGTACGACCAGGCGCTGCAGCGCTCAGCGGAAGCAGTAGGAGTCCGAGGACGCGTCGCCGCCCGCGAGATGGGTCTGGTGAACGCGCAGGCCCCGGAAATCCGCGCCGTGCGGGAAGAAACGCTCGTCGACGCTCAGCCCGCCCGCCTCGGGGTCGGCGTCCAGCTTGACCATCCACGGCTCGATGCCGTCCGGGTAGAACTGGTCGTCCCAGGCGCCGTAGAGGGAGTTGGTGAGATACAGCCGCCGGCCGTCCCGGCTGATCTCCACCATCTGCGGCGCCCCGCTCAACGGCCGTCCCGGCTCGGCCGGGTGCGGGGTGCGGGCGACGACCCCACCCAGCCGGACGGAGGAGGCGAGCCGGGGGTGGAAGGGATCCGAGACGTCGAACTGGAACAGCTCGCCGGTGCCCCAAGCCGACACGTACAACCAGCGGTCGTCCACCGACAGATTGATGTCGGTGACCAGCGGCGGCACCGCGCCGAACGGCTGCAGCGCGCGCGGCAGGTCCTCGGCCTTCGCCGGCTCGGCGGGGATGTCGATCACCTTGCGCGCGGTGAACGCCGGCCCGTTCCGGTACCAGAGCCAGACCGAGGAGGAGAGGTCCTCGACGTTCGCCACCACCCCGGCGAACCCCCACTCCGCCTGCGGATCGTGCGCCGGACGCAGCTCCAACACCATCTGGTACTGGTCGCCGAAGTCGATCCGCTGCAGGTGCCGCCCCGAGTCCAGCTCCCAGAAGTGCAGTGCGTGCCCGTACTTGCGGCCCAGCAGCAGCTCCGGCACCACCCCGTCCTCGACCATCCACGGGCTGCCCCACTCACTGGTCACCCCCACATTGGTGCCGAGGTGCCACCAGACGTCGTACGCGAAGTGCTGCGGCCCGCGCTCCGTCTCCCAGGCGCGCAGCACATCGAAGGTGGAGTGGTCGAGGATCGCCACCCCGCCCGGTCCGTCCGTGCCCTCACCGGCGCCGAGGCACGACAGGAACACCCCCTCCGGGCCGCAGTGCAGGGTGTGCGGACGCGAGTAGCCCGCCTTGGCGGCGAGTTCGGCGGCCTCGACGGTCTTCACCAGACGCGGCCGGACGGGGTCGGGCCGGGTGTCCATGACGTGCAGGCGCGAGGAGCGCAGCCCGGGGAGCAGCAGGAACCGCCGCTCCGGATTCTCGTGGCAGGCATGGGCCAGGGCGCTGGAACAGGCGTTCCAGCCGAAATGGTGCAACTCGTCGCCCAGGGTGGGGAGTTCGGCGAAGTTCAGCACCCTCCCGTAGTCGGCTGATGCCGGATCCGTGTCCACCGTGAGCAGCGCGTCCGGCCGCTGAGCCCACCGGTCGAACCCGGCGACGTACGCGAGCTTCTCCGGCGGCGCGGCCATCGCCTCGGTGGCCGACCGGTACAGCGACGGATCCATGTGCACTCCCCAACTCGCCTGCCCTGTCCGGGAAGCGTTCCACACGACCACCGGCGCACAGCAGGCGTACGAGGAGTGGGACGGAGGCGCGGAGCGCACCGTGAGCCGGTGCACGACAGCACGACCGGGGGCAACCTCCACAGCCGGTCGTCCAGGCGGACACCGCGCAGGTGACGATCGAGGCTCGCCCGCCGGCGGTCACCGTCACCGGCCTCGGTGGCATCGGCACGTCGACCCTGGCCATCGCCGTCGGCCACGCGCTGCTGTGCGCCGGCGGCTCCTCCCTCGGACACCCCCGCCGACCGACCGGCCACCGCCGAGCGCCGGGCACCTACCGGCCGGTATCGTCTGGCTCGGAACGGGTGGTCACCTGCCACATCGGCGGGCGGAGCAGAGGATCGGTGCGGCGCAGATGGAGTTTCGGGAAGACGTCCTGGGTGCCCCTTACGAGGCGGCGGAGCTGGAGCTGCGGCCGGATGCCGAAGGGGCGGTGTGCGCGACGCTGGTGCGTCGGCTGGTCCCCGGCGCGCAGCGGGCCGTGCTCTACATCCACGGGTACAACGACTACTTCTTCCAGACCAACCTGGCCGACCACTACACCGCGCTCGGGTTCTCGTTCTACGCGCTCGACCTGCGCAAGTACGGCCGTTCGCTGCGCCCGCACCAGTCGCCGAACTTCGTCCGTGACCTCGTGGAGTACGACGAGGAGATCGACGAGGCGGTGCGGATCATCCGGGAGGTGGACGGGCACCGGCAGCTGCTGGTGAACGGGCACTCGACGGGTGGGCTGGTCGGTGCGCTGTGGGCGGGGCGTCGGGCCGGGCAGGGCCTGGTGGACGGGCTGTTCCTCAACTCGCCGTTCCTGTCGATGCCGACGTCACCGGTCGTACGGAGCGTCGGCGGGCCGGCGGTGACGGCGATCGGGCGGCTGGCGCCGACCCGGGTGCTGCCGTCGACGTTGAACCCGCACTACACGCACAGCCTGCACAAGGACCACAGGGGCGAGTGGGACTTCGACCTCACGCTCAAGCCCGCCGAGGGCTTCCCGCTGTTCGCGGGCTGGCTGTCGGCGATCCACCAGGGGCACCGGCGGCTGCGGCACGGGCTGGGCATCGACGTGCCGGTGCTGCTGATGGCCTCGACCAAGTCCATCGCCACCACGAAGTGGCACAACGCGCTGCACCACGCGGACGCGGTGCTGCGCGCCGACGACATCGCCGCACAGGGGCCGAGGCTCGGCCGGCACGTGACGATCGTCCGGATCGAGGGCGGTATGCACGACCTGGTGCTCTCCGGGGAGAAGGCTCGCACCCAGGTGTTCGCCGAGCTGGATCACTGGCTCGCGGCTTACCTGGACGTGCAGCCGGTGGACGTGCAGCCGGTGGACGTGCAGTCGGTGGACGTGCAGCCGGAGGACGTGCGGCCGACCGGGGAAAGCGCGTGACCTTCGAGCACGACGAGCCGGTGCCGGTCGGGCGGCGGACCGACCTCGGCTTCGCCAAGCTCATGCCGGACATCGACCGCGACGGCGGCTGGCTGCTGACCCTGGACGGCACCCCGCAGTCGTATGTCGATCTCGCCGATCCGACGCACCTGGAGTTCGAGTACACCCGGCGCCTCGGCCACCTCGCGGACGCGCTGGCCCCCGCCGGGCAGCCGCTGGACGTGCTGCACCTCGGCGGCGGCGCGCTCACCCTGCCCCGCTACCTGGCGGCCACCCGGCCGGGTTCGCGGCAGCGGGTGGTGGAGGTGGACGGGCCGCTGCTGGAGCTGGTCGCCGAACGGCTGCCCTGGCAGGGGCCCGGCGCGGACGTCACCGCGACCGTCGGCGATGCCCGGGCGGCCCTCGCCGACGTCCCGGCGGCCTCGCAGGACCTGGTGATCGCCGACGTCTTCCGTGGCTCCCGCACCCCGGCGCACCTCACGTCTGTGGAGTTCCTGCGGTTGGCGGCGGACACCTTGCGTGAGGGCGGCTGCTACGCGGCCAACCTGGCGGACGGCCCGCCGCTGGCGTTCGCCAGGGCGCAGGCGGCGACGGTAGGGGCGGTGTTCCCGTACGTCTGCCTGGTGGCGGAGGCGTCGGTGCTGCGCGGGCGGCGGTACGGCAATGTGCTGCTGGCCGGTTCGACGGCGCCGCTGCCGGAGGCGGAGCTGGCCCGGTTGTTCGCGGGTGACATCTTCCCGGCCCGGTTGGT
The DNA here is from genome assembly GCF_044455625.1 of Kitasatospora sp. NPDC051164. Classification (NCBI taxonomy): domain Bacteria; kingdom Bacillati; phylum Actinomycetota; class Actinomycetes; order Kitasatosporales; family Streptomycetaceae; genus Kitasatospora; species Kitasatospora sp. NPDC051164. The sequence goes on along the minus strand of NZ_JBITFB010000010.1, from coordinate 71,692 downwards.
GGAGGGGAGCGACCTGGCGGCTCTGGTCGGCCGCACGGCCCCGGTCACGGATGCGGACGCCACCGATTCCCCGCCTCCGCCGGACGGTGCCTTCAGCGTCGGATGAGCCGAGCCGGGTGTGGTGCGCGAGAAGTCGGCCACGTCGACTTCTCCTGCCGCCGGTCGAGCGGCGCGTCGGCGGGTGGGGCGGTCCGGACCGGGTGTCAGAATCGGCGGGTTCATGCCCGAGCGCGAGACACCCGCGCGGCACCCGTTCGGCACCCGCGGGGTACGCGTGGCACACGCGCGGGCATCCGGGGAGCACGTCGAAGGAGCGAGCGATGACTGGCGGCGCGGAGCGGCCCGAGCTGGAGGCGGTGCCGGAGACGGCGCTGTGGACGCTGTGGCACCGGGCGGTGGAGGCGCGGCGGCCGGACACCGTGCTGCCGGACCCGAAGGCGGTCGAGCTGGTCGGCCGGATCGACTTCCCGTTCGCGGAGCGGTTCGGGCAGAACGCGGTGGTGAGCCAGCTGCAGGCGCTGCGCGCGGCCTGCTTCGACCGTGAGGTGGCGGACTTCCTGGCCCGGGAGCCGCGCGGCACCGTGGTCTGCCTGGGGGATGGCCTGGAGACCCAGTACTGGCGGGTCGACAACGGGCGGGCCCGCTGGCTGAGCGTGGACCTGCCGGAGGCGGTGGCGCTGCGCTCGGAGCTGCTGCCGCCCGGCGCGCGCCAGCGCTACCTGGCCGCCGACGCCGCGGAACTGGGATGGGCCGACGAGGTGGACGGCAACCGTGAGGTACTGGTCAGCGCACAAGGCTTGTTGATGTACCTTCCGCCGGCCCGGGTGAGATCCCTGATCGCGGGCTGCGCGGAGCGGTTCCCGGGCGGCTCGCTCGTGCTGGACGCCGTGCCGCGCTGGTTCAGCCGACTCACCCTGAACGGGAAGATGCATGCCCGCGGCTACCAGCCGCCGCCGATGCCGTGGGCGATGGACGCGGGTGAGCGGGACAAGCTCCGCACCGCCAGTCCGGCGGTGGCGGCGGTGCGGGACGTCCGGCCGACCGGCGGACGCGGTCTGGTCGGCGTCCTGCTGCCGCTCGCGCTGACCATCCCGCCACTGGCCACCGGCCGTCCGTCCGTCACCGTCCTGGACTTCGCCGAGCGGCCCGAGCAGTCGTAGGACAGTAAGCAGTCCTAGGACAGCAAGCCGTCGTAGGACAGCATGCAGTCGTCGAACACCTGATCAATGCCGGTGGACCGGGTGCCCAGGGTGGGATTTCCTGCTTGGGAGAGCGGGAAGGCCGTACCGATTTCCTCGGGTTGCCCGGGAACGTCGATGCGGACGGACAGCGTCCGGTCGAGAAGCTGTTCCTGTGTCATCCGGAAGTCGATGTTGACGAGGCCGTGCTGCGCGCAATTCTCGCAGTTCCGCGGATTGTCCGGTTGGAAGAAGAAGCGCTTCGCGATCGGCTCACCGTCCGCGAGCAAACTCACGATGAACGAACCCGGGATGTTCAGCCGGTCGATCCCCTTGACCCGCACCGAAACAGGGTTGGCGCTCCGGAACGCGAAGGTGCGGGCGGCCTCGATGTTTCCGGACAGATTCTCCAACACGCCCTCCGCGGGGTCGGCGAGTTCCAGCCGATCGTACGAGACCTCGGTTTCGATCGTCTGGGCGGTGGTCGCGGTGAACGGTGGCAGCGCGCCGCCGAGCGGATCCGTGGGCCAGTCCGGGTCCTGCCCCAGCGTGGTTCGGAATCCGGTCGGCGTGGTCGCGCCGACGCGGGTCTGCCAGCTCAGCCAGAGGCGGTCGATGTTGCAGTGGAAGAACCAGAACACCGGGTCGAAGGAAGCTACCCACTGGTTGCCCATCGTCGGGCCGATCGACCCGGCGGCGAGGCCGACTGGTCCGATGGGGCGGCCTTGCCGGAGCATCTGGCGCGAGTCGATTTGATGAGCGCCGCGATTTGCGGAATCAAATTGTTCCGCTTGTACCTCCCCGCCGTCACTCCGAGTCCTCAGGACCTGCGGCCGGCGGAGGTCCGGGCGTTGGTGCTCGACGCGGTGCCGCGCATGATCCGACCGAGGCGGGCCGAGGCCGGCGTCAGCCGAAGGTGGCGGAGGGCGGCCGAAGTCTTTGGCCTCTCGAGGTCTCCCGAGGTCTCCCGAGGGCAGAGGTACTTTGCCGAATCTTGAAGAAATGCCGGTCGGACTGGAACCATGGCGTGCGGCCGCACGTCGAAAACCACGGGTTATCGGCCGGGGGGACAGACCGCCCGGCACGTTACGCTGCCCTGAGGGGGAACGGCGGCGTTGCCGCCATCGGACCACTGCCGGGACCGGCCCGCAGCTCCACGGGGAGCGCGGCCGGTCCCGTCCTGCCACGGAGGTACTGGCCTTGCACATCGACGCCTGGATCGAGGGCATTCCACCGACGGCGGTGTACGCCGTGGTCGGCCTGATCATCGGGATCGAATCGCTGGGCATCCCGCTGCCCGGCGAGATCGCCCTGGTCACGGCGTCCCTGATGGCGGTCAAGGGCGTGGTGAGCCCGTGGGGCGTCGCGGGCTGCGCGATCGCGGGTGCGATCATCGGCGACTCGATCGGCTACTCGATCGGGCGTAAGGGGGGCAAGCCGCTCTTCGAGAAGCTGGGACGCAAGTTCCCCAAGCACTTCGGGCCCTCGCACCTGGCCACCGCGGAGCGCTCGTTCCAGAAGTGGGGCATGTGGGCGGTCTTCTTCGGCCGGTTCATCGCCCTGCTGCGCATCTTCGCCGGTCCGCTGGCAGGCGCGCTGAAGATGCCGTACTGGAAGTTCCTGATCGCCAACGTGCTGGGCGGCGTCGTCTGGGCCGGCGGCACGACGCTGCTGGTGTACAAGGTGGGCAAGAGCATCGAGCCGTGGCTGTCCCGCTTCTCCTGGGCCGGTCTGGCGGCAGCCGTCGTGATCGGCGGCCTGTCGGCCTGGATCATGAAGCGTCGGGCCGCGAAGACGCACGCCAAGATCGAGGCGGAGGAGGCGGCCGCGGCCGCGGCAGCCGCCAGGACCGCCGTCCCGGAGTAACGGAACGGAACCCAGCAGAACGCCACGGGACGTGACTGACGGCCGTCCCGGAGCCATCGGGCCCTCGGAGTAGCATCGGCGGAGTACCTGCCGATCTTGCACTCCGGAGGGCCCGATGACGTTGCAGCCGACCTGGGACGCGGTGGACGCGTACTTCTCCGAGCAGCTGGTCGGACACGATCCGGCGCTGGAGGCCGCGGCGGCCGCCGCCGACGCGGCCGGGCTGCCGAACATCGCGGTGGCCCCCAACCAGGGCAAGCTGCTGCACCTGCTGGCGCTGACCCAGGGCGCGAAGCGGATCCTGGAGGTCGGCACGCTCGGCGGCTACAGCGCGATCTGGCTGGCCCGGGCGCTCCCCGCGGACGGCACCCTGATCACCCTGGAGATCGACCCGAAGCACGCCGAGGTCGCCCGGGGGAACCTGGCCGCCGCCGGACTGGAGAAGGTCGCCGAGGTACGGCTGGGCCGGGGCGCCGACTCGCTCGCGGCGCTGGTGGAGCAGGGCGTGGAGCCCTTCGACCTGGTCTTCATCGACGCGGACAAACCGAGCAACCCCGAGTACTTCCGCCGGGCGCTCCAGCTGACCCGGCCCGGCTCGCTGATCATCGTCGACAACGTGGTGCGCGGCGGCGCCGTCGCCGACGCGGACAGCACCGACCCGGCGGTGCTCGGCACCCGGGCCCTGCACGAGCTGATCGCGGCCGAGCCGAGGGTCACCGCGACCTCGGTGCAGACGGTCGGCAGCAAGGGCTACGACGGCTTTACGCTCGCCCGCGTGCAGGGCTGACGCTCGCACGCAGGGCTGGACGCCCACGCGCAGGGCTGACGCCCGCGTGCAGGGCTGAGTTTTTCAGCACCACCGAGGAACGGAGACATCGTGCGGATCGGACTGCTGGGCACCGGCCCCTGGGCGGAGCGGGTGCATGCGCCCGTGCTGGCGGAGCATCCCGGGCTGGAGTTCGCCGGTGTCTGGGGCCGCCGCCCGGAGGCGGCCGAAACCCTGGGCGCGGCGCACGGTGTGCCCGGGTACGCCGACCTCGACCGGCTGCTGGCCGACGTGGACGCGGTCTCCATCGCGCTGCCCCCGTCGGTGCAGGCGGGCCTCGCGGTGCGGGCCGCCGAGGCCGGCTGCCACCTGCTGCTGGACAAGCCGGTCGCGTTGACCGTGCCGGACGCCGAGGCCGTGGCCGAGGCCGTCCGCGCGCACAAGGTCGCCTCGGTGGTGTTCTTCACGGTGCGCTTCGGCGGCCCGCAGATCCCGTGGCTCGAGGAGCAGGCGGCGTTGGGCGGCTGGTACACCGGCCGCTCGGACTGGCTCGGCTCGGTGTTCGCGCCGGGCAGCTCCAGCCCGTACGCGGCCTCGCCGTGGCGCAAGGAGAAGGGCTCGCTGTGGGACGTCGGCCCGCACGCGCTGTCCGTACTGCTGCCGGTGCTCGGCGACGCAAGGCAGGTGACGGCGGTGGCGGGCCCGCTGGACACCGTGCACCTGGTGCTGCGGCACGCCGGCGGCGCATCCAGCACGCTCGCGCTCAGTCTGACGGCGCCGGTCGCGGCGGGCGGGACGGGCCTGGAGCTGCGCGGCGAGCACGGCGTGGCACACCTGCCGGAGCACGGTGAGGGTCCGCTCGCCGCGCTGCACCGGGCGCTGGACGCCCTGCAGTCCGCGGCAGCCTCCGGCGAGCCGCATCCGTGCGGGGCGGACTTCGGGCTGCGGGTGGTGGAGATCCTCGCCGCGGCCGAGCGCTCGCTGGCCGTCGGCGGACCGGTGCAGGTCTGAGGCCTCGCGGACTCGGTGACGCCGGGGGGGGCGCTTCGGTGCCCCGCCCGGCGTCGGTCGTTCGTGCGTCCTTCGTTCGGGTGTCGTTCGTGCGCCGGGCGTGTCGGGCCGGTCAGGCCGGCGGCAGGGCCGGCGGGGACCCGGACGGGCGGCGGTCGGTGGGCCGGGCCGGGGGGATGACGGCCGCGCGGAAGTCGCGCGGGCCGGTCCAGAGCGCGGGGACGGCGTCGCTGCGGCGGGCCAGTTCGTACGCGACGGCCTCGTAGTTGACGCGCCAGCCGTGGAAGTGCGCCCAGGCGTCCTCGACCGGGCGTTCGCGGCGGAAGCCGGCCGCCATGATCATCGCGACGGCGCCCAGGTACTCGGCGTAGGTCAGCCGGATCGGGACCTCCGGGTCCGGGTCCGGGTCGAAGGGGATCCGCAGCGCGCGGGCGATGTCGCGCATCGCGGTGAACCCGGCGCGGATCACCAGCCGGGCCTCGGCGGGCGCCGTGCGCGGGCACAGGGCGAGGTGCAGCGCGGCGGCGTCCATCACGGCGATCAGGCCGACCACCCAGCTGCGGTTCGGCTGCGGGGAGCGGAAGGAGAGCAGCACCGGGTAGTTGGAGTGGCTCTCGCCGATGTCGGCGGCGAGGCGCTCCCAGTCCCGGTAGAGCTGGGGGAGCGCGTTCTCGGTGTCGACGAGGGACTGGCGGGCCAGCAGCTCGGGGCCCCAGGCGGGTTCGCCGGCCCGGGACTGCAGCAGGGTCACCTCGGTCTCGCGCCGCTGGTAGGCGGCGTAGAGGGTCGGCAGGTAGGCGATCTGCAGGGCGACCACCAGCGGGCCGCTGGCGGCGGCCATGAAGTCGATCGCGGACAGCTGCAGCCGCTCGCCGCTGGCGTAGCCGAGGGTGAAGAGGCTGGAGCCGGCCTCGCGGATCGAGGTCGACCAGTCGAGGTCGGAAGTGCCGTGCAGCAGCAGCGTGTAGGCGACCATCATCCCGCTGAGCCACAGCCCGAGCATCCCCAGCAGGACCAGCGGCGCGAGCCAGGTGAGCGCCCGGTCCTGTGCGCGGTAACCGCCGAACGGCGTGGCGGAGAGCCGCAGCACGCCCCGCAGCACCGCCCAGAGCCGGTTCACCAGGGACGAGTAGAGCCCGCGCGGGACGACCAGCGTGCGCAGGATGCTGCCGACGACGAGCAGGAGCAGCAGCGCACCGATCACGGTGTGGATCAACCTCATGGCGCCATTCTGACGGTCGGCCGGAGCGGTTGCGGCGGAGGCCCGGTCCGGTTCCGACGCGCCGTCGCGCGCGGTATGACGACGATCACATCCTTTCCCCGCCGCCGGAATGCCGCCCTCATCTCGTCTAACTGTTCGAGAGGGCCGTCGGATGAGCGAAGCGGAGAGCGGACTGTGCGTCCACAGCGAGGTGGCGGGGCCGAGGAGGAGAAGCCCGGACGGCGGCGACGCCGGCGACGGCGGCCGTTGCGGTGGCTCGACTATCCGCGCCAGCGGCGGCGCGGGGTCCGCCGCTGGCTCCCGTCCTGGCGGCAGCTGCTCCTGGTGGCCGGGGTGGGGGCCTTGCCGCTGACGGGGTGGCTGGCCTGGTTCTTCGCGACCACGAAGGTGCCGGACGACCTGAACTCCTTCGCCACCCAGCAGAACAACGTCTACTTCTGGGCGGACGGCACCGAGATGGCCCGCATCGGCGAGACCAACCGGCAGGAGGTGCCGTTGGAACAGGTGCCGGAGTCGGTGCGGTGGGCGGTGCTGGCCGCAGAGAACGAGACCTTCTACTCGGATCCCGGGATCTCGGTCAAGGGTATCGGCCGCGCGTTCTGGTCGATGCTCTCGGGCGGCGACACCCAGGGCGGCTCGACCATCACCCAGCAGTACGTCAAGAACATCTACCTGAACCAGCACCAGGACTACGCGCGCAAGCTCAGAGAGGCCGTCATCGCGATCAAGCTGGACGACCGGATGAGCAAGAACGACATCCTGGCCGGCTACCTGAACAGCAGCTGGTTCGGCCGCGGCAGCTACGGCATCGAACGCGCCGCCGCGGCGTACTACGGCAAGGACGTCTCGCAGCTCGACCCCAGCGAAGGCGCCTTCCTGGCCGCCCTGTTGAAGGGCGCGGGGCAGTACGACCCGGCGCTCGGCGCGGAGAACCGGAAGAGGGCCGAGGAACGGTGGTCCTGGATCCTGGACCGGGAGGTCGAGGTCGGAAAGCTGTCCCGCGCCGAACGCGCCCGGTACACGGTGTTCCCCGAGCCCAAAGCCCAGCCGAAGTCGGCGGGCCTGGGCGGCCAGGTCGGGTACCTCGTCGACACGGCCCGGTCCTACGTGGAGAGCCACAGCGACATCACGCCGGCCCAGCTGGACCTCGGCGGCCACCAGATCTTCACCACCTTCGAGAAGCCCAGGGTCGACGCGCTGGCCGTCGCGGTGCAGGAAGCGACCAAGGGGATCGACCCCGACAATCGCGAGGCCGACAAAGCCCTGAAGGTCGGTGCCGCCTCGGTCGGCCTCGACGGGAGGATCGTCGCGCTCTACGGCGGCCCGAACTACCTGAAACAGGGCTTCAACAACGCCAACACCTCGACGGTGCCGATCGGTTCGGCCTTCACCCCGGTCGTGTACGCCACCGGGCTCAGCCAGGGCGTCCAGCGCGGACGCGGCGGCAATCGCACCCCGATCACGCCCACCACCACCTACAACGGGGACAACGGGGTGAACGTGATGACCCCGGAGGGGCCGTACTGGGGACGCGACGGCAAGATCGTGAAGACCGCCAACGACGGCAAGCGCGACTGGGGCCCGGTGAGTCTGAGAAGTGCCGTGGAGCAGTCCGTCAACGGGCCGATGATGCAACTCGGCATGGACATCGGCCTGGACCGGGTCCAGAAGACCGCCGCCGACCTCGGCCTGCTCCCCGGCAGCATGGGCGAACTGGTACCGGCCTTCGCGGCCGGCAACTCCACCCCCAGCGCCATCAGGACGGCGGACGCGTACACCGCCTTCGCCGCCGGCGGGAACCGGACGGACCCGTACTCGGTGCTCCGGATCACCCGCAACGGCGCGCCGCTCGCGCTGCGCCTGCCGGCCGCCGCGCGGGCACTGCCGGCGGCGGTGGCGGGCGAGGTGGACGCCGCGCTCAAGGGCGCCGTCCGCGGCGGGAGTGCCGCGCCGGCGGCGGAGGTCGGCCCGGACCTGGCCGCGAAGCCCGGCACGACGGCGGACCGGACGGCGGGGTGGATCGTCGGCTACAACGGGCAGCTGTCGACGGCGGTCACCGTGTTCCGGGCGGACCTGCGGGACATGAAGCTGCTCTCGCTGGAGGGACTGGGCGGGGCGGCGCCGGAAACCCCCGACTCGGCGCTGCCCGCGCGGATCTGGACCTCGTACATGAAGGCGGCGGGCGGGCCGGCGGGCGGGCGGTAGGCCGGGCCGTGCGGCTGCGGGCTCCGCAGCCGCACGGGGCCGGTCACTTCACCAGGCGGGACCAGTCGGCCGGCTGCCCGGGGTCGAGTTGGCGCAGTTTGTCGAGCACCTTGGGGTCCTGGGCGTCCAGCCAGTCGGCGACCTGGCGGAAGGAGACGCAGCGCACCTCCTCGCGCTTGCAGACGCCCTTCATCACGTCCTCGATGGCCTGCATGTAGATGCTGCCGTTCCAGTCCTCGAAGTGGTTGCCGATGAAGAGCGGCGCCCGGCTGCCGTTGTAGACCCGCTCGAAGCCGGCCAGGTAGCCGTCCCGGGTGTTCTTCTCCCACTCGTCGTACTTCTTCGGGTCGCCCTTGGTGGTGTTCCCGGACTGGTTGGCGAGGAAGTTGAAGTCCATCGAGAGGACCTGGGCCGACGTGCCCGGGTAGGGCAGCATCTGGAGGGGGAAGTTCCAGATGCCCTCCTTCTTGACGGGCCAGACCTGGAACTCGCCGGGCGAGCTGGCGTCGTAGCGGAAGCCCGCCGCCTTCTCCGCCGGGAGCAGGTTCTTCTGGCCCTCCAGGCAGGGGGCACGTCCGCCGACCAGCTCCTTGGTGTAGTCGAAGGGGAGCGGCGGGAGGTCCTTGTAGCCGGTGTTGGTCTTCCAGTTGGTGACGAAGGAGACCGCCTGGTCGAGCTCGCTCTTCCACTCGTCGGTGGACCAGTCCCCGCCGCCACCGCTCTTGGGGCCGCAGAAGTGCCCGTTGAAGTGCGTGCCGATCTCGTTGCCGTCCTGCCAGGCCAGGCGCAGCTGCTCCAGCGTGTCCTTGAGATGGCCGTCGGTGGCGAAGTCGATGGCGGTGGCGCCGGCGTCGTGCTGCGGCGGGTGGTAGAGCGTGCGCTTCGACTTGGGCAGGGTGTAGATGCCGCTCAGGAAGAACGTCATCTGGGCGTTGTTCTCCAGGCCCAGCTTGCGGAAGTGGGAAAACTGGTGGTCGTCGCCCTCCAGAGCCCCGTCCCAGGAGAAGACGACGAACTGCGGCGGCTTCTCACCGGGCTTCAGCTTCTCGGGCACGGGCTGCTTGGGCTGCGGCCCGGTGTCGGAGGTGGAGCCGTCACCCAGCACCTTGACCTGGCCGTCCCAGGTCGGCACCGGGGTCGGGGTGGGGGCGGGGGTGTCGGAGGGGGCCCCACTCGGGGTGGTGGGTGGGGGGCTCGAGGGGGTGGTGCCGGTGGCGGTGGGTCTGCTCCTGGTGTCGGAGCATCCCGTGGTCAGGACGAGAGCCGAAACGACCCCCACCGCCAGCAGACCGGTCGCGCCACGAGCAAGCCGCACCGTACCTCCGAAAATCGCCCTAGAGTTCGATCATTAGAACATCTTGATCGACGTGTGAGAGGGCGGGAAAGGTTGCGCCTGCCGAGGTGAACCACCAAGCGGCGGGCCTACGTTGGACGGTGTCCGAGACTCCGCTGGAACGCCTCGGCAGCCGCGAGAGTGTAGAAGCGCCGGATCCGGTCCGAGGAGCCGGGAACGCGGACGTAGTCGTTGCGAACCTGGTCCCAGAGGGCCCAGCACTCCAGGGTGAAGAAGTGCGGGCTCCGGGAGTCGATCACGCGGATCTCGAGCTCCGTGGGGGTGGTGGGGCCGTCGGTCATCGCCGCGTCGCCACCTGGATGAACCCGGAGGCCTTCTCCACACGCTTGGAGAAGTCGTCGAACTCGCCCTCGATCGGCGAGATCGCGGCCTTGTGGGGGACGAGGATCGCGCCGGCCTGCCTGTCGAGGACCCGCTGCAAGGCGGCCCGGAGCATGGGCCGGTGCTCCGGCCCCTTCCGGTTCACCTCGTCGTCCACCACGATCAGGTCGATGCCCCAGTTGAAGGCCCCGGCGTAGGCCTCACACACGCTCAACTCGTGCTCGGGGAAGCCGGAACCGCTCCGCGCCAGGTACATCACGACCCGGAAGGGCGGGGTGGGGTTGTTGCAGGACGTGGGACTGGCCATCGTCCACTCCTCTCCGTAGTAACTCGACTACCAGGTGTGCCCACTGTCGGCTAAGCTTGGCAATCGTTCAACTTGCCTGCGTCTCAAGTGGAATCGGGTGTGAGCCTTGAACCGCAGAGAGCTTGATCCAACGTCATCCCCGCGAGAGTCCTTCGGCGCCCTGCTTCGCAGCTCGCGCGAGGCACTGGGCTGGACCCAGCAAGACCTGGCCGCAGCCATGGGCTACTCGGACAGCTACATCTCGGCGGTGGAAACAGGCCGCAAATCCACCAGCCGAGCCTTTGTCAGGGCGGCCGACAAGGCGCTCGGGACGGGCCAGACGCTGGAGCTGATGTGGCTGGGGATGAGGCGCAAGGGGTTCTTGGAGGGCTTCCCCGAGCATGCCGCGCAGGAGGCCCGGGCGTCCGAGATCAGGATTTACGAACCGAACCTCGTCCCCGGGCTCTTCCAGACCAAGGCCTACGCATCCGCGATCGAGGCGGCGGCAGTACAGCGGGGGAGTAGTACGCCTGACCAGGCCGAGGAGCGAGTGAAGTTCCTCATGAAGCGGCAGGGGCTTCTCAAGCGTGCCAAGCCGCCGGTCATCCATGCAGTGATAGACGAGAGTTGCATCCGGCGCCCGGTGGGCGGCGCTGCGACCATGCGTTCCCAGCTCGATCACCTGGTCGAGATGGTGATGAAGCCCCATGTGATCTTTCAGGTGGCTCCGTTCGCCATGGCCGAGCATGCCCCGTTCCGCGCGTTCGTCACATTGCTGACGTTTGCCGACCGTTCGGTGGTCGGCTACACGGAATCTGCGGATCACGGCTTTGTCGTGCGGGAAGACAAGACTGTCAGGGAGTGGGAAACGGCCTACCATCGGTTGCAGGTGGAAGCGCTGACCAGAGCTGCTTCCCTTGACCTGATCCGCAAGGCCCGAGAGGAACTTTGACCCATGATCCGGCCAGACCTGTCCCGCGCTTCCTGGTTCAAGTCGTCGCACTCCGGCAACGGCGGGTCCTGCGTCGAGGTCTCGCCCGACTTCTCCGGCGTCGTTCCTGTCCGCGACTCGAAGTGCCCGGAAGGGCCTGTGCTCGCCTTCCCGATCGATGCATGGCGATCCTTCGTTGCCGCCGCTGCCGCAGGCGAGTTCGGCGGCAACTGACCGCCGCCGAACGCCTCGTCACGAACGTGACCGGTATCACGCGATCAGGCTGAAACCTTGTCGCGTCGTTCGTCGATCTTGTCACGGGAGTGATCGAGGTCGACGAGCGCGTGGGGGAAACGCCATGGTGGATGACGGGGCGAAAGCCGGCGGGCCGGAGTTCAAGATCCGGCCGGGGGACCTGAAGGACGCCGCGCCGACGTTCGAGAACCAGAGCAAGGCGCTCAAGGAAGCCCTCGACAAGCTCAAGCAGAGCCTCACCGAGGCCGGCAGCCCGTGGGGCGGCGACAAGCAGGGCAACGAGTTCGCCCAGGCCTACAACGGCCCGCACGACAAGGTGCTCTCCGCGCTCGACGTCCTGGTCAAGGGGCTCACCAGCATCCACGACGGTCTGGTCGTCCATGCCGACAACCACACCGGCGCCGACAACCACGCGCGGAAGAACATGACGCCATGATCGCCGCCTCCTTCCGGACGGGGGCGGCGGGAGGGTGAGTCCACGGCGGCGAAGGCCGTCCGCAAGCTCACCGGGATGTGGTGGCCCGACGCCGATCCTGACAAGCTCCGCAAGGTCGCCGACGCGTGGGAGGCGATGGCCACCGTCATCGACAACGTCACCGCGCCCACCAACCAGGCCGCGGCCGCGATCGTCGCCAACAACCACGGCCCGGCGATCGACGCCTTCGGCAAATTCTGGAGCCAGTACTACGGGGGCCAGGACAGCGCGGGCAAGGGCAAGGGCTGGCTCCCCGACACCGCCGACGCCTGCCGCAGCCTGGCCAAAGCCCTGCGCGACTTCGCCCACGAGGTCGACAAGGCGATCAAGAAGCTGGAGGAGGAGGCCGCGATCGTCGGCGCGACCCTGGTCGCCGGCACCGCTCTCGCCTTCTTCACCGTCGGAATCTCCGAAGGCGTCGCGGTCACCGCTGCCGCGGGCATCGTCGCCACCGCCGCCGGCCTCGGCGTAGCCGTCTCCGAGACCATCGCCATGATCGCCGCCACCGTCCTCACCGGCGTCGTGTTCGGTGCCGTCGAAGCGATCGTCGTGGACGTCGCCGTCGCCCAGCCCATCCGCGTCGAGTTCTACGACGACGGCGGCTACAGCCTCAAGGAGGCCGTCGATGCCGAGAAGACCGGCGGCATCATGGGCGGCGCCGGTGCCGGTCTCGGCGCCGGCGGGCGCGTGGTCGCCAACGCCGCCGAGCGCGCGGAGAGCGCCTCCGTCGCCCTCGCCGGCCTGGCCAAGGTCGCCAACGCCGCCGATACCCTCCCGGGCCGCATGGTCACCGGCGCCGGCCTCACCTACGGCTACGACACCGCCTTCAAGACCGGCCCGGTCATGCCGCTGGACCTCGTCCTCGGCGCCGTCGGCGGCGCCGCCGCACCCGGGAGCAGCACTCCGAAGCGCCGCCCCGGATTCACCGGGGCAGAGGCGAACGGCTGGTCCGACACGAAGGGCGCCCCACCGGAGCCCTGGATATCGGACTCCGGCTCTCGTTATGCGTCCCCTCCGGAAAACTCGCCGGACCGGCTAGCCGTGGAGCGCTATGAGGATTACCGCACCAGGACGGACGATGTGATCGAGGTCGCCAAGGAGACCGGTGTCGATCCCCGAATCGTCCAGGTCGCCAAGGACAACCTCATGATCAACCGCCACGATGTCCAGGTGGGGCCGGGCGAAGGCAACGTTCTAAAGGACGTCCATTTCTCACCGGTTGCAGAGATTTCCACCCCGTGGAATGCCGCCGTGGGTGGATTCATCAAACCCGGGAGCATTCCCGCCTTGCGTGGCACCATCGCCCATGAGTATGTCGAGGCAAAGCTTTTCGAAGCCGGCCTCCCTTACCTCTCCAGTCACCCGGACGCCTGGGTGGGCGACAAGCCGATCCCCCACCCCGAACACTTCGGCGCGCACAGTCTGGCGCCAAAGAGCTTTCACCCCGGAGAGATATCGGCGGACGGGTCTCTCGCCCACTGGGAGATCTTCGGCCTCAAAGCGCCCACGACACCAGTCGCCGACGACCTCTCGAATCTTGATATCGTGGTCGACGCCATCAAATCCCAACTTCGCGAGAGAGGATATGACCTGAAGTGAGCACAACCGCCGTTCAGTACATGGCCGAGCGCCTCAAGGGCATCCAATGGGCGGCCTACAGGGAGGCGCACGAGAAGTCCTTCTCTCGCGCAGCACTCATGGAGGAGTACCTCCGTCGAGCCGCACTCTGGCTCAACGCGTTCGGGGACACCGACGAGTGGCCGTTCTTCGATCTTGCGGCCATTGTGGCACCGGCTGTGCGGGCCGACCCGGCGTTGGTCGCGGATGTCGAGAACTTCGTCGACGACGCCTCCAACTCGGGGTACGCCGTCGAATCCTCGATGGCTGCCATCCAGTGGGCCGCCCTGCGCGACACCCCCGGGCTGAGCCTTCCTTTGCTGCCCGACCCCTTTGAACCCCTGCTCCGTCTTTTCGAGCGCGGCGGTGTCGCCTTCTCCTTCGCCAACGGCTTCATCGACTTCGGCATGATCATGGTGCCGCGCGGCAACTGGCGAAAGCATCTGTCCCCGACCCCCGTTGTCGAGTTGGACGACAGAGCCCTTGACGCAGTCGACGCGGAAGGCTGGGCCCGCCTCCGCCCCCGAAACCCGACCGTTGCAGAGTGAACGACTCTTCGCGGGCGGGGGCGTGTGAATGATCCCGCTGATTCGGTAGTGGACCGTCTGACCGCCATCGCGTGGAGCGACATGGCGGGCCACAACGCGCATGCGGCCTTCCGCCCCCGGGTTGATGGTCGAATCGAGGTTCCGCCCATCCCGATCGCCGGAGACCTTTCGAATCTCGATGTCCTGGTCGACGCGATCAAGCCTCATCTCCGCGCGAAAGGTTACGACCTCAAGTGAGTTCCGACGCTGTGCAGTCGATGGTCGATCGCCTCAAGGCCATCAACTGGAAGTCACCCGGTGAGGCCTATGAAAAGGCCTACTCCCGCGCCGCACTGATGGAGGAGTACTTCCGTCGAGCCGCGCTCTGGCTTGACGCCTACGGAGAGCCTCGGCGGTGGCCCTTCTTCGACCTTGCGGAGATCGTGAACCCCGCCATTCGTGCGGACCCCGCGGTGATCGCGGACATCGAGGACTTCATCGACGACGCCTGCGGCTCGTCGTACGCCATGGACGGCGGCGCAGCCGCCGTCCAGTGGGTGGCCCTGACCAGCGCGCCCGGGGTGCAACTGCCGCCGCTGCCAGACCCGTTCGAGCCCCTGCTCCGCCTCTTCGAACGCGGTGGCGCCGGGTTCTCCATCGCCAACGGCTTCATCGACTTCATCTTGATCATGGTGCCCCGCGGCAACTGGCGCATGCACCTGTCCCCAACCCCCGTTGTCGAGCTGACCGACGAAGCCCTCGACTCACTGGACGAGCGCAAGCAGGCCGAACTCAACGCGCTGGTGGTGGATCGCAGCAGGGAGTCGACCGACCGTAGCTGAGGGCCCCCACGGGAAGGGGCTGACATGGACCGCTCGCGGAGGCGTGGGCAACGCTGAGGGACACGACGGGAGTTCGTCTTCCGGCCCGCCGGATCCGTTCGAGCCGCTGGTCCTTCTCGACGAGCGTGGCGGAGAACTCGTCCCCGATGAGAGTCGGGCCTTCACCTTCGCCGCCGTGCGAGTGCAGATCAAGCCCTGGCGTGAGCACCTTTCCGCGGAGCCCGCCACTGCCCTCGACCCCGCCACCCTGGATGCCTTGGACGCTGCGGAAAGCGGCCTCTGATTCGCGTCGCGCCCGTGCGGACGACCCCCTGGGCCGGGTGGCCCGGGGGTTGTGGCATTGACAGGGGCAGCTCTCGGTTGAATGCTAAGCAAGCGCTTAGTCAATCCCTGCCGATCCGAGGAGCCGCCCGATGCCCGAGACTCCCGTCGACCCGCCCGGCCTGGACCTGGCGCGTCTCCGTGTCCACCTGGACCGTGAGCTGCCCGGGACTGTCCAGGGACCGCTGCGGGCTGACCTGATCGAGGGGGGCCGGTCCAACCTCACGTACGTCCTCTCCGACGGGGCCTCCCGCTGGGTACTGCGGCGGCCACCGCTCGGGCACGTGCTGGCCACCGCGCACGACATGGGCCGCGAGTACCGGGTGATGTCGGCCCTGCGGGGCACCGGGGTGCCCGTCCCGCGCATGCTGCTGATCGACCACACCGAGGACGTCCTCGGCGCGTCCTGGTACCTCATGGAGCACGTCACCGGCACGGCGCACCGGGATGCCGCCCCGTTGGCCGCTCTCGGGGAGCTGCGGGTGCATGCGCTGGGGCGGAGGCTGGTCGACACCCTGGCCGCCCTGCACCGGATCGATCCGACTCAGGTGGGGCTGGAGGACTTCGGCCACCCGGACGGCTACCTGGAGCGCCAGCTGCGGCGCTGGTCCAAGCAGCTCGCCGCCTCCCGCAGTCGCGAGCTGCCCGAGATGGACCGGCTGCACGCCCTGCTCGCCGAGCGGCTGCCCGTCTCGCCCGCGCCCGCCCTCGTGCACGGCGACTACCGGCTCGACAACGTGCTGGTCGATGAGGATGACACCATCGCCGCCGTCCTGGACTGGGAGATGTCCACCCTCGGCGACCCGCTCACCGACATCGGCCTCCTGGTGATGTACACCGAGCTGGCCGGCGTCGGCGGCGGCATCATCCCCTCCGCGATGACCGCCCCCGGCTTCCCGAAGCCCGACGAGATCGTCTCCCGGTATGCCGAGGCGACCGGCCGCGAGGCCGCCGACCTGGACTGGTACGTGGCCTTCGCCTCGTTCAAGCTCGCCGCCGTCGCCGAGGGCATCCACTTCCGCTTCCAGCAGGGCCGCACCCTCGGCGCGGGTTTCGAGCGCGCGGGCGAGATGGCCCCGATCCTCGCCCGGCACGGCCTGAGCACCCTCAAGGAGAACTGACCGATGGACTTCGCCTACGACGCCCGGACCGACGAACTCCGGGCCCAGCTGCTCGCCTTCATGGACGAGCACGTCTACCCCGCCGAGGCCGTCCTCGCCGCCCAGCTCGCCGACCCGGCCCGCGCGCCCTGGGCCGTCCCGCCGGTCGTGGCCGAGCTGCAGGGCGAGGCCCGCAAGCAGGGCCTGTGGAACCTCTTCTTCGTCGACCAGAAGGGCGTGCCGGGTGAGCGCGGCGCCGGCCTCACCAACCTGCAGTACGCCCCGCTCGCCGAGATCACCGGCCGCAGCCCGCAGTTGGCGCCACCCGCGCTCAACTGCGCGGCCCCCGACACCGGCAACATGGAACTGCTCGCCCAGTTCGGCAGCGCCGCGCAGCGCGAGCGGTGGCTGCGGCCGCTGCTGGACGCCGAGATCCGCTCCGCCTTCGCGATGACCGAGCCCGAGGTGGCCTCCTCGGACGCCACCAACATCGCCACCCGGATCGAGCGGGACGGCGACGAGTACGTGATCAACGGCCGCAAGTGGTACATCACCGGCGCGATGAACCCGGACTGCAAGCTGTTCATCGTGATGGGTAAGACCGACCTGTCCGCCGAGCCGCACCGCCAGCAGAGCATGGTGCTCGTCCCGCGCGACACCCCGGGCGTGACGGTGAAGCGCGGCATGACGGTCTTCGGCTACGACGACGCCGACCACGGCGGCCACGCCGAGGTGTTGTTCGAGGACGTCCGCGTCCCGGCCGACCACCTGATCGGCGAGGAGGGTTCGGGCTTCGCCATCGCCCAGGCCCGGCTCGGCCCGGGTCGGATCCACCACTGCATGCGCGGCATCGGCATCGCCGAGCGGGCGCTGGAGCTGATGTGCCGCCGGGCGAGCGAGCGGGTGGCCTTCGGCAAGCCGCTCGCCGAGCAGGGCGTG
This sequence comes from Kitasatospora sp. NPDC051164, assembly GCF_044455625.1. Taxonomy (NCBI): domain Bacteria; kingdom Bacillati; phylum Actinomycetota; class Actinomycetes; order Kitasatosporales; family Streptomycetaceae; genus Kitasatospora; species Kitasatospora sp. NPDC051164. Next base: position 54,476 of record NZ_JBITFB010000010.1, on the reverse strand, counting down.
GTCCAGGACTGGATCGCCGAATCACGCGTGCGCATCGAGCAGTTGCGGCTCCTCGTCCTCAAGACCGCCTGGCTGATGGACACCGTCGGCAACCGGGGCGCGCACACCGAGATCCAGGCGATCAAGATCGCCACGCCGCGCACCGTCGAGTGGATCCTGGACAAGGCCGTCCAGGCCCACGGCGCCGCCGGCGTCAGCCAGGACACCCCGCTCGCCCAGCTCTGGGCCGGCAACCGCACCCTGCGCCTCGCCGACGGCCCGGACGAGGTGCACAAGCGCTCGCTGGCCCGCCGGGAGCTGAAGAAGTACCGCTAGGCGGGGGAGGGGGCGGCCCGGCAGCCCCGGGCACGGGTCACCCCCGCATGAAGCCGATCCTCCGGGAGGCGGTCGAGTTCGCCGAAGCGCTCGGGCTGGACTGACCTGCCGTCAGGGGAACCGACGCGGCACCGGAGGTAGCCCTTAGGGGTGTCATACCCGGGTATTCAGGGGCTGGTTGGCTCCCTGGTATGACGGCGGAGGCCCGTCTCCGCCCGTAGTGTCCTGCGTGTTCGATCGATCGGCACGAGGAGACACATCATGGGCAGTGGGGGACGGGCCTTGGCGGCGGTTCTGCTGGCGGCGACGGCGGTGCTGGGCACGGTCGGCGCGCCCGCGGCGGTGGCAGCGGGGGAGGGCGGGAGCGCCGGGCAGCAGGCGCGGGCATGGCTGCCGGAGCCCACCGGGCCGTACCCGATCGGGACGACCTCGCTGCACCTGACCGACGCCGGCCGCGAGGACCCCTGGCAGCCCGGGCACCGACGCGAGCTGATGATCAGCCTCTGGTACCCGACGTCCCGCCCGGCCGGCCCCGCCGACCGCGCCCCGTACATGGAGCCCGCCGCCGGGGCGCACTTCGGCGGTGCCGAGGGCCTCGCCCGGGTCAACTACGGCACTGCGCCGGACCGCACCGACTGGTCGGGCATCCGCACCCACGCCCGGGAGGACGCCCCGGCGCTGCCCGGCGGCCGTCGCCCCGTGGTGCTGTACTCGCCGGGCCTCGGCGACCCGCGCACCTGGGGGACCGCGCTCGTCGAGGACCTCGCCTCGCGCGGCTACGTCGTGGTCACCGTCGACCACACCTACGAGGCCTCCGAAGTCGCCTTCCCCGGCGGAGAGTTGGCCTCCTCCGTGCTGCCCGGCATGCTCGGCCGGCCGGATCTGGACATCGGCGCCGTGCTGCGCAAGGCCCTCGCCACCCGCGTGGACGACACCCGCTTCGTCCTGGACGAGCTGGCCGGGCTGGGCGCCCGGAAGGGCCTGCCGGCCGGTCTGGCCGGGTCGCTCGACCTCGACCGGATCGGCATGGTCGGCCACTCGGCGGGCGGCTTCACCGCCCTCCAGAGCATGCACGACGACCCGCGGATCGCCGCCGGGATCAACCTCGACGGCCAACTGCACTTCCCCGGCCCGGACGGCCACACCGGCGTGTTCCTGCCCAGCGTCGCCGAGGACGGCCTGGACCGGCCCTTCCTGCTGATGGGCACCGGCAGTGACGACTCCGGGGACTACCGCAAGCAGCCCGGCTGGAACGCCCTGTGGCAGCACAGCACCGGCTGGCACGCCGACCTCACCCTCACCGGCTCCCGCCACGGCTCGTACACCGATGCCCAGTCCCTGCTGCCGCAGCTCGCCCGGCAGGGCGCGCTGACCAAGGAGCAGCTGCGCTCGGACGTCGGCGACATCCGCCCGGGCCGCGCCGAACTCGCCACCCGCTCGTACGTGGCCTCCTTCTTCGACCGCTGGCTGCGCGACCACGACGACCACCTGCTGGAGGGCCCTTCGCCGCGCTTCCCGGAGATGGCGTACGAGGGTTAGTGCACCGGCCGGCGGCGGGATTTTCTGACGCTGATTCACCGATCGTCGGAGTCGCCGGAAAGTGGTGATCCGCCGAATGCGGAACAGTATTCCGATCCACATTCAGTGAATGAGCTACGCGCGTTGATCCGCGTTCATCCCACCCCGGCCATCTGCGCCTTTACCTGCATGGACGCGTTTCTTAATCAGTCCTTACTCTTCGCCGTTGACCAGTGTTCATCAGTACTGCTTTCCTTCTGCCCAGCAGACGGCGCCGAGTCGACGGACAGTCAATTCCCGGTGGGTGAAAGAGCCCGAACGGAGTCGACTCCCGGCGGAATTCGCCGTTGCTCCCTTCCCCACAAGGGATCGTTCGCGGCCTCCCCCCTAGCCGCAGGGCGATCGGCAGAAGAGAGGCACCCTCACCCATGGGTCACTCCCCCAGAATCGGACGCGCGAAGTACGCGGCGCTCACCGGAATAGCGTCGCTCGCGCTCGCCGCCGCCGGCCTGGCCGGCGCGGCCGGCCCGGCCTCCGCGCAGGACATCTCCAGCTCGCAGGGCAGCACCGGCAACGAGTTCAACCCCTGGAGCCCGCAGAACGGCCACCCGTACCGGCACGGTGCGGTGCCGGGCATGTCCCAGCACGAGAACTACAAGAAGTGGCTGGACGCCCACAACCAGGCCGCGGCCACCGGTCAGCAGACGCTGTCCTACGGCGGCGGCGTCGACGGCATCGGCGTGCAGAGCGGGCACTCGAAGGTCTACCTGATCTTCTACGGCACCCAGTGGGGCACCCAGAGCACCGACGCCAACGGCAACGCGAAGTTCACCAACGACTCGGCCGGCGCGGCCGGTGCCACCCAGCAGATGTTCAAGGGCATCGGCACCAACGGCGAGACCTGGTCGGCCGACCTGACCCAGTGGTGCGACGGCCCCAACGTCGCCACCGGCGCCGTCAGCTGCCCGTCCAACGCCAACTTCATCCCGTACCAGAGCGGCGGCGTGCTGTCCGGCGTCTGGTACGACAACGCGGCCGCCTCGCCGAGCCAGGCCACCGGCAACCAGCTCGCCCAGGAAGCGGTCAAGGCCGCCGGCCACTTCGGCAACACCACCGCCGCGGCCAACCGGGACGCCTACTACATCGTCCTGTCGCCGCACGGCACCAACCCGGACGACTACCAGAACCCCAGCACCGGGTACTGCGCCTGGCACGACTGGAACGGCGACACCACCCTCACCGGCGGTGCGGCGAACTCGCCCTACGGCGACATCGCGTTCTCCAACCAGCCGTACAACATCGACGCGGGCGCCAACTGCGGCGTCGGCTTCGTCAACTCGCCCGGTACGCTGGACGGCTGGACGATGACCCTTGGCCACGAGTGGCACGAGATGATGTCCGACCAGAACCCGGCCGGCGGCTGGACCAACCACGTCTCCGGCAGCAGCTACAACGGCCAGGAGAACTCCGACGAGTGCGCCTGGATCCAGCCCGGCAGCACCGGCGGCGCCGCCAACATCTCCTTCGGCTCCTTCGGCAGCTACGCCGAGCAGGCCAGCTGGTCCAACGACACCAACTCCTGCGCGATCTCGCACGCCATCCTGACGCACGGCAACACGGTCACTGTCACCAACCCGGGCAGCCAGACCGGCACCGTCGGCACCGCGGCCAGCCTGCAGATCAACGCCAGTGACTCGGCCTCCGGCCAGACCCTGACCTACTCGGCCACCGGCCTGCCGGCCGGCCTGTCGATCAACTCCTCGACCGGCCTGATCTCCGGCACCCCGACCGCCGCCGGCACCTCCAGCGTCACGGTCACCGCCACCGACACCACCGGCGCCACCGGCAGCACCAGCTTCGGCTGGACCGAGTCCACCAGCGGTGGCGGCGGCAACCCCGTCGCCAACGGCACCTTCGAGACCGGCAACCTGACCGGCTGGACCGCCGCCGGCACCACCTCCGCCACCACCGGCGCCGCCCACAGCGGCAGCTACGGCGCCATGGTCGGCTCCGCCAACCCGACCGGTGACTCCTCGCTCGCCCAGACCTTCACCGCGCCGACCGGCTCCAGCAAGCTGTCCTTCTGGTACAGCAACACCTGCAATGACACGGTCACCTACGACTGGGCCACCGCCACGCTGAAGGACAACACCACCGGCACGACCACCACGGTCCTCGCCAAGACCTGCACCACCACCGGCAGCTGGACCAACAAGACGGCCACCGTCACCCCGGGCCACTCCTACACGCTCACCCTGAGCAACCACGACGACAACTACGCGGGTGACCCGACCTACACCTACTACGACGACGTGACCGTCTCCTGACGATCACCGAGCCGAACGCACCGGGGTGGGCCCAGCGCCCGCCCCGGTGCCGTTTTCCGTCTGTCCGTCTGTCCGCCTGTCTGTCCGTCCGTCTGTTCGGAGGGAACCGGGATCCGGGGTCGGGATCCGGAATCGGGAATCGGGGATCGGGAATCGGGAATCGGGGATCCGATCAGGCCCCCGGTGCGTCGAATCGACACCGTCGGCACCGCTCACCCATCGGTACCGCTCGCACACCGGCAGAAGGAACCACCGTGAACCTGAGAAGACCCGCCACCATGGCCCTGGCCGCCGCCCTGCTCACCCTGGCCGGCTGCGCCTCCACCGGGACGAGCCCCTCGGCGACCGCCCCCGCCGCGACCACCCCGAGCCCGGCGACCGTCACGGTGGACGAGCACGCCGACCACACCACCGTGAAGGTCGCCGTCGGCACGACCATCACGCTCGCGCTCCACAACACCTACTGGTCCGCCGCCACCAGCTCCGCCCCCGACGTCGTCACCCCGAACGGCACCCCGACCACCGCCCCGTCCCCCTCCTGCCGCCCCGGCGGCGGCTGCGGCACCGTCACGGCCTCCTTCGCCGCCCACGCCCCCGGCAGCGCCCACCTCACCGCCACCCGCACCAGCTGCGGCGAGGCCCTCAACTGCCCGCCCGAGCAGCGCGCCTACGACGTCACGGTCGAGGTCACCGGCTGAGGTCCGGGGAGGACCCGCCCGCAGGCCGGCCGGGACAGCCGGGCCGGCCAGGACGGTCGCGGAAACGTCGGACGGCCCGGCAACGTCAGCACGGCCCCGGCGACGTCAGGACGTCGTGGCGGCCCGGTCGGACGCGCTGCGCAGAACGCAGAATTCGTTGCCTTCGGGATCGGCGAGGATCGCCCAACCGGAGCCATCGGGATTCCGGTGATCGCTGACGAAGGTGGCGCCGAGGCCCAGCAGCCGCTCCACCTCCTGCTCACGCGAGGTCTCCGGGCGCAGGCACAGATGGATCCGGTTCTTGACCGTCTTGGCCTCGGGCACCTGGTTGAAGTACAGGACCGGGCCGTCCGCCAGCATCACCTGAGCCTCCGGAACACCCGGTTCGTCCTCCGGATGCAGCGGCCGGCCGGTCACCCTGCTCCAGAAGCGGGCCAGCTCGTAGGCATCCGCACAGTCGATCGCCACGTTCTGCAGTACTGAGACCATGCGGGTGAGCCTTCCCGATTTCCACCCCGGATGCCACCGGGTTCCTGCTCGTTCCGCCCCGCCGTAAAATTCTTTCGCTCAGCAGGCAACCCGGTGCGTCGCCCATCGCGTTCAGCAGCCGTGAGGATGACACGACGGACGCGGCCGACCAGGCCGCCACAGCTGACGGGAACGGCGCGGACACCATGGCGGGGACAGCACGATGAGGGACGCGACACCGGACTTCGAGGAGTTCGTCGCCGCCTGCGGCCCGAAACTGCTGCGCGTGGCCTGGCTGCTGACCGGAGACCGGCACCAGGCCGAGGACCTGCTGCAGACCGCACTCGCCAAGGTCTGGCCCAAGTGGGACCGGATCGCCATCGACCGGCCCGAGGCGTACCTGCGGAAGGTCCTGGTCAACTGCCACGTCTCCTGGTGGCGCCGCCGCTGGACCGGGGAACTGCCGCACGGCGAACTGCCGGACCGGCCGTCGGTGGGCGCGGACCCGTACGAGGACGTGGTGCTGGGGCAGGTCGTCGCCCAGGCCGTCCGGGCGCTGGCGCCACGTCAGCGGGCCGTGGTCGTGCTGCGCTTCTTCGAGGACCTCAGCGTGGAGGAGACCGCCGAGGTGCTGCGCTGCAGCACCGGCACGGTCAAAAGCCGGACGCACCACGCGCTGGCCGCCCTGCGCGGCCGGCTGCCTTCCCGGGAACTGCTGCTGGACGGAGGACCCCGTGAGCGGATCTGACCTGCTGGACCCGGACGGCCACGGGCCCGCCCGCGACGAGGAGGAGCAGGAGCTGCGGTTCCTGCTCCAGCAGGCCGCACCGCACCTGGCCGCACCCGAGGACCGCATGGACCGGATCCGTGCCCGCGCCGCCCACACCCGACGCCGGCGGCGGGCCGTCGGCCTCGGCGCCGGACTGACCGGCGGGCTGATCGCCGCGGCGCTCGCGGCCGCACCCGCCGTCGCGCCGGCGCCGGAGCGCGGGGTGGTCGCGGGGCCGGCGGGGACGCCGTCCGCCGTGACCTCGGCCTCGTCCACACCGTCGGGGGAGCCGTCCGGCGCGGTCACACCCCCGGTCGCACCCCCGGGGATAGCCATCCGCTTCCCGGCCCTCCCGGACACGGTCGTCGAGGTGCCGAACGGCTGGCACGCCCGCAACGGCATCACCAGTGACCCCCGCGAGGGCATCGGCTTCCTGGCCACCCAACCACTCGACGGGAAGTCGTCCTGCCCGCCGAACGGCGGCCTCTGCGTCCCCCTCGGGCCGCTCGCCGCCGGCGGTGCCGACGTCACCCTCCAACTGGTCGACGACCAGGGCCGGATCCAGCAGACCCCCGGCGGCCCGGCCACCCTCACCGAAGGGACGCCCGACGCGTTCTGCGTGATGAACGGCGGCACCCGGGAGCTCGTGGGCCATCGCATCATCGTCCGGAACGGCGTACCCGCGCTGATCGAGCTGACGGCGTGCCTCCGCGAGCCGTCCGACCCGACGCTCGAGCAGGTGCGGCAGGTGCTCGACTCGATCCGGACCGCCGGGAACGACAGCACGCCGGCGAAGGCCCCCCGCGGCTGATCCGCCCCCTCCTTCCACCCCTGACGTACTTCTCCTGAAGTCCCTTTCCCGAAGGCTGAACCGCCATGTCCCTACCCCGTCGCGCCCTGGCCGGGCTGGCGCTGCTCCTGGTGAGCTGCGCGCCCGGCACCGCCGGACCGCCCGTGCCACCGGCCGCCGCCGTCCCCGACGCCCCCGCAGCCGTACCGCCCACGGCGCCCGCGCAGCCCGTACCGCCAGCGCCTGCGGCGGCCCAGGCCGCCCGACCCGCGCCTCCCGAGCTGCCGCGCCAACTCCCCGGGGTCGGGCCCCGGTTGCTGGCAGCCGTACCCGCCGGGAGCAGGCAGGCGCTGGTCGTCACCGGGGACGGCCCCGACGCCACGACCGGCCGCGCCGTCCTCTACCGCGACGACGGTGCGGGCTGGCTGGCCGGCCCGTCCTGGCCCACCCGCAACGCCCGGGACGGCTGGACCTCGGACCATCGGGAGGGCGACCTGCGCTCGCCGATCGGCGTGTTCACCCTCGGCGACGCCGGTGGCCGCCTCCCCGACCCGGGTACCCGGCTCCCCTACGACCGCTCCGACGCCTTCAGCATCTCCGGCACCGGATTCGCGGGCGAGCCACTCGAGGGGGCCTTCGACTACGTGGTGGCCATCGACTACAACCGGGTACCCGGCTCCTCCCCGCTCGACCGGCGCCGCCCGCGCGGCGGGGGGTACGGCGGCGGCATCTGGCTGCACGTCGACCACGGCGGGCCCACCCACGGCTGCATCGGCCTGACCGCCGACCGCATGCGCGAACTGCTCCTCGCCCTCGACCCCGCGCTGCACCCGGTGGTGGTGATGGGCGACGCCCGGGCCCTGGCCCTCTGACCGGCCCCGCCGAGCGGCCCCGCCGAGCGGCGCCGTGGCGCGAGGGGCGAGCCCCGGCGCAGGTCCTACCGGATCTCCGAGCCCGGATTGGCCTCGTCCCAGTCGCGACGGGAGGCGACGATCGCGTCGTGGTGGCCGTAGGACCAGTCCGCCATCGCCCGGACCAGGTGGGTCAGGCTGTGGCCGAGCGGCGTCAGCTCGTACTCCACCTGCGGCGGGACAGTCGGGTGGACGGTCCGTGACACCAGGCCGTCCCGCTCCAGGCGGCGCACCGTCAGGGTCAGCATGCGCTGCGAGATCCCCGGCAGCGCGCGCTGAAGCTCACGGAACCGCCGTACGCCCTGGGCGAGTTCGACGACGGTGAGGACCGACCACTTGTCGCCCAGACGGTCCAGCAGGTCGCGGATCCCGCAGTCCACGCCGTCCTCGCACCAGACCACCGGGCGGGGGGTGGTTACCGCGCTGTGCCCTGCTGACATGAAAGTGCCTCCTTATGCCGAACGCCCAGGCTATCGAGGATGGTCACGTCGCCGACCGCCGATCACCCCTGGAGGAACCCATGCTGCTCGTCACCGGTGTCAACGGAGGCCTGGGCGCCCTCGTGCTGGAGCGCCTCGCCGGACGGGAAGGGGTCGTGGCCGGCTCCCGCACTCCCGAGAAGGTGCCGGGCGGCACACCCGCCCGGCTGGTGGACTTCGACCGCCCGGACACCTTGGCCGAGGCCTTCGCCGGGGTACGGACCCTGTTGCTGATCTCGGCCGGTGCCGCCGAGGACGATGTGGTGATCGCGCGGCACGGCGCGGCGATCGAGGCGGCGGAGCAGGCGGGCGTCGAGCAGGTGGTCTACACCAGCCTGTCGGGCGACGGCGACCACCTGCCGTTCGCCCTCGCCCACCGCTGGACCGAGCGGCGGCTGCGCGAGTCGGCATCCCTGCGCTGGACGGTGCTGCGCAACGGGCTGTACGCGGAGTTGCTGGCCGCGGTCGCCGCACCGGGCCCGGACGGGGTGATCACCGCGCCGCTCGGGGACGGGAAGCTGGCGGCCGTGGCCCGCGCCGACCTCGCCGAAGCGGCGGTGAACGTGGCTCTGGCGCCGGAGGAGCACACCGGCCGGAGGTACGAGCTGGTGGGGGAGCGGGCGCTGGGCGGTGCGGAGGTGGCCGAGGCGCTCGGCGCCGAGTACCGGCCGGGCCGACTGGCCGAGGCCCGTACGGCGGTGGCGGCCTCGGACGCGCTGGACTTCCAGGTGCCGATGGTGGTGGCCACCTACTCGGCGATCGCCCACGGCTTCCTGGCCGGGCCGGGCGGGCCGGGCGACCTCGCGACCCTGCTCGGCCGCCCGCCCCGCCCGGCCCTGGAGGTCATCGTCGCCGGGCGATGAGGCCGCTCGGGCGGTCACGGTCTGTCGTCACACCGCCGGTCCCGGGTCGCCGTCGGTTCCGGATCGCCGTCGAGAAGCGAGAAACGAGAAGCGAGAAGCGAGAAGCGAGGCGCGAGGTGTGCGGCATCAGGCCGGAGCCCGGTCCCGGCCGACTGGGCCCAGGACCGGACTCCGGCCCGATGGAGCGTCAGACAGTGGCCTCCGCCTCGGCCTTGGCGACCCAGTCGGGAAGCGGTTCGCGGCAGGCCAGCCACTCCTGCGGTACGTCGGCGAGGCCTGTGCGGGCGGCGACCACACCGCCGGTGATGGCGCAGGTGGTGTCCACGTCGCCCAGGCCCTCGGCGGTGGTCCACAGGGCGTCGGTCAGGCTGTCCAGGTGGTGCGCGGCGGACCACAGCGCGAAGGGGACGGTGTCGCCCGCCCGGATCTGCTGCCCGTTGCCCAGCAGGTCGGCCGCCCGCCACGGCTCGGTGCCGGCGGACAGCCCGGCGGCCCGGTGCAGCCCGTCGCGGACCTCGCCGGCCGGTGTGCGCTCGGCGACCTCGGTGAGCAGTTCGGCGCCGGCGAGGGCGAGGGCGGGAGCGGGTGCGGGGGAGCCGGCGGGGGCGGGCGAGGGCCCGGAGCGGCCGCGCGCGGCGAGGGCTGCCGCCAGGGCGACGGCCACCGCCCCGGCGACGCCCTCCGGGTGCGCGTGGGTGACCTCGGCGGACAGCGCCGCCTGCTCCGCCGCTTCGTCCAGGTCGTCGTGGAACCAGGCGCCCAGCGGGGCCACCCGCATCGCCGCGCCGTTGCCGAGGCTGCCCTGGCCGTCGAACAGCTCCCGCGCCTCGGTGCGCCAACTCCCGGGCGCCTCGGCCAGCTTGGGCAGCAGCAGGTGCATGCCGTGCCCGTAGCCGCGGCCCGAGTCCGCCCGGTAGGAGGCCCCGAAGGCCTGGGCGAGCCGCTCCTGGTGGACCGCGTCGAAGGCGGTCAGGATCCCGTACACCGACAGTGCCATCGCGGTGTCGTCGGTCCAGTGCCAGGGCCCTTCCTCCGGCGTGCGCCGGGCCCGGATCTGCTCGAACGCCTCCTGGGGCGACCGGAAGAGGGGGAACCAGCGCTCCCCGAATCCGTCCCCGAGGGCCAGGCCCTCCAATGAGTCGCGAGCGGCGGAAAAGGATGTCATCCCGGCATCCTGGCAGGGCCGTGGTGCCCGCGCAGCCGGATTACCGGCCGGGCAGCCGGTTCCGCCCGCGCGGGCCGGGGTCAGTCGCCCAGGACGGCGATCCGGCCTGTGCTCAGCCCGTCGGCGACCCGCTGGACGGCGTCCGCGGCCCCGGCCAGCGGCACCCGGGCGCTCACCAGGGGGCGGACCGTGCCCTGCTCGGCGAGCTTGGTGAGCTCGTCGTGCGCGGCGCGGACGGCGCGCGGGTGGTGGGTGTTGTAGAGGCCCCAGTGCAGGCCGAGGATCGCGTAGTTCTTCACCAGCGCGTGGTTGAGCGCCGGCGCCGGGATCTGCCCGGCGGCGAAGCCGACCACCACGATCCGGCCCTCGAAGGCGACGCACCGGGTGGAGCCGGTGTAGGCGTCGCCGCCGACCGGGTCGAAGACCACGTCGGCGCCGCGCCCGCCGGTGGCCTCCTTGACGGCGGTGACGAAGTCCTCGGCCTTCCGGTCCACGACCAGGTCGGCGCCGAGCGCCCGCGCGGCCTCCGCTTTCGACGGCCCGCCGACCACCGCGATCACCCTGGCCCCGGCGGCCCGGCCGAGCTGGACGGCCGCGCTGCCGACGCCGCCGGCCGCCGCGTGCACCAGCAGCGTCTCGCCGGAGCGCAGCCGGGCCCGGCGGTGCAGCGCGAACCACGCGGTCTGGTAGCCGATGTGCAGTGCCGAGGCTTCGGCGTCGTCCAGCGCCTCGGGTGCCGGGAAGGCGGCCGCGGCGTCCAGCAGCGCGTACTCGGCGAAGGCGCCGTGCGGCAGCACCGGGTTGCCGATCAGCCGTTCGCCCTGCCTCGGCCCGTCCGCGACCTCGCCGCACAGCTCCACTCCGGGCGTGAACGGCAGCGGCGGGCGCACCTGGTACTGCCCGCGCACCATCAGCGCGTCCGGGAAGTTGACGGCGGCGGCCCGCACCCGGACCAGCAGCTGCCCCGGGCCCGGCACCGGTCGCGGCACGTCCTCGACGAGCCGCAGCACCGCGGCCGGCTCACCGAGCTCTCCCACCTGCCAGGCCCTCACAGTGCCTCACTCCTCTCCAGTCCCTGCTGGAGCCGGTTCATCCCGGCGATCCAGCGGTCCGGTTCGGTGGCCCGGACCCGGTAGTACTCGGCGACGTCGGGGTGCGGCAGGATCAGGAAGCGGTCCTCGAGCAGCCCGGCCAGGGCCGCCTCGGCGACATCCTCGGGGTCCAGCGCGGTCGGCGCGAGCAGGGCCTCGCCGACCGCTCCGGTGGAGGCGAGCATGTCGGTGCGCACGCCCTGCGGGCAGAGCGCGTGCACCCGTACGCCCCGGTGGCGGTAGGTCGCGGAGAGCCACTCGGCGAAGGCGAGCGCGCCGTGCTTGGTGACGGCGTACGGGGCCGAGCCGAGCATGGTGAGCAGCCCGGCGGCGGAGACGGTGGACAGGAAGCGGCCCTCGCCGCGTTCCAGCCAGCGGGGGAGCAGCAGTTCGGCGGCCCGGACGTGGGCGAGCACGTTGACCTCCCAGGCGCTGGCCCAGGCGGCGGCCGGCGCGTCGGCCCCGCCGACGGGGGCGACGCCCGCGTTGGCGCACCACACGTCGATCTCGCCGAGGGCCGCGCGGGCCCGGTCCACGAGCGTGGCGAGGCCGGTGGCGGAGGCGGCGTCCCCGGGCAGGGCGGTGCCGCCGCAGTCCTCGGCGACGGCATGGGCGGCCTCGGCGTCGAGGTCGTTGACCACCACCCGGGCCCCGGCTGCGGCGAAGGCCCGGGCCAGCGCGGCGCCGATGCCCCGCCCGGCGCCGGTGACCACGACGCCCTGGTCGTGGAACGCCCCGGCCGTCACAGTCCGCCGCCGAGCGTGACCCCGCCGTCGACGACCAGGGTCTGGCCGGTGATCCAGCCGGCGTCCGGGGAGAGCAGGAAGGCGACCGCGCCCGCGACGTCCTCGGGGACGCCGAGCCGGCCGAGCGGGTAGGCGGCGGCGACCTGCTGCTCGCGGCCCTCGTACAACGCCTCGGCGAACCTGGTCTTGACCACGGCGGGTGCGACGGCGTTGACCCGGATGCCCTGCGGGCCCAGCTCGGCGCCGAGTTCGATGGTGAGCCGGATCAGCGCGGCCTTGCTGACGCCGTACATGCCGATCCCGGCGGAGGCGCGGATGCCGGCGATCGAGGCGACGTTGACGATCGAGCCGCCGTGCTCGCCCATCCACGCGGCGTGTGCGCGGCGCGTCCAGGCCAGCGGGCCGAGCACGTTGACGGCGATGATCTTGGCGGCGGCGTCCTCGTCGGTGTCCAGGACCGGCCCGTAGACCGGGTTGATGCCGGTGTTGTTGACCAGGTGGTCGAGTCGGCCGAAGGCCTCCAGGGTGCGGGCGATCGCCTCCTCCTGGTGGGCCGGGTCGTCGGCCTTGCCCGCGACGGCGATGGCGTTCTCCGGGCCGCCCAGGTCCTGGACGGCCCCGGCCAGCGGCTCGGGGTTGCGGGCGGTGAGGCAGACCTTGGCGCCGCGGTCGACCAGTTCGCGCGCGATGCCGAGGCCGATGCCCCGGCTCGATCCGGTGACGACGGCCACCCGGCCCTTGAAGGAGTGCACCACGGAGCGTCCTGCCTTTCGCGCGAGGATCCGGCTTACCATCGCTGACTAAGCGCTTGCTCAGCATGGTGTCGGTGCGGGAGCCTGTCAACAGCCCGCCGACCGGCCGGTGGGAAAGTTTGTGCGAGTCCCCGTGTGGGTTCTCTGGGAGGATGACGCCATGACCAGCACCCCGATGGCCGACCTCTGGCCGACCCTGCCCGGCGCCGATACCCGCCCCGAAGCGGCGTACCGGCTGCTCCAGGCGGCCGTCGAGTCGTTCGCGGAGCGCGGCTTCCACGCCACCACCACCCGGGACATCGCCACCTCCGCCGGGATGAGCCCGGCCGCGCTGTACATCCACTACCAGTCGAAGGCCGCGCTGCTGGCCGAGATCAGCCAGGCCGGGCACGCCGCCACGCTGGCCCTGGTCCGGGACGCGGTGGTCGGCGAGGGCGGCCCGGCGGTGCGGATGCGGCGACTGGTCGAGCAGTTCACCGCCTGGCACGCCCGGGCCCGGACGGTCGGCCGCGTGGTCAACTACGAGCTGCACGCGCTGCCCGAGGACGCCTACGCGGTGGTCGCCGCACTGCGGCTGGACATCGAGCGCGAGGTCAGCGCACTGATCGAGGCGGGCGCGGCGGCCGGCGAGTTCCAGGTCTCGGAGGTGCGGACGGCGGCCCGCGCGGTCACCTCACTGGGCATCGACGTCTCCCGCTGGTACACCGACCGCTCGACCGAGACGCCCGAGGAACTCGGCCGCCGCTACGGTGAGTTGGTGCTGCGGATGCTCGGCGCCCGGATCTGAGCCGAGCCCCCGTCCGCCGACTGCCCGACCCCGCCCCGCCCTTGACCTGGCCGGGCGCGGCGCGCAGACTCGTATACGAAGTACGTGTGCCTCGTAGGCGTACAGCGCCGGGAGTGGCACGCAGCGTCACACCGCGAGCCCTCCCCGACGCACTCCCACCGCAGCCCGACACTGCGGATCGAAGCAACCCATCTCCCACGGCGACCGCGCCCCCGACCGGCGGCGCCGAGGGGAGCGACCCCCGACCCGGGCCGGCCCGGCCGGCCCGTGCCGCCGCCACGGTGCGGCGGCACGGGAACGGCGCGCACTGCGTCGCGGCGCGGCCCGGGCGGTTGGAGAAGGGGAGGCGCAGTGATGCCCTTCCGACAATCGAATCCGGTCCGGCCCCGCTTCTGGCTGGAGACGGCCCTCGGCGGGCTGTCCGGACTGTTGTTCCTGCTCGCCCTGGTGTGGCCGCAGTGGATCGAGACGCTCCTCGGCATCGACCCGGACGCCGGCAGCGGCGCGGCGGAGTGGCTCGTGGTCGCGCTAGCGGCCGCCGTCACCGCCGCCTGCCTGCTCGGCGCGCGGATCGAGTGGCGCCGGGCGCACCCTTCCTCGGTCCGCGCCGCGCGATGAGGGGGGGAGGGAGATCGTCATGACTGACGCAACATCGACTGCCGAGCACGACCAGCTGACCGCACTCGTCCGGCAGGCCCCGCTCAGTTTCCGCGGCACCGTGACCAGGGTCGGCGGTACGTCCCTGGCGGCCGTTCCGGTCGAGGACCGCAACGAACGGACGGCGGTGGTGAAGGTGGACGAGGTGCTGCACGCGCCCGACGCCTTCAGGCAGCTCGCGGGCAGCGAGGTCACCGTCCAACTGGCGCCCGACGCCGATCTGCTCAAGGTCGGTGACACGGCCGCGTTCTTCACCCAGGGCCTGGTCTACGGCGAAGGCCTGGGTGTCACCGAGATCGGCCGGCTGCCCGCAGCGGCCGTCCAGTCCCACATCGCGCTCGCCGCGACCACCGCCGACGAGATGCCGTTCTCGTCGGTGCAGCGCAGGATCCGGAACGAGGACATCGTCGCGCACGCCGCCGTGGCCGACGCCGTGGTGGTCGCCAGGGTGGTCGGGCTGGAGGACCTCGGAAAGGAGGCCTACTCCGAGCACGCGCCGCACTGGTGGCGTGCCGCCCTCGACGTCTCGATCGTCCATCGCGGCGAGCTCTCCCCCGGGCGGACCACCGTCCTCTACCCGAGCAGTGTGGACGTCCGCTGGCGCGAGGTGCCCAAGCCGGAAGCCGGGCAGGAGGCCCTGTGGCTCCTGCACGCGACGGAGAAGGGCAGCGAACTGGCCGCGGAGGCGCC
This sequence comes from Kitasatospora sp. NPDC051164, assembly GCF_044455625.1. NCBI lineage: Bacteria > Bacillati > Actinomycetota > Actinomycetes > Kitasatosporales > Streptomycetaceae > Kitasatospora > Kitasatospora sp. NPDC051164. Next base: position 39,450 of record NZ_JBITFB010000010.1, on the reverse strand, counting down.
GTTCCGGCTGCTCGACCGCGACGACCGCCAGCCGGCGCAGAAGCTCGCCGTACTGCGGGAAGGAAGGTGAGCCGACATGCCCACCATCAAGGTCGTCAACATCACCCCCAAGGCGCTGAGCGGCGACCGGCTCCTGGACAGTGAACCCAGCCTCGCGGTCAACCCGGAGAACCCGAACGAGATGGTCGCGACCGCCTTCACCCCCGACCCGATGGGCGGTCCGCTCGCCCCGGTCTACGTCTCGGCCGACGGTGGGAACACCTGGGTGCTGAACAGCGTCGTCCCGGGCAACGGGGACCTCGGCACCGGGGACATCAGCGCCGGCTTCGGCTCGCAGGGCGGCAAGCTCTACACGGGCATCCTCAACGGCGTGACCGGCGACATGCAGATCCTGCGCGCGCCGAGAATCACCGCGGCCACCCCGATGTCCGTGCTCGTCGACCGGACCGACGAGGACCAGCCCTGGGTGGTCGCCACCACCGTCGCGGTGAACAACCACAGCACCGACCGGGTGTACGTCGGCAACAACGACGCCTCCCAGCCGGCCGGGTCCGCCACGGTGGACGTGTCCAGCGACGCGGGTACCGGGCCGCGCCCGGCCGGGTTCGCGCCGGTCCGGCTCGACCGGCGCCCCGGCACGCTCTTCGACGGGCCGCCGGTCCGGATCGCCGCGCACCCGGACGGCACGGTGTACATCGCGTTCCAGAGCGTGACCGGCACCAGCCCGGGGGACATCTTCACCTTCGACGTCGTGGTGACCCGCGACGACAAGGGTGGTATCGGACCGAACCCGTTCGAGGACCTGCTGGACTCGGTCGACGGCGAGATGGGCCAGCGGGTGGTCACCGGCCGGAAGGTCCGGTTCAACTCGCAACTGCGGACGCTGGGCCAGGAGCGCACCGGCGCGGACCTGTCCATCGCGGTCGATCCCACCGACTCCAACAGCGTGTGGGTCGCCTTCTGCGACAACGTCGGCGGAAACGCCCCCACCGACTACGTCCTGCACGTCCGCCACTCGGCGGACCGGGGACAGACCTGGACCGCGCCGCGCAAGGACATCATCAACGGCAAGAACCCGTCGTTGGCGGTGAACTCCGACGGCCTGGTCGGGCTGGTCCACCAGGAACTGGCCCACAACCAGTGGTCGACGGTGCTGGAGTTGACCGACGACGGCTTCAAGACCGTGGACAGCCACGTGCTGCACCAGGCTCCCGGCGACGTCCCGTCAGCGGGCGCTCAGCTGCCGTACCTCGGTGACTACATCCGGATGGTCACGGTCGGAAAGGACTTCTACGGAATCTTCGCCGGCAACAACACGCCGGACCTCGCCAACTTCCCGGTCGGCGTGACGTACCTGCGCAACGCCAACTTCACCACCCACCAACTGCTCAACCTCGACGGCGTGTCCCGCGTCCCGCCGTCCATCGACCCGTTCTTCTTCCACCGGGCCGCCTGAGCACGCACACCCAAGGCGCCCGCCACGGTCGGTCGTGGCGGGCGCCCTGCTGTCGGGCACTGTGGCTTGGGGTCGTCGGGGGTCGTCCGGCTCGGGGTCGTTCAGGTCGCGGCCAGGCAGAACTGCAGCAGCCCGGCGTCCACGTCGAGGACGATCTTTTCCATCTCCGCCCATGGCGGGTGGAACTCGGTGCCCCACTCGACGGTGAAGCCGAGCACCTTGCCCCGGTCGGGTTCGACGAAGTGGCGGGAGTAGACGTAGTCGTCACTGGTCCCGCTGGTCGGGTACAGGTGGAAGCCGGTGATCGCCTTGTACGTCAGGCCGCGCACGCCCTGGACGCCATGGCAGAACGCGTCGGCGAGCAGCACGGCGCTGTCGAGGTCGGTCTTGGGGATGTACTCCGCGTACGCGTCGTCGTCGGGCAGTCCGCGCTTGTGGTCGTACTGGGAGTTGCGGAAGTTCATGTCGGGGTCGATCGACTGGTTGTCGTCGTCGCCCCAGTTGTAGAGCATGTCCTGCGAGTAGCTGTGTACGTCGACGAACCACCTGGTCCGCGGGAACTGCTCGAGCAGCCAGCGGACGTTGCGGGTCTCCGGCTCGGAGAACGCGGTCGGGCCGGCGTAGACCTGCGGGTCGCAGGGGTCGGCCGACACCTGGGGGTTGGCGTTCGGGTCGAAGGCGGTGGCGAAGTCGAAGAGGAAGTCGTAGTTGCGGTTGATGTCGACGCCGATGCAGGCCGGGCGCGGGTTGATGCCGGCGTTGGCCGGGTTGCGGTTCTTGCGCCACATCGACTTGACGGTCTGGCTGTAGTGCCGGCCGTCGGGGTTGACCAGCGGGAAGAGCACCAGGTCGAGGCGCCGGAGCAGGGCCTGCACCTGGTCGGCGGTGAAGGCGGTGTCGCCGTAGCCGAGGCCGGTGCCGTCCCGCTGGGCCTCCAGCAGGTCGGCGGCGAGGTGGATGAGGATCTCGCAGCTGCCCCATTCGCGGGCGTGGACACCGCCGATCATCATCAGGCACGGCTTGGGGAAGGGGGCGGGGCCGCCGATCTTCAGGGCGTGGGCGGTGCGGTTCTCGTAGGTTTGGTCGGGCAGGGTGATGAGCTGGGTGAGCCCGGGGTAGGCGGTGGCCAGGCTGGTCACGGCGGATTCGACCTCGGTGACGTTCAGGTACGGCATGGCGGGCCTCCCGGGTCAGCCGGCGAGCTTGGCGGCCAGGCCGCGCGGGACGGCGTCGGCGGGGGCGAACCGGTCGCCGCTGCCGACCTCGGCCTGGGCGGCGCGCCCGGCCTCGCTGGCGTTGCCGGTCCGGGTGACCGTGATGCCCTCGCGTTCGAGGGCCGGGACCTGGTCGGCCGTGGCGTAGACGTCGATGCCGACGCGGCCGTCCGCCTCGACGTGCGGGCGTCCGCCGGTGTCGGGTCGGGTGTCGCGGAGCAGCGCGCGCAGGGTCTCCGGGTCCCTGGCGGTGACGCGCAGGCGCAGGATGTCATCGTGGAGTGGTTCGTTCGGAACGGCGGACATGGGGGACTTCTTCCGGGCGCCGTCGAAGCGTGGCCGGAGCGGTCTCTGGCGGCCCGCCCGACGGCGCCGATATGAGCGGATATGTCCGACGTGTACCTCGTATCCTCAGGATGCGTCGCCGCCGTAGAACGCGTCAAGGGGTGGCTGCGGCATCCCGTCCAGCAGGCTGTCCAGGCCGCTGAGCATCTCGCCCTCGTCGTCGAAGTCGGCGAAGCGGGGCACCAGGGCGCGCAGCCGCGGGTACTCGGCGGCGGGCAGCCGGTGCAGGCCGAGCCGCAGGGCAGGGTCCGGCTCCTCCGGGTTGTCGACCACCTGGCGCTTGTCCACCAGCAGGCAGCCGAGGTTCCAGGCCACGAAGGCGCGGTAGACGGTCAGCGCGGTCGCGTCGTCGAAGCCGGCTCGCCCGAGCACGGCGAGGATGTGCTCGGTGAGTTCGAGCACCGGCGCGGGCCGCCGCGTCATCGGGACGGCCAGCGGGCGGGTCGCGACCAGCGGCAGGATCTCGGGGTGGGCGTGCGCCGCGGCGGCGAAGGACCGGGCGATCCGGCGCAGTTCCAGCCGCCACACGGCCAGGCGCTGCTCGGGCCGACGCCGCTCGGGCCGGTGCCGCTCGGGCTCGCGCGGGCCGCTCGCGGCGCTGGTCCGCAGCCGGGCGTTGACCTCGGTGAAGTAGGCCTCGATCAGGCCGTCGAGCAGGGCCTCCTTGCCCGGCGTGTAGCGGTACAGGGCCATCGACTCGACGCCCAGTTCGGTGGCCAGCCGGCGCATGGTCAGCGCGGCCAGGCCCTCGCGGTCGACCAGGGCCACGGCGGCGTCGAGCACCAGCGGGCGGCTCAGCCGCCCCCGCTTCTCGGTGTCGTTCCGCTCAACCATGTCCGCGCTCCTCGGGGTCGGTGCCAACGTCGTCGGCCGTGCCCGAGCCGGTCGGGCGGACCGGCGGGGGCTCTGCGGCGGATCTCTCTCGGCGGATCTCTCCGCGGCGGATGTCAATCAGCGGATGTCGCTCAGCGGATCCCTCTGCAGCGGATGTCACTCAGCGGATACAGAACCAGGATACAAGGTATGAATCGGGCGTTACGGGTGCTGCTCCGCCGCTCCGCCGCTCCGGCGATTCCGCTGGTCAGCCGACCAGCAGCCGGGCCGCGAGCCAGGCGACCAGGGTGGAGGAGCCGAGTGCGGTGAGTAGTCGGCCGCGCGGACCGGTCAGCGCACGGCCCAGCAGTGCGCCGCCCGAGGCGAGCAGCAGCTGCCAGCTCGCCGAGGCGGCGAACGCGGCGGCCACGAACACCGCCCGGGCGAGGGTGCCGGAGGTCGCGTCGTCCCGGCCCCCGCCGCCGAGGACCAGAGCGGCGAAGTAGAGCACGGTCAGCGGGTTCAGCAGGGTGATCCCGAGCAGGGTGAGGAAGGCCCGGGCGGGGGCGGGCGGCGCCGGCTCGGGCGTCGCGGCTGCCCCGGTACGGTGACGGAGCGCGGTGTGGGTCGTCCGGGCGGCCAGGGCCAGCAGGACCAGGGCGGAGCCGATCCGCAGCGGCCGGGCGACCGGTTCCAGCAGCGGTGCGAGACCGCCGCCCCCGGCCGCCGCGAGGAGCGCGTACAGCCCGTCCGCGGCGGCCACGCCGAGGGCGGCGCAGGCGCCGGTGCGCAGCGAGGTCCGTGCGGTGAGCGCGACCAGGTAGGCCCCGACAGCCCCCACCGGGACGGCGACGCCGTACCCGGCGAGCAGGCCCGCGACCAGCGCGGCCCTCACGCGCGTGCGGCGTCGGGCCTCCGGGGGCGGCCGGGCTGCTGTCGGACCACGGTCGGGCGGGCGGCGGCGGTCACGGACAGCGGGCGGGCGGCGGAGTCGGTCATGCGCCGATCGTGGTGGTCGGGGCCCGGGGGCGGCAAGTGGTTTTCGGGGGTGCCGGGTAGCGTGGGGCCGTCCCCGGCCCCTGTTTCGCAGCCACTGTCCCGAGGAGAACCGATGATCAGTCAGAACGACCCGGTGCGCGCGATGTTGGCGGAGGCCTGGGCCTCCTGGGCGGAGCGCGGCGCGGCCCTGAGCGCCGAGGACTGGGACCGGCCGACCCGGCTGCCCGAGTGGACCGTCCGGGAGCTGTACACGCACACGGCGCCGGTGCCGGAGATGTTCACCGGGCTGCGCACGGCCGTCCTCGACGGGCCGGCCGAGATCACCACCGGCGCCGGGATCCTGCGCGCCTACAACCGGCCCGGTGGCCTCGCGCACACCGCCGCCGGCCAGATCGCCGACGCGGCGAAGCAGGCCGCGGGGCGGACCGAACCCGCGCTGCTGCTCGCCCGGTTCGGGGTCGAGGGCCCGGCCGCCCTGGCCGCGCTCGACGACCTGCCGCCGAGCGCGACAGTGGCGCACCCGCTGCTCGGCAGCGTGACGGTCGGCGCGCTCGGCGAGGTGGCGTTGATGGAGGCGACCGTTCACCTGCTCGACCTGATCGCGGCCGTCGGCGGCCCGCCGCCCGCCGACGCGGCCCTGCGCGCGACCCGTGCCCTGCTGGCGGAGGTCGCCGACCCGGTGGCCTTCATCGAGGCGGCGACCGGGCGCAGCGTGCAGCCGGTGCTGCCGGTCATCCGCTGAGGCGGCCCTTCCGGCGGGGGCGGTAAGCCCTGGTCAGCAGTATGATCAGCGGCCGGAACCGGCCCGATCGGGGGAGAGTCAATGGACCAGGTCTTCAACTTGTGGTGGGTGGTGCCCGCTGTCCTGTACGGCAGCGGATGGATCGTCAAGGACGCCCGGAAGGCACTGAAGGTGCGGCACGAGCGCAAGATGGAGCTGCTCGCCGCCACCGAGCGGCAGCACGCGGCCCTCGAGGCGGGGAACCGGCCGCCGGAGCCGGTCTGCGGCTGCACCCACCACCTGGCCAAGCACGACAAGCAGGGCCGCTGCCACGAGGTCGTCGAGGCCCCGACCGCCTGGGACGCGGATCGCCGCCCGCTGCAGTACGAGGCGCGGCCCTGCAACTGCCAGCAGTACATCGGTCCGGAGCCGCTCGGCACGGTCTTCGCCCCGGAGCTGGTCGACCCGCGCTGAGCCGGTGCTGAGCCGGTGCTGAGTCCGTGCTGGGCCGGTGCCGAGCCCGCGGCGGTCCCGCTCGGGGTCCCGCTCGGGGTTCGGCACCGGTCTCGCTCCGGGCCTGGTCGGGGCCCGTTCCCGTCTCACCTGGTGTCATGAGCCTTTCAACGGCACGCGTTTGCTGTCACGCTGCTCCTCCCGGCCCGCTCCCCCATGAGAGGTTCCGATGAGAAGACTCCTGCACGCCCTGACCGGCGCCGCCCTGTTCGCGGCGGCCGGCCTCACGGCGCTCGCCACCCCCAACGTGGCGAGCGCCGCCGACTGCACACCCGCCCAGGTGGTGGCCAACGGCGGTTTCGAGTCCGGCAGTTCGCCCTGGACGGCACCGAGCGGCGCGATCACCGCCGACAGCGGCCAGAGCGCGCACTCCGGCGGCTCCTACGCCTGGCTCGACGGCTACGGCTCCACCCACACCGACACGCTCTCGCAGTCCGTCACCCTCCCCGCCGGGTGCGGCACCGCGACGCTCGGGTTCTGGCTGCACATCGACACCGCCGAGACGACCACCAGCACCGCCTACGACAAACTGGCCGTCAAGCTCGGCTCCACCACCCTGGCCACGTACTCCAACCTGGATGCCCAGAGCGGGTACGTGCACAAGACCGTCGACGTCTCCGCCCTCGCGGGCCAGACCGGGACGCTCTCCTTCACCGGGGTCGAGGACTCCAGTCTGCAGACCAGCTTCGTGCTGGACGACGTCACCCTGGACGCCTCCGGCGGTACCACCCCACCCCAGCCCGGCGACCCGACCCGCACCCCGGCCGCGCCCGGCTACACCGTCAGCCTCACCAGTGACGCCTCCGGCGGCAGTTGGACCGGGCACGAGGGCGTGAGCTTCACCAACGCCTCGCCCACCCCGCTGACCGAGGTGTACCTGCGGCTGTGGGACAACGCCCACGGCAGCTGCCCCAGCACCCCGATCACGGTGACCAACGTGACCGGCGGCACGCCCTCCCCGCTCACGGTGAACTGCACGGCGCTCAAGATCACCCTGCCGGCGCCGCTCGCGCAGGGCCAGAGCGGCACCGTCGGCTTCGACCTCGGCATCACCGTGCCGAGCGGCGCGGACCGCTTCGGCCACGACGGCGCGTACAACTTCCTCGGCAACGCCCTGCCCGTGCTGGCGATCCGGGACGCGGCCGGCTGGCACCTCGACCCGTACACCAACAACGGTGAGTCCTTCTACTCGGTGGCCTCCGACTTCACCGTCACCCTGGACCACCCGACGAGCCTGCTGGTGCCCGCGACCGGCACCTCGGTGGACACCCCCGGCGCGGCCGGCCGGACCGTCACCAAGGCGACCGCGAGCAAGGTGCGCGACTTCGCCTGGGGCGCCGGGCCGTTCACCAGGATCTCCGGCACCTCGGCGGCCGGGATCAAGGTCAACGTCTACTCGGTGGCGGGGATCAGCAGCGCGGACGCCAAGTCGATGCTCTCCACCGCGACCTCGGCCGTCGACGCCCACGCCCAGCGCTTCGGCGCCTACCCGTACGGCGAACTGGACGCGGTGATCGACAACAGCTTCTGGTTCGGCGGCATGGAGTACCCGGGCTTCGTCCTCGACCTGGTCAGCACCACGGCGCTCACCCACGAGATCGGCCACCAGTGGTGGTACGGCATCGTCGGCGACGACGAGTACAACGGGCCCTGGCTGGACGAGGCCTTCACCGACTACGCCACCGACCTCGCCCTCGGAAAGACCGGCAACGGCTGCTGGAACAGCGTCTCCTGGGCCTCGTCGGCGGAGAAGATCACCAACTCGATGGCCTACTGGGACGCCAACTCCTCCCGCTACGCCACGGTCGTCTACGACTACGGCAAGTGCGCCCTGCACGACCTGCGCCGGACGATCGGCGACACCGCGATGACCACGCTGCTGCGCAACTACGCGCAGTCGCACTGGTACGGCGTGTCCACCACCGCGGAGTTCAAGGCCGCGGCGCAGGCCGCCACCACCGTGGACCTGACCTCCTTCTGGAGCCAGCACCGCATCGACGGCTGAGCGGCAGCGCCGATCCGCCGACCGCCCGCACCGCCCCCGGTCCCGGCCGGGGGCGGTGCGCTCGACGCCATGCGGGTTGACGCCGCGCGGGACCGGCGGGACGCTGTACGTGTACGACATAAACGTGTGCCGTATACGGACAGTCGAAAGCGCACGACCCACCGTCGCGAGCTCCCGGCGCTGACCCCGACCGCTGGAGCGATCATGTCGAGCACCCACTACGTGGCGCTGCCGGACAGCTCCCGCGTTCCGCTCGGCGGAGCGCGGGTCATCGGACCGGCCGACCCACGAACCCCCCTCACCGTCACCGTCTACCTGCGACGCGACCCCGACGCGCCCCCGCGCCCGGATGTGTACGAGCTGGCGCTCCAACCGCCGACCCGTCGCACGGTGCCCACCGACGACGAGTACGCCGCCACCCACCGGTGGAGCGACACCGACCGCAAGACGCTCGAGGCGTTCGCCGCCGAGCACCGCCTCGCCCTCTCCGACGAGGACCCGCTGGCCCGCAGCGTCGACCTGACCGGCACCACCGAGGACATCGCCGACGCCTTCCGGGTCACCCTCGCCCGCTACCGCTTCCAGGACGCCCAGGGCAAGCCCCGGGTCTACCGCGGCCGGGAGGGCCAGGTCTACGTGCCCGCCCAGCTGCAGGGCATCGTCACCGGAGTGTTCGGCCTGGACGACCGGCCGATCGGCTCCCGCCTGCTGATCCGCCGGACCGCCGAGGCGACCCCGGTGGCCCACGCCGCCCCGGTGGTGAGGCCGGGCGCCTTCCTCCCGCCGGCTCTGCAGGCCCCGTACGCCTACCCCGAGGGCACCGACGGGACCGGGCAGTGCATCGCCGTACTCGCCTTCAACGGGGACACCGCGCCGGGCGTCCCCTCCGGGGGCTACTCGCTCGACGCCCTGCGGAACTACTTCGTCGACGTCCTGCACCAGCCGATGCCGGACATCACCGACGTGGTGATCCCGAACGTCGGAAGCCCCGGCAACGATCCGGGCCAGGACGCCGACTTCGGCACGTCGGACACCACCGGCGAGATCATGCTCGACCTCGCGGTGGTGGGCGCTCTGGCCCCCAAGGCGAAGATCGTCGTGTACTTCACCAAGTTCACCGAGCGCGGCTGGGTCGACGTGATCACCCGGATCGTCAACGACACCGACAACCGGCCCACGGTGATCTCCTGCAGCTACGGCAACCCCGAGCTGGTCGCCGGAAGCCTGTTCACCGCCGGCGCGGTCGACCGGATCGACCGGGCCTTCGCGAGCGCGGCGGAGAGGAACATCAGCATCTGCTGCGCCTCGGGCGACGACGGCTCCCGCGACCAGGCCGACGACGAGCGCGCCCACGCCGACTACCCCTCCTCCGACCCGCACGTCCTCGCCGTCGGCGGCACCCGGCTGGTGGTGCGCCAGGGGCAGGTCGTCGGCGAGACCGTCTGGGACGACGGTCCGGGCCGGCGTACCGGCGGCGGCGTCAGCGCGATCTTCCCGGTGCCGCCGTACCAGGACCACGTCAACGTGCCGCCCTCGGTCAACCCGCTGCACCGGCGGGGACGCGGGGTCCCGGACGTGGCCGCCCTCGCCGACCCGGAGACCGGTGTGGTCGTCCCGAGCGTGGACGGTGTGAACTTCCACCAGACCGGCGGCACCAGCGCCGCCGCCCCGATGTGGTCCGCCCTGCTCGCCCGGGTCAACCAGGCCCTGCCCGGTTCCGCGCAGGTCGGCTTCCTCAACCCGCTGCTGTACGCGAAGTTCGCGACGAAGGTCCTGCGGGACGTCACCCGGGGCAGCAACGGCGCGTACGCCTCCGGGCCCGGCTGGGACCCGTGCACCGGCCTCGGCAGCCCCGGCGGCCGGCAGCTCCTGGACGGCCTCAAGGCCCTGTGACCTCCTCGGTCCGGCGACCTCCTCGGTCCGGTGGCCGCTTGGGCCCGGTGGCTCTTCGGCTCGACTCCGGCCGGTGCGGGGCGCGCTGCGGCGCCCCGCACCGGCACGGGTGCCTCAGCCCAGGGCGAGGGCCCGGAGGCGGTCGGCCGCGCCGTTGAAGTAGTTCTGGTCACCGGGGAAGGTGCCGGAGTCCGCGAACTGCCAGAAGGTCTGGTAGCCCCAGCCGTTAGGCAGGGTGCCGACGGTGGAGGCGTAACGGGCTATCCAGAGCGGGTTGGTGGCGCCGAAGCCGCCGTAGTTGCCGGTGCACTGGGTCCACCAGTTGGTGGTGGTGTAGATGGTGGGGTAGCGGCCGGTGCGGGAGTGCACGGTGTTGCTGAAGTCGCGGATCCAGCTGACCATGGCGCTCTGGCCGAGGCCGTAGCAGGTGGCGCCGTAGGGGTTGTACTCGATGTCCAGGGCGGGCGGCAGGGTCCTGCCGTCGGCGGACCAGCCGCCGCCGTGGTTCACGAAGTAGGCGGCCTGGGTGGCGCCGGAGGAGGAGTTCGGCAGTGCGAAGTGGTAGGCGCCGCGGATCAGGCCGGCGTTGTAGGAGCCGTTGTACTGCTGGGCGAAATACGGGTTGGTGTAGCCGGTGCCCTCGGTGGCCTTGACGTAGGCGAACTTGGCGCCGTTGGCGGCGACCGAGGACCAGTTGACGTTGCCCTGGTAGCTGGCGACGTCCAGCCCGGGGGTCTGCGTGACGGCGAGGGAGGCGAGCGGCGCGGTGGCGCCGCGGCCCTCGTGGGCGGCGACGGTGGAGCCGGCGAAGTCGCGGTCCGGGTGGAAGGCGGGTCGGCCCTCGACGACGGGGGCGACCGGGGCGGGCTCGGCCGCGTACGCCGGGGCGGCCACGCCCGCGACCAGGGCGGTCGCGGCGGCGAGCGCGGCCACGGCGGGCAGCCGGCGGCGGGGGGTGGTGCCGGTGGTGCGGGCAGTGTGGGCGGTGCCAGTGGTGCGGGCGGAGCGGGAAGAGCGAGGCATGAGCACTCCTCTGATCCGGTGCGGGATGGCCCAAATGGCCCGGTGCGGCCGGGTGTTGGCGCGGCCGTACCGCAGAGTAGCCATGTCCCCGCCAGTGCCGCCAGGCATCTTGGAACACATTTCTGAACCGGCGTCGCAGGTGCCGGATCGCCACCACCGGCAACGCACGTTGCCGGTTCTGCCGATCCCGGGCCCGGGGACGGCCCGCACGCTGTGACACGATGCCCGCGGGCCGGCCGGCACGGGCGGCACCCCAGTACGGAGGAAGGGACCAGCCATGACCGAGACCGCCACCGACACCGCCCGGCCCGTCGGGGAGCCCGCTTTCAGGGCCGCCACGCCCGCCGACGTCCCGGCCCTCGTCGAGCTGGTCGAATCCGCCTACCGGGGCGACTCCAGCCGGGCCGGGTGGACCACCGAGGCCGATCTGCTGGCCGGGCGGCGGACCAACCCCGAGGCCGTCGCCGAGGCCGTCGGCCACCCCGAGGGACTGGTGCTGCTGGCCGAGCGTGACGGCGAGCTGCTCGCCTGCTGCCAGCTGGAGCGGCGCGGCGACCGGGCGTACTTCGGGATGTTCTCGGTGCGCCCCGGCCTGCAGGGCGGCGGGGTCGGCCGGGCCGTGCTGGCCGAGGCCGAGCGGCTGGCCGGCGAGGAGTGGGGCGTCGGCGCGATGGAGATGACGGTGATCGAGCAGCGCGCCGAGCTGATCGCCTGGTACGAGCGGCGCGGCTTCCGCCGGACCGGGGAGTTCAGCCCGTTCCCGTACGGCGACGAGCGCTTCGGCATCCCGCTGCGGCCGGACCTGCGGTTCGAGCACCTGGTCAAGGAGCTGAAGACCGCCTGACGCGGGGCCGCGCTCGCGGCCTGGTCAACGGGCCGTCGTCGGGGTTCGGTTCAGGCGCGCTCGACCGGATTCCGCAGGTGATGCGGCGTCAAGTCACTGAGCAGGGGCGATGCGGAGATGTCATACCTCGTTCATGATTGGTCTAGGCCAATGTGAGAGGCTGAGGTCGAACGGCCACGTTCCGTCCGATGCCCAGGGGGGCCATTTCCGCATGCCCGTACTCCATGGCACCGCCATGCCCGCACCCGACGCCGGTCCGCGCCGGACACCCGCGGACCCCGACCCGCGCCTGCCCGACCCGCCCGACGACGAGGAGCTCTACTGGTACTTCGGCCCGCAGCGCCGCTGGGTGCTGCTCTGCGCCACCCTCTCCTACGCGGGAGCCACCGCCACGCTCGGCCTGTTCGCCCTCAGCAAGCCGCTGCTCTGGCCGTTCCTGCTGCTCACCGTGCTCAACGCGGTCACCTGGCTGCTCTCGCTCACCGACGGCCAGCGAGCCCGCCGCTTCACCCGCGACTCGCACGACCTGCTGCTGCGCGCCTGGCAGCCCGCCCGCCACCCGAGCGTGGACCTGCTGCTGCCCACCGCCGGCGAACCGCCGGCCGTCCTCGACAACGCCTACCGGCACACCGCCGCCGTCCGGTGGCCCGGCGAGCTGACCGTCCTGGTCCTCGACGACGCGGACCGCCCCGAGGTGCGCGAACTCGCCGAGTCCTACGGCTTCCAGTACCGCGCCCGCCCCGACCGCGGCCGCTTCAAGAAGGCCGGCAATCTCAACCACGGCCTGGTCGAGGGCACCGGCGAGATCATCGCCGTCCTGGACGCCGACTTCTGCCCCCGCGCCGACTTCCTGCACCACCTGGTGCCCTACCTCGACAGCCCCGGGGTCGGCATCGTGCAGAGCCCGCAGTGCTTCGACACGGACGCGAACATGTCCTGGCTCGAACGCGCCGCGGGAGCCACCCAGGAGATCTTCTACCGCTGGATCCAGCCCTCCCGGGACGCGCAGGACGGCACCGTCTGCTGCGGTACCAACGCCCTCTACCGCCGCGCCGCCCTGCAGCGGATCGGCGGCTTCGCCGAGATCGACCACAGCGAGGACCTCTACACCGGCCTCGCCCTCGCCCGCGCCGGCTGGGCCACCCGCTACGTGCCCGCGCTGGTCGCCAAGGGCATGTCGCCCACCGGCCTGCCCGCCTTCATCAGCCAGCAGTACCGCTGGTGCCTCGGCTCCCTGGCCCTCGTCCGCGACCCGGACTTCCGCCGCGGACCGCTCTCCCGCTCCGCCCGGCTCTGCTTCTGGAACGGCATCCTCGGCTACCTCACCAGCGCGGTGAACGTCTTCGCCGTGCCGCTGCCCGCCCTGATCATGCTGTTCTTCCGGCCCGAGGAGATCGAACCCTGGCAGGTGCTCCCCTTCCTGCCGCCGATCTGGGTCGCCCTCGTGCTGCTGCCCGCGATGTCCCGCACCCGCTGGCGCTTCGAGGTCACCCGGGTCCAACTCCTCGGCGGGCTCTGCCACGTGGTCGCCATCGCGCACGCGCTGCGCCGCCGCTCCGCCGACTGGGTGCCCACCGGCGCCGTGTCGGGCGGCAGTTCACTCGCCCGCGCGGTCGCCCGGATCGGGGTCGGCTGGCTCGGGTTCGTCGTCCTTGCCGGCGCCGCCGGACTGGTCCGGGCCGCGCTGCTGCACGGCTGGCGGCCGTACTGGGCGCTCACCGCCCTGCTCGCGCTCACCGCGTACACCATGATCCCGCTGATCCGGTCCCTGTGGCCGCTCCTGAACGGTGCGAAGGTAGCGGGCGGAGCGAATGGTGGCAAGGGTGCCACCGTCGGTGAGGTCGTCGCCCCCGCACGCAGCCGCTCCGAGCTCGGGTTCGGACGCGCCGAGGCCGTCGCCGTCACCGCCGTGCTGCTGCTCTGTGGGCTGCTGGCGTCGGGCTGGGCCGATCCGCTGATCTTCTGATCTTCTGAGACTCAGTCAATTCCCTGCTCCACCCCCTGAGTTTCCTTGCGCGTCGCCCCACCGGCGCGGACTCCGCCCGGCCGCCCCAACGGCCCGGCGGCCCCGACCACCGCTGCCAGCCCTGCAAGGAGCGCCGCCGTGTCCACGGCCGTCCCACCGTCCGCCTCGTCATCATCCGCCGTCGCCTCCTCCGACCTGCTGCCCGACCTCGTCCGGGTGGACCGGCAGGTCGCCGCCCCGAAGGGCGCCACCGTCGCCGAGAGCGGGCAACCCCGCCGGCGCACCGCCTTCCGCCCCGACATCGAGGGGCTGCGCGGCATCGCCGTGCTCTCCGTCCTCGGCTTCCACGCCGCCGTCCCCGGCCTGACCGGCGGCTACGTCGGCGTCGACATCTTCTTCGTCATCTCCGGCTTCCTCATCACCGGCCTGCTGACCAGCGGCCCCCTCGGCCTGTGGGACTTCGCCGCCCGCCGCGCCCGGCGCATCCTGCCCGCCGCCGCCACCGTCCTGGTCGCCACCGCCGCCGCCGGCGGCGCCCTGCTCGACCCGCTGCGCGGCACCGACCTCGCCCGCGACCTGATCGCCGCCGCCGGCCAGTTCGCCAACTGGCGCTTCGTCGGCCGGCAGACCGACTACCTGGCCGCCGAACGCGACCCCAGCCCGCTGCAGCACTTCTGGTCCCTCGGTGTGGAGAACCAGTTCTACCTGCTCTGGGGCATCCTGCTGCTCGGCCTCGCCCGCTACCTGCACGGGCGGCGCCGCACCGTCGCCATCACCCTCGCCACCGTTGCCGTCGGCGGCGCCTCGCTGGTGCTGTGCCTGCGCTGGACACAGACCTCGGCGCCGCTCGCCTACTTCTCCACCGGCAGCCGGCTCTGGGAGTTCGCGGCGGGCGCCTGCGCGGCCCTCGCCGGCGGGGCGCTCGCCTCCCGCACCGCGCGGCGCCCGGTGCGGTGGTCGCTCCGACTGCTCGGCTGGGCCGGCCTGGCGGCCGTCGTCGCGCCGGTCCTCCTGTACGACCGCAGCACGCCGTTCCCCGGCTCCGCCGCACTCCTGCCCGTCCTCGGAACCGCCGCCGTCCTGCTCGCCGGACACGGCTCGCCCCGCGCCGTCGACGCCGGACGGCTGCTCGCCACCCGCCCGCTGCGCGCCGCCGGACGCCTCTCCTACGCCTGGTACCTCTGGCACTGGCCGGTGCTGACCATCGCCCAGGCCCGGTACGGCGCGCTGCCCTGGGCCACCCTGGCCGCGCTCACCGCCGCCAGTGCGCTCCCCGCCTGGCTCACCCTGCGCCTGGTCGAACAGCCACTGCGCTACGGCAGCAGCCCGGCACCCCGACGCGGACTCGCGGTCGGCGCGAGCGCCCTCGTCATCCCCCTGATCGCCGCGCTCACCCTCGGCGGCGGCACCGTCCGTGCCCTCGGAGCCGCCACCACCGGGCCCACCGCCGCCCCCGCCGGAGCCGCCGACGGGCCCGGCCTGCTCGCCCCCGGCACCCGGGTCCTCGCCCTGACCCCCTCGCCGGCCCGCGCCCGGGAGGACTTCCCACCCGGTAAGGGCTGCGAGATCCCGCTCAACGCCGACACCAGCCCGCGCTGCCTCTTCGGCGCCGACAACAGCCCCGACCGGATCGTGCTGCTCGGCGACTCACACGCCGGCCAGTGGATCTCCGCCGCCCTCGCCCTGGCCGAACAGCGGCACTGGGCGCTGGAAGTCCTCGTCAAACCCGGCTGCCCACTGGCCACCCTCACCGTGCGCAACAACGTGCTCGGCCGCACCTTCGACGAATGCGACCGCTGGCGCGAGCACACCCTCACCCGGCTCACCTCCGGACCCAAGCCGCGCCTCGTCCTGATGGCCGGCCTCAACCGCTACGGCAACCAGGAGGAACGCACCGAAGGCTGGACCCGTACCCTCGACCGCCTCACCGCGCTCGGCGCCCCGCTCGCCTACCTCGGCGACACCCCGATGCCCGGCAAGGACATCCCGACCTGCCTCGCCGCCTCCGACGGGCGCTCGGACGCCTGCTCGTTCCCGCGCGACACCGCCTTCGAACCCGACCCGCTGCTCGACGGCGGGCTCGCCGCCCGGTACGGCGTCCGGGCCCTCGACCTCGGCCCACTGCTCTGCCCCGGCACCGGGACCTCCTGCCCGGCGGTCCTGGAGGGCGTGGTGCTGTACCGGGACGCCGGGCACATCACCGACACGCTGGCTCGGGTACTGGCGCCGCGGCTGGACAAGGGGCTGCTGGGGGTTTCAGGTGTATCGGGGGTGCCTGGTGCGGCAGCGGTTCCCGGTGTTCCGGCCGCTCAGCCGTAGACCCCTCGGCAGAGGCGGGCCTGCTCCGAGCCGGCCGGCCAGCGGCCGACGCGTTCGGCCTGGTCACAGATGGTGCCCGGTCCGACGCCCGGCACCGACGCGCCCGACCCCGGAACCGCCGGGGCGGGCGCGCCCGACGTACCCCGGGCCGGGGCAGTGGCGTGCGGGCTGCGGCCGGTCTTCGGGTGCGGGCTCGCCGACCCGTGCTGGGCGTCCGCCGCCCCCGGATCGGCCGCCGTCGCCGTCGCCGCCGTTGCCGCCGTCGCCGTGCCCGTTGTGCCCATCGTGCCCATCGTGCCCGTCGCACCGCCCCCCGGGACCGGGGCCGGCAGCGGAGAAGGCGCGGGCGTGGCAGGCGGCGGGGACACCGGCGGCAGGTGCGAGCCCGGGGCCGTGGCGGAGGGCGAGGCCGACGGCAACGCCACCATCCGCACGTCGTCGCCCGATCCCGGCCCGCACATCACCAGGACCGAGGCCAGCACCGCACCCGTCCCGACCGCCGCGGCCGCCCACGCCTTGCGCGAGCGGCGCCTCGGTGGGGCCGGAGCAGGCACCGGCGGCGGGGGAAGCGTGGGGACGGGAGGGGGCTGCCACGCGTTCTGCGGCCACTGCCACTGCCCTCCGGTGGGCTGCCCAGTCATGTGTTCGTCCTTCCAGCGGCCCCCCGTCGGCCCCCGTCGTACCTTCCCGTGCTCAACGAGCGCGCCGACGCCGGGACATGACCCGGAAGAGGGGTCTGAACGGGCGTTGATTGCCACCGCGCCACATGCTTGGGGTCATGGAGACCAACAGCACGACCGCACCCCTGGTCGAGGTGGCCGAGTTCCGGACCGACAGCCGCTACCGGCTCGTCCACTTCGAGGGACACGGCTGGGAACCGCTCGCGCCGGAGGAGTTCGAACCGCGCATCCATCAGCTCTTCCCGGACCTCGACGCGCGCGACCCCCAACGCGTCCACTGGGCCGACCGTCCCTGGGAATGGCCCGCCTGGCACCCCGGCGAGGCCTGAACCGTCCCCACCCGGTCGTCGGGACTTCGTTGGGCTGAGCGGGTGAGTGCGGATCACTTCTGGCGCCGCCTGCCCGGCCAGGCAGTGGACACCTGTTCCCCGGAAGAACTCGGCGACCTCGCACCCCAGGACCGCGACCGGCTCGGTCGGATCGTGGCCGAGGGCGCCCCCCTGAGCCTGCCCCCCTCTCGCACTGGTACCTCACCAGGATGGTGACGGGCCGCGAGGTGAAGATGCGGGGATTCGGCACCCTGGACCTGGCCGAGGGCGAGATCCGACCGATCGTCCTTCAGGCGTACGGTCCCCGTTTCGACTGACGGACCTACGACCGGCCGGGGCCTGCGGTGGCGGCCTGCGCGGGAAGTCGGCTTGTCCGACTTCCCGTGCCGCTTTACCGTGCGCCGAAGTCCTCCTCGACGAGGCGGGTCGCCCAGGTGGTCAGGGCGGGGGCGAGGGGTGGGTGGGCGAGGCCCGCTGCGGTGGTGAGGTGGTCGGCGGAGGTGGTGTCGTACCGGTCCTCGGAGAGGAAGGTGAGGGTTTCCGGGTCGGCGCCGGTGAGGGTGCGGGGGAGGCGGCGGACGAGGGGGACGGGGATCAGGGCGCGGGGTGGGCGGACGCCGAGGTGGGTGGCGAGCAGGGTGATCAGGTCGGGGAGGAAGGGGGTTGTGGCGTCGAGGACGGTGTGGGCCTGGACGGGGACGCGGTCGTGGTCGGGGACGGCGACCAGGAAGCGCGCCAGGTGGTCCACGGTGACGACGGGCAGGAAGGTGCGTCGGGTGCCGGGCAGCAGGGGGAGGCGGCCGCGGTGGAGTTCGCGGACCAGCTGGGCCAGGCCGAGGTACTGGCCGGCTTCGCCGGTCCGGGAGTGGCCGATGACGCTGCTCGGGTTGACGGTGGTGAGCGGTACGCCGAGGTGGGGCGCGGTGACGCGGACGGCGGCGTCGCCGAGCTGCTTGGAGGCCTCGTACGCGCCGAGGCGGGTGTAGAGCGCGGCGGTGGCGCGCTCCGGGAGCGGGTACCGGGGGGCGGGGTCGCGGCCGACGCGGTAGCCGGAGAGGTGGACCAGACGGCGCAGCCGGGGGCGGGTGGCGGACCACCGCAGCGCGTGCAGGGCGCCGTGGACGTTGGCGGGTTCGGCCTGGGCGCGGGTGAGGCCGAAGTCGTAGCGGGCGGCGAGGTTGTGGACGTCGCGGATGTCGGCGAGCCGGGCGTCGTCCTCGGGGGAGAGGCCGAGGCCGGGGCGGGTGAGGTCGGCGGTGACGGTGGTGAGCGCCGAGTCGTCGGCCCGCTGTGCGCGCAGCCAGCGGCGGAGGGCGGCGGCGCGGCCGGTGTCGCGGACGGCGGCGGCCACGGGTTCGCCGCGGGCGAGGAGTTCGAGGACCAGCCAGCGGCCGAGGAAGCCGGTGGCGCCGAGGACGAGCGTGCGGGGCGGACGTCATGGGGCGCTCCAGGGTTCAGGTATTCAGTAGACCGGTCTGCATATTTTTTGGACGTGCGGGGACGCGCGAGGATGCGACGGCGTGCGGAGGCGCCGCACGAACGGCGGCGCGCCCTCGCCTACGTGTGGCGGTTGCCGAGCAGCTGCCGGACGGCGTGCCGGGCGTGGTCCAGCGGTTCGCGGCTGCGCCGGACGGAGGCGAGCAGGACCGCTCCCTCCAGGAGGGCGAGCGTCTGGCCGGCGGCGGTCTCGGCCTCGGTCGGGCCGTAGCCTTCGGCCTCCAGTCGGCCGGTCAGGACCTGCTGCCACCGCGCGTACACCTCGGCGCAGACGGTCCGCAGCGGCTCGTTGGTGCCCGCCGTCTCCAGGGCGACGGTCGCGATCGGGCAGCCGCTGGTGTAGTCGGACTGTGCGAGGCGTTCGGCGAAGGCCTCGACGAGCCGTTCGGCGAGGGTGGCGGTGTCGGCGCCCTCGGTGGCGAGTGCGGTGAGCAGCGCCTCGACCTCCTGGCCGGCCTCGGTGAGCGCGGCCGCCACCAACTGGTCCTTGCCGCCGGGGAAGTGGAAGTAGAGGGAGCCGCGCGGCGCGCTGGTGGCGGCCACGATCCGGTTGAGGCCGGTGCCGAAGTAGCCCTGTGCCTCGATCAGGTCCCTGGTGCCGGCGATCAGCCGGGCCCGGGTCTCCTCGCCCTTGACTCCCATGCGGCGATAGTAGACCGGTCTGCATATTCTGTCGACGGCGGGTTGACGAGACCTCAGGGGCGCTGTCAGCAGCGCAGTGCGGGCGGGAAGCCGGTCCAGCGCAGCTCCTCGGGCAGGTGGCCCTGGTCGTTCAGCAGCAGGACGGCGGACGGGCGGCCGGGGGTGAACCGCAGTACGGTCAGCGCCGCGTTGGCGGCGTTGAGGCCGAGCCAGCGCCAGGCCGGGGCGTCCAGGGCGTGCCGGACCAGCCAGCCGACCAGGAAGGCGTGGGTGACGACCAGCTCGTGCCGCTCCTCGCCGCCCGCCGCCGGCCCGGTGAACCGCTCGACCGCCCGTGGCGCCAGCGCCGCACCGCGCTCGCACTCCTCAGGGGTGGCGTGCGAGAGGAACTCCAGCAGGAAATCGGCGCTGTCCTCGGGCAGTTCCGCCCGCTCCGGAACGTACGGGACGAAGTCGCCGGCCTCCTCGCACACCACCGGCGTCACGCCGTCCAGCTGCTCCGCGACCAGCCGCGCGGTCTGCGCGGCCCGGGGCAGCGGGCCGTGGTGCACCGCCGAGACCGGCCGGCCCGCCAGCCGCCGGCCCAGCAGGACGGCCTGCCGGCGCCCGGCATCGGTGAGCCCGCTCTCGTCGGGCGTGGCCTCGCCGTGACGGGCCAGGTAGAGGTAGCGGGTGGCGGTGGTGTCGGTCATGCTCCGGGACTCCTCAACAGGGATCGACGTCCGGTCGACAGGGCTGAGCGTCAAGTCGACAGGGATCAACGTCGGGTCGTCCCGGAGCGACGCGAACCGGGCCCCGCCCGGTTCCGGCTCAGCCGGTGTGGGCGTCCGTGTGGGCGTCCGGGTGGGCGTCGGTGTGGGCCTCGTCCAGCAGGGCGAGATCCTCCGCCGACAGTCGCAGCGCCCCGGCGGCGATGTTGTCCTCCAGGTGCGCCTCGTCGCCGGTGCCCGGGATGGCCAGGACGTGCGGGCCGCGGTGCAGCGTCCAGGCCAGGCGCACCTGCGCTGTGCTCACCCCGTGCGCCTCGGCCACCGCCCGTACCTGGGCGGGCTCGGCCGCCCCCGCGCCGCCCTCCCGGCCCGCGCCGGCGATGGCGTAGAAGGGGACGAAGGCGATGCCCTGCTCGCCGCAGAGGCGCAGCAGTTCGTCCTGCGCGAGCGAGGCGCCGATGCCGTACGGGTTCTGCACGCAGGACACGGGCGCGATGGTCTGCGCCTCGGCGAGCTGGTGCGGGTGGACGTTGGACAGGCCGAGGTGGCGGATCAGCCCGGCCTGGCGCAACTCGGCCAGCGCGCCGAAGCGTTCGGCGACGGAGTCGGTGCCGAGGATCCGCAGGTTGACCAGGTCGAGGTGGTCGCGGCCGAGTTCGCGCAGGTTCTGTTCGACCTGGGCGCGCAGCCGCTCGGGGGTGCGGGCGTGTTCCGCCCACTGGCCGTCGAGGCCGCGGGCCGGGCCGACCTTGGTGGCGATCACCAGGTCGTCGCCGTACGGCGCGAGCGCCCGGTTGATCAGCTCGTTGGCGGAGCGCAGCGAGGAGAAGTAGAAGGCGGCGGTGTCGATGTGGTTGACGCCGAGTTCGACCGCGCGACGCAGCACCCGCAGGGCCTGCTCGCGGTCGCGCGGCACGGCGTGCGGCACCAGTGCGGGGCCGGTCTGCGGCAGGCGCATCGTGCCGAAGCCGATGCGGTGGACGGCGCGGTCGCCGAGGGTCCAGGTGCCGGAGGCGGCGGCGGACACGGGGGTGTTCAGGGCGGTGCTCAGGGCGGTGTTCACGGTGGTGTTCACGGTGGTCTCCGAGGTCATGCCTGTCATGATCGCCAATGCACTAGCCTGACCGCCAAAGATTCGAACATGTCTGAATCCGCGGGGGTGGGCGCTTGGCGGCCGAGCTGCTGTTCACGGCGGGCGACCTGGCGCGGATGCGCTTCGCGGTCTCCCCGATGTGGGAGGTCGGCCCGAGCCTGCGGCTGCTGCGCTCGGGGCTCGCCCACCCGGTCCACCGGCCCTGGGCGGAGCAGGTGCGCCCCCGGCTGGCGGCGCTCGGCCCGGCGTACGCGCTGCTCGCCGAACTCGTCCCGCCCACCGGGTACGTGCCGGACTTCGTCAACCCGGCCCCCGCCGGGCCCGCCCCCACCCTGGCGGAGGAACTGGCCGCGATCCGGGCCACCCCGGCCGAGCGGCTGCGCCGCGACCTCGACCGGCTGCGGGACGGCCGGGGCCGGCTCGGCCCCCGGCTGCGCGCCCTGTACGGCGACCCGGCGGGCGGGCTGGGCCGGCTCACCGAGGCGGTCGAGGCGTACTGGGAGCTCGCGCTCGCCCCGTACTGGGCGCGGATCCGGGCTGTCCTGGACGCCGACGTGCTGCACCGGGCCCGGCAGGCCGCCGAGCACGGCGCGGCCCGGGTCCTGAACGACCTGCACACCGAACTCCGCTGGACGGAGGACACCCTGCGGCTGCGCCACCGCTCCCGCCCACTGTCGGGCCGGACGGCCGGGGCCGGGCTGCTGCTGGTCCCGTCCGCGTTCACCGGCCCGGCGCTCTACACCCGGCTCGCCCCGCCGGACCCGCTGCAACTCGCCTACCCGGCGCGCGGGATCGGCGCCCTGTGGGCGTCCGCCCCGGCGGCCGGCACCGAGGCGCTGGCCGCCGTCCTCGGCCGCTCCCGCACCCGGCTGCTGACGGAGCTGGCGGCCCCGGCGTCCACGACCGAACTCGCCCGGCGCACCGGGCTGTCGCCGTCGGCCGTGTCCCAGTACCTGACGGCCCTGCGGGACGCCAGCCTGGTCAGTGCCCACCGGGCCGGACGGTCGGTGCTGTACGCGCGGACGGCCTCGGCGGAGGCGCTGCTCGCGCCACTGGCGCAGGGGTGATCATCCGTTCCTCCGCCTACCGTAATGTCACCCCGGATTCCGGTGTCGTCGGGCCGGATCCGCCGGACGCCCGTAGCGTGCGGGAGCATGACACCCATTCGGCACCCCCGGCACCGCCACCGCCGTCGGACCGTCCTCGTCACCACGCTGCTCGGGGCCGCCTGCGGCGCCGTCGCGCTCACCGGGGCACCTGCCCCGCAGTCCGCACCGCGGTCGGCCGCCCCGGCGTCCGACGCCCGGCTGCGCCCGGCCGGTGCGCCGCCGACCGTGTACGCCCACCGCG
The DNA here is from genome assembly GCF_044455625.1 of Kitasatospora sp. NPDC051164. NCBI lineage: Bacteria > Bacillati > Actinomycetota > Actinomycetes > Kitasatosporales > Streptomycetaceae > Kitasatospora > Kitasatospora sp. NPDC051164. The sequence goes on along the minus strand of NZ_JBITFB010000010.1, from coordinate 17,038 downwards.
GCGCCTCCTCCGCCGCGCCCGAGAACACCCTGGTGTCCGACGAGGTCGCCCGCCGGGCCGGCGCCGAGTGGATCGAGGACGACGTCCAGCCCAGCAAGGACGGCGTCCCGTACGTGCTGCACGACGACACCGTGGACCGCACCACCGACGGCACCGGCCGCGTCCGCGACCTGACCGCCGCCCAGCTCGACACGCTGGACGCCGGCTCCTGGTTCGCCCCGGCGTACACGGGCACCCGCCTGCCGACCCTCGCCGCCCAGCTGGAGGACCTGCACACCCGGGGCGGCAAGCTGCTGCTGGAGATCAAGGGGCCGCACACCCGCGACGAAGTCGCCCGGATCGTGCAGGAGGTGCGCGACCACGGCATGGCCGACCGCGTCCTCGTCCAGAGCTTCGAGGTGGACGCCCTCCGCTACACCCGCGAGCTGGCCCCCGAACTGCCGCTGGGCCTGCTCCGCGCCACCCTGGACGCCGACCCGGTCGCCACCGCGCACGACCTCGGCCTGGCCGCCTACAACCCCTCGGACGACGCGCTCTCCGCCCGCCCCGGCGTGGTCACGGACCTGCACGCCGCGGGGGTCGCCGTCAACGTCTGGACGGTCGACCGGCCCGCCCGCTGGAAGGCCCTCGCGGACGCCGGGGTGGACGGCATCATCACCAACCGCCCGGCCGAGCTGGCCGGTTGGAACGCTGCTTGGTCGGCCTCGGGCGCCGCCGATTAGGCTGCCGGCGTGGACGGCGAGAATGCGGAGGGCAGTGCCCGCCCGGAGGGCAGCGCCCCGGCCGACGGCGGGAGCCTGTCGGACCTGCTCCGCGACCGGCAGAACCCGGCGCGGCAACCGCAGGGCTCGCTGACCGCCTTCGACGGCCGCCTCATCCTCGACCTGGACACCCGGATCGCCACCGTGGACGGCCGCGCGGCGCAGCTCACCCGTGCCGACACCAAGCTGCTGCGCGGCCTGATCGCCCTGGGCGAGGGCGTGCACGAGTCGCGCGTGATCATGTGGGAGGTCTACAACGCACCGTTCCACCCCCGGGAGCTGAGGTACCCGATGGCCGTCCTGAGGGCGAAGCTCGGCGAGCCGTCCTGGATCGAGCGGACCGCGGACGGCTACGCCCTGCGGCCCCCGGCGCGTCCGTAGGTCAGGTCGCGGACGGCTGCCGGTTCCGGCTGTGACAGCTGTCATGCCCGATCCATGATCGTCCGAGCTGGCGCCGGAACCGGCCCGGTCGAGATGATGGCCGGGTGACCGGGCAGAACCGCCCGGGTCTTGTTCGACAACGGGGGTTCGGCGATGACGCCGCACGAGATCGGGTTGTACGCGAGCGCTGCCGTGGTGATCGGCGCGGGGCTGCGGACGTTGGTGCTGGCGGGATCCCCAGCGGGCTTGACGGGCGCGTCCAAGGGCGCATCCACGGGTGCGTCCACCGACGCGACCACGGCGCAGGCCGGCGGGCCGGGCGACGTGCTCGCCGTCGTCCGCGCCGCCCTCGCACGTCGCCCCTGGGTCACCGCCGCGCTGTTCGCCGTCATGGCGGTGATGGCCGTGGTCCAGTACGCGGTGCCGTCCGTGATCGACGATCTGATGCGGCAGCCGGATGCGCTGTCCGACGGGCAGTGGTGGCGGGCCGGCACCGCGCTGCTGGTGCAGTCCTCCGGCCTGATGCAGATCGCGATCAACCTGCCGGCCCTGCTCGTGATCGGCGCCGTCGCCGAGTCGGTGCTCGGCTGGTGGCGGACGGCGGCGGTCTTCCTCGTCAGCGGCGTCCTCGCCCACGTGGTGAGCCTGTCCGGCTGGTCGCCGCGCGGCGGCGGCGACTCGGTGGCCGTCTGCGGTCTGCTGGGGGCCCTCGCCGTCACCTGCCTGCTGCGCGGGGACCTCCGGGGCCCCGGGCTCAGGGCCAACTGGCCGGTGCTGCTCATTCCCGCGGCGGGACTGTTCCTGTGCGCGATGCGGAACAACCACGGCGCCGGCCTGGTGGCGGGCTGTCTGCTCGGCCTGGTCCTCGCTGTCGGCGCGAGGACCCGACTCCCGCAGCCCGCCGCCGTGTGACAGCCGTTCCCGAGGCCGACGCCGAGGCCGGGGCCGGCTGGGCTGACGCCTCCGCCGGTCGCGGCGCCCCGGGTCGCATACTGACGGCATGACTGACCGTATGACGGGCGGAGACGCCGGCCGGGGCACGGTCCGGCGCGGAGTGCTGCGGGCGGGCGCGGCGGCGGTGGTGCTGGGTGTGGCGGGGTGTACGAGCGGGGGCAAGCCGCAGGCGGCGGGGCCGAGTTCGAGCACGATGACGCCGGGAACACCGACCGTGACACCCACGCCCACCCCGACGCCCACGCCCACCCCGACGCCCACGCCGCTGCCCCAGCCGCCGCTCTGGCAGCCCGGCCCGTCCGAGATCCAGCCGGACGTGAAGCGCCGGGCCGTCGAGCTGGTGGCGGCGCTCGGTGCCTGGCCGCCCGGCGGGCAGGGGGTGGAGGCGGCCCGGGCCAGGGTGGCGGCGCTGGGTTTGCCGCCCGCGCTGGCCGACCAGGCGGGGCCGCTGGCGCCGGCGGCGTCGGAGGCGAGCCTGGAGGTGATCGTCGCCCAGTACGGCGGGATCCTCGCCGATTCGGCGAGTGTGCTGGTGGTGTGCCGTCAGTGGACCCGGGGCCCGGACGGTTCGGTGGTCGGGGGCGGCACGACGGTGGACGTGCGGCTGAGCCGGGCCGCGCCGCGCTGGACGGTGACCGAGCTGCATCCGGGGGTGGCGGGCCCGGCGGCCGACGCATTGCCGTCGGCGGTGGCCCGGGTGCTGGCCGAGCCGAGGATCGAGCTGCCGCCGGAGGCGGCGGCGGACCTGCGCAGCGGCACCGTCCACGACAGCGTGCCGGAGGCGATGCTGCGGATGGCCGGCCCGTACACGCTGTCGGTGAGCGTGGTGCGGACCGGCCATCCGTTGGACGTCTTCGGGACGACCCGGCCCAGCGACCATCCGCTGGGCCGGGCTTTCGACGTCTGGCGGATCGACGGCATGGCCGTGGTGGACCCGGCCACGCCCCGGCAGCTGATCGAGTCCTTCATGCGGGACGCGGCCGCCGCCGGTTCGTACAACGTGGGTGGCCCGGTGGCGATCCCGGGTGCCGGCAATCGGTTCTTCACCGACGACACCCACCACGACCACTGCCACGTGGGGTTCAACCACTAGACCTGACAATCTAGTTGACGTTGACGCCGCTCCACGCCGCCGCGACGGCCTTGTACTCGGTGCTGGTCGCGCCGTAGAGGTCCTTGGCCGCGCTGAGCGAGGCGGCGCGGGCGCCCTTGTAGTTGGTGGTGGAGGTCATGTAGACGGTCAGTGCGCGGTACCAGATCTTGGCGACCTTCTGGTTGCCGATGCCGGTCACCGTGGAGCCGTTGCAGGTGGGGCTGTTGTAGGTGTAGCCGTTGATGGTCTTGCTGCCGCTGCCCTCGCTGGCCAGGTAGAACCAGTGGTTGCCGACGCCCGAGGAGTTGTGCACGTCGAGCTTGCCGACCGAGCTGCTCCAGCAGTCGGCCGAGCGGCCGTCCAGCGAGGGCTTGTCGAAGCGGCGCAGCCACGGCGGGGTGGACTGGTCGCTGAACAGGTAGTCGGGGGTGTCGACCTTGTTGTTGGCGTACCACTCCACCATCGTGCCGAAGATGTCGCTGGTGGACTCGTTGAGGCCGCCGGACTCGCCGCTGTAGCGCAGGTTGGCGGTGGCGCTGGTGACGCCGTGGGTCATCTCGTGGCCCATGGTGTCGAGGTCGACCTGCTCGGGGTCGTGGCTGCCGTCGCCGTCGCCGGTCATCATGCAGAAGCAGGTGTCGGACCACTGGGCGTTGTCCCAGTTGGTGCCGACGTGGACGAAGACGGTGGCGCCCTTGCCGTCGTTCTTGATGCCGTTCCGGCCGAAGGTGTTCTTGTAGTAGTCGTACGTCCAGGCGGTGTTGGCGTGGGCGTCGACGGCCGCGGTGGAGCGGTCGGTGGAGAACTTCTTCCCGTCGCCCCAGATGTTGGTGGCGCTGGTGAACGCGGTGCCCGAGGAGGCCTTGATCGAGCTCGCGGCGAGGTTGTGGGCGTCCTTGGTGACGGTGCCGCGGACCGGGTCGGTCAGGGTGTAGCCCCCGCTGACCGGGGTGGTGTCGATGGTGACCGTGCCGGTGTACTCGGAGTTGCCGGTGCCGGAGGCCTGGTGCTCGGCGTCGTAGGCCTCGATCTGCTCGCCGGTGGTGGCGTCGGTGACGACGACCCTGCCGGCCGGCTGGCCGTGCTCGCCGGTGCCCTCGACGGTGGTGCGCCAGGCGAGGCGGGGCGTGCCGTCGGCGGCCCAGACGACCAGTTCGGGTGTGCTGACGGCGTCCTGGACGCCGGGGGCGGCGGAGAGTGCGTCGGCGGCGCCGGACTGGGCGGGCACCTTGGGGACGGTCGACTTCACGGCGGCGTCGTGGGCGGCCGCGCGGGAGGTGTCCTTGAGCTTGCCCTTGGCGTCCTGGTGGACGACCAGGTCGCCGCCGACCACGGGCAGGCCCTGGTAGGTGCGGTCGAAGCGGACGTGCGAGGTGCCGTCGGCGTCGAGCACGACGTCCTTGAGCACGAGGTCCTGGCCGGCGCCGAAGCCGAACACCGAGGCGTTGTGGGCCACGTTGACGCGGGCCTGGGATATCGCGGCCTCGCGCGGGTTGGGCGCGGCGGAGGCCGTGGCGGCGGGGATGGTCGCGCCGGCGAGGGCGGCGACGATCGCGACGGCTCCGGCCACGCGGGCACGGCGGAAGGAGGACGTGGGGGTCACTCTGACTCCAGTGGGGGTTAGCTGCAGGGAAAGGAGCTGGGTCAGAGATTGACGGCGATCAGTCAGGTCCAGCTAGGGGAAAGGTCATAACTTTGCCAAGTTGTGTCCTTGGATAGTCAAAAGTGATCAGAAATTAACAAGCCCTCCACCGTGCGGTCGTGACGATCGACTACCTGTGGCTCGGCCCGTGAAAGCTCTAGGCTCTGCGTCCATGGACGGATGGGTGGGGGCCTGGACCGGCGGGCGGGCGGCGGTCCACGTGGGCGACGTCGCGGACTTCAACGCGCAGTTCTTCGCCCCCGGCATGGACGCGGCGCAGCGCCTGCGCCGGCTGCGGCAGGCGCACCACTACGCCTGCCTGGCCGTCTGCTACAGCCCCGAACCGGCGCTGCTGGTACTGCCCGCCGAGGTCGCCCCGGAGTGGACCGACTGGCTGGCCCGGGAGTTGGCCTGGGGCCCGGTCGAGGTGCACAGTGGCGTCGCGCCGGACCGCACGGTCGCCGAGGCGCTCGCCGCCCGCCCCGCCCTGGCCGCGCGGATCGCCGACTCCGGCCGCCCGGTGGTGCGTTGGGGCCGGACCGCCGCGCAGGGCGAAGGGCCCGAGCTGGCCGCCGTCCGACGCTACGAGTCCAAGGCCGCCGCGCACGACCTGTTCGCCGCTCTCGCCCCCGGGCACCCCGGGATCCGCCTGCCGGACCAGGAGCGCCCGGCGGGCCGGCGCCGGGCCGCCCGCCGGCTGACCGTCCGCGCCGTCCGGGGTCTGACCACCGTCCTGAAGAGCCCGTACGGCGTCGGCGGCTACGGCACCGTCGTGGTCGAGCCCGCCGACCTGTTCGCCGCGGGCGGCGGCGGGGCGCTGCTGCGGCGGCTGGTCCGGGCCGAGATCCTGCCGCCCGAGGGCGAGTTGCTGCTGGAGGAGTACGTGGATCCGGGCCCGGCCGCCCGGCTGCGCGATCTCACCTACGACGCGCTGGTCGGCCCGGACGGCACCGTCCACCCGGTCGGCACGGGCGTCATGGACGTGGCCGGCACCCAGTATCAGGGCGTGACCGTCGGCCCCGGCACGGTGCCGCGCGACGCCGCCGGGACGGCCCGCCGGTTCGCCCTGGCGGTGGGGGAGCGGCTGGCAGCCGAGGGCTACCGAGGCTGGTACGACGTCGACTTCGTCACCGACCGGCAGCGCCGGCTCGCCCCCACCGAGATCAACCTGCGGCTCACCGGCCCGGCCGCCGCCTTCGTGCTGCGCGCCCGCCTCGACGGGGTGCGCGGTCCGGGCCACCTGGTCCGCACCCTCGACGGGATGCCGCTCGGCGCCCGGCTGGCCCCGGCGGCGCTGCACGACCACCTGGAGCGGCTGCGGCCCCGCTGCGCCCGGCTCGGCGTCACCCTGCTGCCGCTGATCCCGACCGCCTGCCACGACCCGGAGCCCGTCGTCGGCCTCGCCCTCGCCGGGCGGGACGCCGAGGCGCTGGACGCGGCCGAGGCGCTGGTCGCCGCCGCGAACGACGGGCTGGCCGGGATGTTCGAGGCGCTTCGATGACGTATCGTCAGTTCTTGGCGGGAGTACGTGGTTTGGTCAGCAGGAAGGTCACCACGACGGCCGCCGCCAGCATCAGCGGGACGTTGAAGACGAAGATCATCGTGGTCTCGCGCGGCCAGTCCGTGGCGGCGGTGAGCCGGTAGAGGTTGTCCTGCGGCCACCAGGAGGCGAGCAGCCAGAACACCGACAGGTGGGTGAGCACGGACAGCCGCACCGAGCGGCCCTGTCGCAGCACCGCCGGGAGGCCGAGGAACAGGAAGGCCATCCCGGCGCCGAAGGACAGGTTCTCGCACAGGTAGAGCAGCTCGAACCCGAGGTGGTAGTCGGAGGGCACCGCCGAGAGGTCCGTGGAGCCCGGGTAGAAGATGTTGGTGGTGACCCAGGCGAAGAGCGCCCCGAACACCGTCAGCGCCACGGCGGAGCAGCCCGAGTCGCTCCCCGAGCCGCCCCCGCCCCCGGCCTTGCCGCCGCCCTTCCGGGAGCCGGTCGGGCGGGACCCGGCCTTCCGCGACCCGGCCGGGTGGGCCCCCGCCGTGTGGGACCCGGCCGGGCCCGAGCGGGCGGCGGTGTACGCCGGCACGGCCGGCAGCGGCAGGGCGGCGCGGTCCAGCTTGCCCGCCCGGGTGCGCGGCAGCTCGGACAGCGGGACGACGGCGGCGGGCGCCGACCGGCCGTCGAGTTCCCTGCGCAGGTACTGCGAGAGCGACCAGCCGTCCCTGCCGTCCACTCCCGGCGCGGTCACCGCGTAGCCGACCAGCAGCCGCTGCCCCGGCGCGGGCTCCACCTCGACGACGGTCGCCTCCCGGACCGCCGGGTGCCCGCGCAGCGCCGCCTCGGCCCGGGCCGCCGCCCGGACCCGCTCCAGCACCGTGGTCGCCCGCTGCGCGCCGAGCGGCCCGACCACGGTCGCGGCCCGGGCGGTGAACTCCAGCACACCGTCCGCCCGCAGCACCCCGAGGTCGCCGGTCAGCAGCACCCGCCCGTCCGGGTCGAAGTCCGCCCGCACGAAGCGGCGGACGGTGTCCACCGGGCGGTTGAGGTAGCCGCGGGTCAGGCCGCTGCCGGCGACGGCGATCTCGCCGAGCCGCCCCTGCGGCACCGGGGTGCCGTCCGGGCCCAGCACGTACACCCGGGTGCCGGGGAAGGGGCGGCCGACCAGCGAGACCCGCTCGGCACCGTCGGCGACGGCCGTGCCCTGCGCGTCGAAGTACGTGCTGTCCACGGTGGCCTCGGCCAGCCCGTAGACGTTCAGCACCCTGGTCCCCTGGCCGAGCAGGCGCTGCAGGCCCAACTGCTCGTCCAGGTACCACTTCTCGGCGCCCACGGTGAGCAGCCGCACCCCGGGCAGCGCGCCCTCGGCCGGGGTGCCGCCGGTCCCGGTGCCGCCGGTCCGGGCGCCGCTGCGCTGCGTCAGCAGGGCGGCCAGTCGGCGCGCGGTGCGGACGTTCAGCTCCAGTACGGTGATCCGCTCGGCGGCCACCAGCTCGGGCAGCAGGACGAGGTCGGCGGTGCGGTCCAGGGTGAGGTTGTACGGGGCGACGACCAGGGTGGCGCCGGTGCAGAGCGCGCGGACCCAGTCGGCGGTGAAGACGTCGAACTCCAGGCTCGCCGTCTGCAGGATCCGGTCCTCGGCGGTCAGCCCGTACACCGTGCGCCACCCCTCGTGGGCGGCCAGCAGGTTGCGGTGCTCGACTGGCGTCCCCAGGGGCAGGCCGGTGGAGCCGGAGGTGTAGAAGACGCAGGCGAGGTCCTCCGGCGCGACCAGGGGCGGCGCGAACGGCGCCTTCGGGCGCGCCGCCGAGTCCACGCAGACCAGTTGCGCGCCGCCCGCGTCCGCCAGCCGGACCCGGTGCGCCTCCTCCGTCACGACCAGGTCCGGCGCGGCGTCGGTGAGGACGTGCCGCAGCAGTGCGTCGGGCGCGCTCGGCTCCAGCGGCACGTACGCGGCGCCGGCCTTCATTACGGCCAGCAGCGCCACGTACACCTCGGTGCCCCGGCCCAGCGCGACCGCCGCCCGGCCGCCCGGGGCCAGTCCGCGCTCGGCCAGCAGGGCGGCCAGCCGGTCCGCCCGCTCGTCGAGCTGCCCGTACGTCAGTTCGCGCTCGCCGCAGCGCACGGCCACCGCGGCCGGCGCCCGGCGGGCCTGCTCCTCGACCAGCCCGTGCAGGGTGTCGGCCCGCCCGGTATCCACGCCCATCCCGCGTCCCCCTCGTCCCCGCGTCCCGCGTCCCCGCGTCCCTGGTCCCCGCGTGCCTTCGAGACGTCCCCTCGAAGGCACGATCCTCCTCCCAACTCCCTTCGGGCAACAGAGTTCTGGCACGTCCACCCGTCGGACGGACCGACCCCGCCCCGGCCGACAGTTGTACTCTGCACGCGGACGGACGGCGCCGGACCGTCCGGTGCGGCGCCCCGCCCGCACCCTGCCCGGCGCCGCGATCGGAGTCCCCCCACCGTGAGTTCCCCCACCCCCTCGTTCGACGGCCCGCTGCTGCGCACCCGGGAGGTGGACGTCGTGCGCGACGGCCGCCACCTGCTGCGCGGGATCAGCCTGGAGATCCGCCCCGGCGAGCACTGGGCGCTGCTCGGCCCCAACGGGGCGGGCAAGTCCACCCTGCTCGCCCTGCTCGGCGCGGTCTCCCACCCCACCCGCGGCGAGGTCGACGTGCTCGGCCGCCGGCTCGGCCGGGTCGACATCCGCGAGCTGCGCGCCCACCTCGGGCACGTCAACCCGCGCCACCCGCTGCGCTCGCCGCTGACCGTCCGCGAGGTGGTGCTGACCGGGCACACCAACACCATCGAGCCCGAGCCGCACCGCAAGCCGGCTCCGGAGGTGCTCGAGCGGGCCGAGCGGCTGATCGAGACGCTCGGCATGCGCGCGATGGCCGAAGCCCCGTGGACCACCCTCTCCCAGGGCGAGCGCGGCCGGGCCCTGATCGCCCGCGCCCTGATGCCCAGCCCCCGCCTGCTGCTGCTCGACGAACCCGCCACCGGGCTGGACCTCACCGCCCGCGAACTGCTGCTCGACAGCCTGGACCTGCTGCGCCACCAGCACCCGGACCTGGCCAGCGTGCTGGTCACCCACCACCTGGAGGAGCTGCCGGAGAGCACCACCCACGCCCTGCTGCTGCGCGGAGGCGAGTGCGTGGCCGCCGGGCCGGTGGACGAGGTGATGACGACCGAGCTGATCAGCGCGACCTTCGGCCACCCGATCCGGATCAGCCGCCACGAGGGCCGGTGGACCGCCCGGGCCGCCGCGCGCCGCACACCGGGAAGGTAACGGTTCAGGGGGGTGGGTGTAGACGTTCGGACATCCTTACGTAAGGTATGCCTTAGCTAACGACGGGGCCCGCCCCGCCGACCACCGCACTGCCTTGGCACTCCCATGCCCTTTTCCGTTGGAGCCCGCATGTCCGCCCGTCGCCGTTCCACCGCAGCAGCGTTGCTCTCCCTCGCCGTGGCGACCGCAACCCTGGCCGGCTGCTCGTCCAAGAACGACGACAAGGCGGGCTCCTCCGACGCGGTCAAGGTGAACGCGAGCGACAGCGCCTGCGAGGTCTCCAAGACCACCTTCCCGGCCGGCCACGTCGTCCTGGACATCAGCAACAAGGGTTCCAAGACCACCGAGGTCTACGTCTACGGCGACGGCGATAAGATCATCACCGAGCGCGAGAACATCGGCCCGGGCACCAAGGCCAGCATCAACGCCGAGATCAAGGCCGGCTCGTACGAGGTCGCCTGCAAGCCCGGCATGGTCGGCGACGGCATCCGCCAGAAGATCACCGTGACCGGTGACAGCGGCAGCGCCGCGCCCGCCGACCCGCGCCTGGCCGCCGCCGTCGACGCCTACCGCACGTACGCCCAGGAGCAGGCCGACGCCACCATCCCGGCCGTCGAGGCCTTCGCCGCCGCCATCAAGGCCGGCGACCCGGAGAAGGCCAAGTCGCTGTACGCGGCCTCGCGCACCGGCTGGGAGCGCACCGAGCCGGTCGCCGAGAGCTTCGGCGACGTCGACCCCAAGACCGACACCCGCGAGGACAAGGTCGAGGCCGGCCAGCAGTGGACCGGCTGGCACAAGCTGGAGAAGTCGCTCTGGGCCGACGCCAAGATCGGCGACGACGAGAAGAAGCTCGCCGACCAGCTCGTCAACGACCTCAAGGACTGGCAGAAGAAGATCCCCGCGGCCGAGATCACCGCGACCAGCATGGCCAACGGCGCCAAGGAACTGCTGGACGAGGTCGCCACCAACAAGATCACCGGCGAGGAGGACCGCTACAGCCACACCGACCTGGCCGACTTCCAGGCCAACGTCGAGGGCGCGCAGAAGGCCTACGAGCTGCTGAAGCCGGTCGCCTCCGAGAAGGACCCGGAGCTGGCCAAGACCCTGGACTCCGAGTTCGCCGCCATCAACGCCCTGCTCGCCAAGTACAAGCAGGCCGACGGCACCTTCACCTCCTACGACAAGGTCACCGAGGCCGAGCGCAAGACCTTCTCCGACGCGGTCAACTCGCTGGGCGAGCCGCTGTCGAAGCTGGCCGCCGCCGTGGTCGTCAAGTAACCGGCGACCCGCCACCGGAAGCACCCACCCCACCGACGCCGTGGCGGCCCGACCGGCCGCCGCGGTATCCGTGAGTCCGCGCACAGCAGTTCAGCACACAGCAGTTCAGCGCACAGCCGTTCAACGCAGCGCAGTTCAGCGCCCCACAGCAGTTCAGCACCGCACAGCACGCCGAGCAGATCAGTACCGAGAAGGGCCCGCCCGCCGATGGACGCCGAGAACGAGCAGCAGAACGGGACGCCGGCCACCACCGACGCCACCACCGACGCCACCGCGACCAAGGGCGCGGTCAGCCGGCGCGCCGTCATCGGCTGGGCCGGCGCGGGCGTCGCGCTCGGTGCCGCCGCCGTCGGCTCGGTCGCCGCGGCCACCCGTCAGGACGACCCCGCCCCGGTGGCCGCCGCCCCGGCCGGCGCCGAGGTGCCGTTCTACGGCGAGCACCAGTCCGGCATCGCCACCCCGGTCCAGGACCGGCTGCACTTCGCCGCCTTCGACATCTCCGAGAAGGCCACCCGGGAGTCCCTGGTCAAGCTGCTCAAGGAGTGGACCAAGGCGGCCGCCGCCATGACCGGCGGCCGCGAGGTCGGCACCGGCGCCGCCACCGGCCTGCCCGAGGCGCCCCCGGACGACACCGGCGAGGCCCTCGGCCTGCCCGCCTCCAGGCTCACCCTCACCATCGGCTTCGGCCCGAGCCTGTTCGAGAAGGACGGCGTGGACCGCTTCGGCCTGCAGGCCAAGCGCCCCGAGGGCCTGATCGACCTGCCGAGCTTCAAGGGCGACAAGCTCGACCCCACCCGCAGCGGCGGTGACATCTGCGTCCAGGCCTGCGCCGACGACCCGCAGGTCGCCGTGCACGCGATCCGCAACCTGGCCCGCATCGGCATGGGCACCGTCAACATCCGCTGGTCCCAGCTCGGCTTCGGCAAGACCTCCTCCACCACCCCGGACGCGCAGACCCCGCGCAACCTGATGGGCTTCAAGGACGGCACCCACAACATCGCGGGCACCGACACCGCGAAGCTCGCCGACCACGTCTGGGCCGCCCCCGGCGACGGCCCCGAGTGGATGACCGGCGGCTCCTACCTGGTCGCCCGGCGGATCCGGATGCACATCGAGACCTGGGACCGCACCTCGCTCAAGGAGCAGGAGGACGTCTTCGGCCGCACCAAGGGCGAGGGCGCCCCGTACGGCAAGGCCAAGGAGCACGACGCACCCGACCTCAAGGCGATGCCCGCCGACTCCCACGTCGCGCTCGCCCACCCGGACGCCAACAACGGCCTGATGATCCTGCGCCGCGGCTTCTCCTTCACCGACGGCACCGACGGCCTCGGCCGCCTGGACGCCGGCCTGTTCTTCCTCGCCTACCAGCGCGACACCCGCAAGGCCTTCGTGCCGCTGCAGACCCGCCTGGCGGCGAGCGACAAGCTCAACGAGTACATCCAGCACGTCGGCTCCGCCCACTTCGCCTGCCCGGCGGGCGTGCGCAAGCCGGGGGAGTGGTGGGGCCAGGCCCTGTTCGGCTGACACCCCGACCGCGTTCCCCAGTACCACCTCGACACCCCAGGAGCCCGCGTGTTCGGCAACTACCTGATCGGCCTGCGCGAAGGCCTCGAAGCCAGCCTCGTCGTCTGCATCCTGATCGCCTACCTGGTCAAGACCGACCGCCGGGACAAGCTGCCCCCGGTCTGGCTCGGCGTCTCCGCCGCCGTGGTGCTCTCGATGGCCTTCGGCGCGGTGCTGCAGTTCGGCTCCTCGCAGCTCACCTTCGAGGCCCAGGAGGCGCTCGGCGGCTCGCTGTCGATCATCTCGGTCGGCCTGGTGACCTGGATGGTGTTCTGGATGCGGCGCACCGCGCGGCACCTGAAGACCGAGCTGCACGGCAAGCTGGACGCGGCGATCGCGATGGGCACCACGGCCCTGGTCGTCACCTCCTTCCTGGCCGTCGGCCGTGAGGGCCTGGAGACCGCGCTGTTCATCTGGTCGGCCGTGCAGGCCACCGGCGACGGCTGGAACCCGCTGATCGGCGCCGCGCTCGGCCTGCTCACCTCGGTGGTGCTCGGCTGGCTGTTCTACCGCGGCGCGCTGAAGATCAACCTGGCCAGGTTCTTCACCTGGACCGGCGCGATGCTGGTCGTGGTCGCGGCCGGCGTCCTCGCGTACGGCGTGCACGACCTGCAGGAGGCCGGCTGGCTGCCCGGCCTGCACAGCACGGCCTTCGACATCTCCAGCACCATCCCCAAGGACAGCTGGTACGGCACCCTGCTGAAGGGCGTGTTCAACTTCCAGCCCGACCCGACGGTGCTGCAACTGGTCGTCTGGCTCCTCTACCTGATCCCGACGCTGGCCGTCTTCTTCAACGTCCTCGGCGGCGGCAGCGGCAGCAAGAGCAAGCCCGCCAAGCCCGCCACCGCCAAGCCGGCCGCCTGACCAGGCAGGTCGCACCCCACCGCACCCCACCACACCTCACCGCCCCGCCCGGCACCCGCCGGGCGGGGCGGTTTCGTCATGAGTCCGTCACAGCCGGAACCGGTTCGGTCGTGGGCGGCGTGCTGGGGGTGGAAGTGCCGATCGCGTACCCGTGGGGGGAACATGACCGTTCGTAGGCCTGCCAGGCTCGCGGCCGCCGGTGTGACGGCGCTCGCCGCCGCCGTGCTGCTGACCGCGTGCAACGACGACGCCGGGACGGGGGCGCAGCCGGCGCCGACGGTGACCGTCACCGCGACGACGCCCGCCGCGCCGACGAGCGCCGGCAAGGTGACCGTCCCCGGGGCGACACCGGCCGGGCCGATGGTGACCCAGTCGGCCGGCGCGCGGTGCAAGGCCGACGAACTCGAAGCCACCGTCCAGCTCCAGGACGCCGGTTCGGCGATGCTGATCCTCACCAACAAGGGCAGCCGGAGCTGCACCCTGTTCGGCTACCCGGGATACGGCGGCCTGCGGCCCGACAACAGCGCGGACACGATCGCGGTCAAGCGGGAGGCGCACCCCGGACCGCCGACCGCGGCCACCCTGAAGCCGAAGACGAGCGCCTTCGCGGGCCTCAAGTGGAACTCCTGCGACAAGGCCGACCCGACCTGCCACGTGGTCGCCGGTCTGCAGCTCACCCCGCCGGACGAGACCAAGCCGCTGACCACCGAGGTGATCGGCCTGGACGGCAAGCCGGTCGTCCAACTGCTGGTCTCCGCGGCCGGGCTCACCACCGGCTCGCTGCAACCCTCCAACCAGGGCGTGGTGTTCGCCGGGCCGTGACGCGGTCACGTGACGCCGTGACGCGATGCGGCGACCATGTGATCACGTGACGACGCGAAGGAGCCCCCCGGGGTGGTCCGTTCGGACCGCCCCGGGGGGCTCCTGTCGGTGCGCCGCCCGGGCTATTCGCTCTTGATGGCGTCCAGGATGTCCAGCTTCGCGGCCTTGTGGGCCGGCCAGAGCGCGGCCAGCAGGCCGACCACGGCGGCCGCCAGCAGGAAGCAGAGGATCTGCACCGGCGGGACCTCGGTGGTCAGGCCCTTGAACGTGTCCGCGAGGGTGCGCAGGCCCGCCCAGGCGACCACGATGCCGAGGACGACGCCGACCAGTCCGCCGAACAGAGCGATCAGCAGCGACTCCAGCCGGACCATCCGGCGGATGCCGAGCCGGTCCAGGCCGATCGCCCGCAGCATGCCGATCTCCCGGCGGCGCTCGAACACGGACATCGCCATGGTGTTGACCACACCGAGCACCGCGATGACCACGGACATCCCGAGCAGCCCGTACATCATGTTCAGGATGTCGGTGACGATCTGGCGGTTCTCCGCCTTGATGTCCTTCTCGCCCTTGACGGCGATCAGCGGGTTGCCGCCGGTGGCGTCGCGCAGCGCCTGCTTCAGCTTCGCGGTCGGGCCGTCGGCGCCCTTGACCAGGACCTTGTTCGGACCGGTGCCGGGCGCGGCGTGCGGCCCGACCACGGCGTCGGGGGCGACGATCCCGGCCAGGGCGCTGTTGGGCTCCTGCACGGCGCCGACGGTCAGCGAGGCCTTGGTGCCGTCCGGGTAGGTGACGGCGAGGGTGTCGCCGACCTTGTAGCGGCTGTTCCCGGAGGAGCCGGCGCTCACCAGCAGCTTGCCCTGCCTGAGGGCGTCCGCGTCGCCCTCCTTGACCTTGATGGTCGCCAGCTGGTCGATGCCGGCGGCGTCCACGCTCGTCAGCCACTCGGTGTCGGCGCCGTCCGCGGTCCCGGGGACGGCGGTGCCGGCCGCTCCGGTCGCGCCGATCGTCACCGGGACGGTGCGGTCCACGCTCATCGCGCTGACACCGGGCGCCTTGGCGATCTGGGTGGCGACCTCGGGGGAGAGCATCGAGTAGTTCTGCATGGTGACCGTGAAGTCGGCCTTGAGGTCGCTCGCGGTCGCCCTGTCGACGGCCTTGTTCACCGAGGCGCCGACCACGGTCAGCGCGGTGATCAGGGTGACGCCGATGGTCAGCGCCGAGGCGGTGGCGGCGGTGCGCCGCGGGTTGCGGATCGCGTTCTCCTTGGCCAGCCGGCCCGGGGTGCCGTACAGCCCGCGCAGCAGCGGGGCGAACAGCGCGATCAGCGGCCGGGACAGCAGCGGGGTCAGCACGAACACGCCGATCAGCAGCGTGCCCGCGCCGACGCCGACCAGCTTGACCTCCTTGTTCGCCGCACCCGCCGCCAGGCCGGCCGCGCCGGCCAGGGCGAGGGCCAGGCCGATGCTGTTGCGGACCACCAGGCTCTTCTGGGTGGCGGGCTGCTCGGCCGAGCTCATCGCCGCCACCGGCGCGATCCGGGAGGCCCGGCGGGCCGGCAGCCACGCGGCGAGCAGGGTGACCAGGACACCGACCGCGATCGCGGCGATGACCGTGCCCGGGGCGATCACCAGCGGGCCGTCCGGCAGGTTGGCCTCCAGCGGGCCGTTCAGCAGTGCCCGGAGTCCGGCGGCGATCCCGATGCCGACGGCCAGACCGGCCACCGAGGCGGTCAGGCCGACCAGGCCCGCCTCGATCTTGACGGAGCGGGTGATCTGCTTGCGGCTGGCGCCGATGGCGCGCAGCAGGGCCAGTTCCCTGGTGCGCTGGGCGACCAGCATGGTGAAGGTGTTGGCGATGATGAAGATGCCGACGAAGAGCGCGATGCCCGCGAAGACCAGCAGGGCGGTGCTCATGCCCTTGGTGCCCTGCTGGATCATCCGGTCCTGCTTGTCGGCCAGTTCGCGGCCGGTCCTGGCCTCGATGGTGTCGCCGTGCGGGACGGCCTGCTTGACGGCGGTGAGCAGCGCGGCGTCGTCGGTGCCCGGCTTGGCCTTGACGTCCAGCTCGCCGAAGCGGCCCGGGGTCAGGTAGAGCTGCTGGGCGGTGGCGCTGTCGAAGGCGGCCAGCGAGCCGCCGGCCGTCACGCGCGGGTCGTTGGTGCGCAGGGTGCCGGTGAGCTTGAGTTCCATCACCGGGCCGTTGACGGCCACCCGCACCGTGTCGCCGACCTTGTAGGAGCCCTTCTCGGCGGTCTTGGCGTCCAGTGCGATCTCGGTGGCGTCCTTCGGGCCGCGCCCCTCGACCAGCGGGTAGCGCGGGTCGGTGCCGTCGGCGCCCGGCACGTAGTTGGTGCCGGTGGTGGAGAAGCCGTTGCCGATCAGCGCGCCCTTCTTGTCGGCGATGCCGGCGAAGCCGCTGATCACGCCGCGGGCCTCGGCCACGCCGGGCAGCGCGGCGACGGCCTTGCGGGTGTCCTCGGTGAGGGTGGGGCCGGTGCCGGCCTTGCTGCCGTGGTCGTAGCCGCGGCCGACCGCCTCCCGGTCGCTGACCGTGACGGCGATGTCGGTGTAGCTCTTGGAGTTCTGGGACCTGAGCGCGCTGCCGAGCGTGTCGGTGAAGACGAGCGTGCCGGCCACGAAGGCGGTGCCGAGCATGACGGCGAGTGTCGTCATCAGCAGTCGGCCCTTGTGGGCCAGCACATTGCGCAATGCGGTGCGGAACATGAGGGGTTGTCAGTCCTGGGGTGCTCGTTGGGACGGGTGGCTTCGGGGCTTCGGGCTGTCGCGGTGTCAGCTGGTGTGGCCCCTAGCTGGTGCGGCCCTTGGCGTCGAAGCGGCGCATGCGGTCCAGGACGGTGTCGGCGGTGGGGGTGTGGAGTTCGTCGACGATGCGGCCGTCGGCG